>NZ_CAIP01000074.1 GCF_000297435.1 Microcystis sp. T1-4 | reverse complement strand
TTATTAGTGTCCGTGCTTCACCTTGACGAGAAAGGCTGTAAATAGCAGTTTCCTGCTGTCTTTTCACTGATAACTGCTCACTGATAACTGCTCACGGAAAAGGCTAAGGGTTATAAAACGGGGACGGGTAAATAAACCTTTTCTACCCTGGGAGAAAAACCTAGCCATTGACGAGATAAACGGGCAAAAGTGTCAGGATCACCGCTAACTGCGAAGTTAGTAGGTAGGGGTGTTTCGGGATTTTTTAGTCCTAATAATTCTAGCTCTTTTTCCGCCGCTCGGACAACGGCAGCGGCGGGATCTACCAAGCGCACGGAACTAGGTAAAAGAGGACGTAAAACCGGGGAAAGATGGCGATAATGGGTACAACCATAGACCAGAGTATCAATATTTTCTGCCAGTAAAGGCTGAAGATATTCCCTAGCCACTTGTGTGGTGTAGGGGTCAAAAATGCGGTTAGCCTCGATCAAAGGTACAAACTCAGGACAGGGAATTTGCCAAACTTGGGCAGTAGGATCGATTTCTTGTATAGCTTGTTTATAGGCATTACTTTTAGCCGTAGCCGGGGTAGAAATCACACCAATGCGCTTTCCTTTTTCAACGGCAGTTTTTGCCCCGGGCAAAATTACCCCCAAAATCGGTAAATCTTTAAATTCGGCCCGCACTTCTTCTAAAGCCAAGGCAGAACTGGTATTACAGGCCATAATCACCATTTTCACCTGGCGATCGCTCATCCAAGTGAGAATTTGCAGGACAAATTCGATAATTTCTCCTTTAGAACGGGTTCCGTAGGGAAGTCTAGCGGTGTCAGCGAAATAGAGAATCGATTCTTGGGGCAGTTGTTTATACAACTCCCTTAAAACGGTCAGTCCACCCACACCACTATCAAACACACCAATCGGACTAAATTGTGATTCTCTCATAGATATCGAGGAAAACGCTCATCTAAAATAGCTTTATTTGATGATATTAAAACACGGATTTTTTGATCAGTAAACTAATGCTCCAATCATTTAACCATTAACGGAGATTTCGTTGAATATATTCAATAATCCCCCCAGCGATCGCCGCCGCCATTTGTCGTTGAAAGTTGGCATTGGCTAATTTAGCAGCATCCTCAGCGCCCGTAACGTAACCCACTTCCACCAGGGTAGAGGGCATTCTCGAGGTTCTCAGCACATAGAAACGGGCCCGACGCACCCCCCGGTCGCGCATATCGACACTGCGGACAATATTGCGATGGATGGTGTCCGATAAACGGCGATCACCGAAGTAATACACCTCTATGCCATTGACATCCGGTCGTGCTTTCCCCATAGAGTTAGCGTGGATACTGACAAATAGATCGGCATCGATCCGGTTAGCCATATCCGTGCGCCCTTGCAGGGTGACAAAGAAATCGCTATCTCTAGTTAGACGCACATCGATGCCCTGTTGTTGCAGAATGCGGGTAACTTCTAGGGAAATGGGCAGAATCACGTTTTTTTCCTGAAGGCCACCAATTCCGATCGCCCCCGGATCCTTGCCACCGTGGCCAGGATCGATCACCACTAGAAAGCGGCTATTGCGTTGTTGGGGGGGATTAGGGGTGGGGTTAGAGGGGCGCAGATGCGGGTTAAATTGCCCCGTATCTGGGGGTAAAGGGACGGGAATAGTGGTGGAGTCAGGAACCTGAGAAACGGGGCTAGAATTGCGGGAGGAAAGCAATTCTAGGGCTAGGGTTTGACCGTCCGACTGATTGAGGCGACCGAATTGAAATCCTGCTGCGGTCTGTACCAAAATCAGCACCTTATTAACACTTTCCTGACGTACGCGCAATTGATAGATGGGACTAGAGCGACCAAAGCGCGGACCTCGAAAAGACTCGGCTAACTTAGCATTTTCGATGCGTAGTTCATAGACCCCATCCCGGTTAACACTGCCGTTAGCTTTTAGGGGTAAATCCGCGCGAATTAACAGGCGAGCGTTATTACCCGTCAGATCGATCGAGGAGATCGTGGCCAAACGACTGCTAGAAGGGGGATTATTGGCAGTTTTCGGGGGGGGATTATTGGGGCGAGGATTGGGATTGCTGGCCTGAGTGGGGGGAGGTGAGGAGATATTATCCACGGAACTCATGCCGCCCCTGGGCAGTAAAACCAAGCCACCAAAACGACTATAGAGAGCTTGCCAATCAGGACTATCCCTATTAACGCTTAGGGAAATCTTAGCCTGTTGATTGGCAGTTTGACTGAATTGAATATCACCGACCCCATAGCGATTGACGGGGATAGTTTGACCGGTGAGACTGCTGGGTAAAGTGGCCCCGGGTAATTCAAATTCGATTTTTTTGCCGTCCCGGCTGCGTTGACTGCGGATCGATCGATCATCACCATTTTGCTCTAAACGGACAAAAAGACCATTGCGAGTCACCTGAAAATCATCGTTGTTGTCCGTCCGACTAACTGGGGGTGGGGGAGTGGGACGGGTGGAACCGCGATCGGGGGGAGGACTGGGATCGGGGGTGACGGGTGGTTCTGTTTGCTCACTAATCGGTTGCGGTTCCGGCAGTTCCACTGTCCATTGGGTGGGCGAAATCCCGCGAATTTTTACCTGTTGAGGATCGACGGTATAGCCGGGGGCTAACTCAATCACTAAACGGGTAGTTTCCGCATCAAATTGACCGATACGGACACTTCTGACGATATTGCCAATGGGCCGGTTAATATTGGGTTGCCCTAACCTGATCCCGGGCAGATCGATCACGATCCTGGTGGGGTTAGTGATCATTTGCGCTCGCGGTTGCACTCGATTGTCGGTGGTGAACACCAGACGATTCTCATTGGTATCGAATCGCCAAAAGACGAGCTTGCCTGCCCAAGCAGGGGCCGCCACCAGCAACCAAGTTAATGCGCTTAGGAATAACCAATGAAATCTCATGATCGATGCTCCCGTTCCTCAGTTATCAATTACCTTTTTTCGGTAAAAATGGACGATTTTGTCGATTTTTTGCCATCCATAGCTCCCTTAATGCCCTGAGAATAACTATCTATAAAAACAAGCTTATGGGACGTTGAGATGGTCTGCTATGTTTCTGATCAGTTATCAGTGATCAGTTATCAGTCATCAGTTATCAGTCATCAGTTATCAGCTTCTGAAGGTAATAGGCAAGAGGCTCCAAAAAAGAATCTGGCAATTCTCCTACCTAAAAATAAGGTTAGAAACTAAGTCCATGAAAGCTTTTAGCTTAACAAATTAGGATTTAGATTCGGCCCTTGTTATCAATGAAAAGACGGCACTGTTAGTGCCACTTAACACTGCTACTGGTAACTTAACACTACCACTGGTAACTGCTCACTGCTCACTGCTCACTGATTGAGGACTGGCGGTGGGTTCTTTAAATACTAACCTTAACAGAGGCGGAGCGACAAAGGTGGTCAAGATCACCATCATAATAATGGCCGCATCGGTAGCGGGGGATAAAGCACCACTAGCGGCCCCGACTCCGGCAAAGACTAAACCCACTTCACCCCGGGGAATCATGCCAACTCCGATCGCCAAGCGATTGAGTTTTTCCTTACTGAAAACGGCTAACCCCGTCACCACTTTACCCAAAATAGCGACGACAATTAGGAAAGCGGCCAAGACTAATCCTTCTCGATTGCTGGGAATAGCGGGATTAAGCACACTTAAATCGGTTTTTGCCCCCACACAGACGAAAAATATCGGTACGAATAAATCGGCGATCGGGAACACTTGTTCTGCCAATTCCGATCGCTTTTCCGTTTCCGCTAGAACCAGGCCCGCAGCAAAGGAACCGAGAATCGCTTCTAATTGAATAACTTGGGCAATATAGGCAAGAATAAAGGCGAAAATCAGGGAAACTAAGAGCAATTGTCCCCTAGTTTTCATGCTATTAACTAATTGAACATAAAAGGGGCTTAAAAAACGACCGATCAGGATCGCCCCGACCACAAAAGCGCTAGAACTAATAACTAGATAAATTACTTTGCTAATTTGCACTTCTCCAGTCTTCACCAAAGAAGCAACGACGGCGAGAACGATAATACCGAGAATATCATCGAGAACCGCTGCCCCGATGATAATTTGACCTTCTTTCGCTGATAACTGCCCTATTTCTGCTAAAACCTTGGCGGTAATGCCGATACTGGTAGCGGTTAAAGCTGCCCCGGCAAAAATAGCGGCAATGGTGGCCAGATGAAAGATATAGATTAAACCCAAAGTACCCACCAAAAAGGGAACCGCAACCCCCACCACTGCCACAGCGGCTGCCTGTGGACCGACGCGAATTAATTCCTGCAAGTCCGACTCTAAACCGATCTCGAACAGCAGGATAATTACCCCCAATTCCGAGAGGACGGAAATCACCTCACTAGCAGCGCTAAAAACGGCGGGAGATTCCTCCGGGGTGAGGGGGGAAGTGGATTCTAGGAAGTTAATTAACAGAGAATCCTCGAATCCCGCCCCTCCTTCTGGAAAAACCAGTAATTTTAGGGCAGAAACCCCGATAATCACCCCACCGACTAATTCTCCTAACACGGGAGGCAAGTTGAATCGGACGCATATTTCCCCCCCCAGTTTACAGGCGAAATAAATAACGGTCAAACTCAGCAGCACGCAGGCTAAAACTAAGGCACTATCGGCAGTTTCGGCCGTAGCTGCCGAGGCTAACAGGGGAAGATTAAAACTCCAAGCGGAAGAAAGGAAAGGCTGTAATATCATCGCTCGCTCAAAATTACTCCCAATACTCTAACAAGCTGGCGGCCTATTCAGTTATTCCCTATTAAACTTTGCCCCTTGTCCAAATTCTACGAGGGTTCTGCCGTGGCTAGGTGAGGCTAGTTTTTTGATTCTAGGGATTTTTCCTTTTCTCCTAATTCCCAGTAATTGAGCAGGATAGCATTAACTGTATTACCGATCACATTTAACACGGTTTTAAAGCCATCGGTCAAGCGATCGACCCCTGCCACTAAAGCCACTCCCTCTAATGGTAAACCCGCCGCCGATAATACGGTAGTCATGGTAATTAATGCGCTGCCGGGGACTCCAGGGGTACTAAAAGAAACCAATAAACCACTCAATGCGATCGCTAATAACAAAGAGGGACTTAAAGGAACTCCGTAAACCTGAGCGATAAAAAGAGCATTAAATCCCTGTAAAATTGCCGAACCATCGCGTTTTAGTACCGTTCCCAAGGGAATAGCGAAACTGGCGATATCTTCGGGTAAACCGTATTCTTGAATTTCCCGCAAAACTACGGGTAAAGCGGCGTTAGAACTAGCAGTACCGAAAGCTAAGGATAAAGACTCCGATAAAGAGGCAAAAAAGCGTCGAGGTTCTCCTTTGAGGGCAAAAAGGAGCAAAACATACACCCCAATCATCAAGGTGCTGGCCAAAAACAGACCAAAAACATAGAAAAAAAGTCTCGCCACTAATTCTAACCCCTGAGTGGCGATAACCGAAGCAATCAGGGCAAATACCCCCACAGGTGCTAGATAAAGAATCACCGATAGGATTCTCTCGCTGATTAGATAAAGACTGTCTATCAACAGAATAAAAGGTTTTGCCCCCTCTTTGGCCAGTCCGATGCCGATACTAAATAAAACTCCCGTCACGATTACCTGTAAAAGATTGCCCCCGGTAAGAGCTTCTAGGGGATTAACCGGAATCAAGCTAATCAGCCAATCTCTCAAGGATACCGGTGTATTGGTGGTCATGGCGGCATTAGTGGCAAATCCCTCTAAACCTATCCCCGGTTTTAATAGCAACGCCGTCGCCATGCCGATTAACAGAGCAAGTGTACTGGTTAGCAGATAGCCAGTCATCAATCTGAGTAAATATCTACCGATCCGCGCCGCATTCTGTACCCGGGTTAATCCTAAAATAAGAGAAGAAAAAACGATCGGAACCACTACAAATTGAATTAAGCGCAGAAAAACCTGTCCCACCGGCGCAAGAATATAGTCGTCTAAGGGTAGGATTAGGGCAGGAAAAAAACCATTGAGCAGCGCACCGAAAACAATTCCTGCACCGAGGGCGACTAAGATCAGGTTAGATAAATTCATGAGGTTAAGTTGAGAATTCCGAGACTAATTTGGGGCAGTATAGCACTAGGCTAATTTTATCGAACCCTTCTGTCATTTTTTGCCAGAAAAGGGAGAGATGAGCCAATAAAAGCCCATCTCTCGGTAATTTATCGCTCTACTTTAGTGACAGCCAAGAAGACCTTACTTGTTACCATTACCCTGCATGGCTAAAACCGCATCGCGCAGTTTATCCGGCACTTCTTGCAGGTGATCCTCATCCCACCGGAAGAAACCGACACCCATAGTCAAAGAACGCAATTCAACGATCAAATCGTGCATTTCCGCTTGGGGTAGATAGGCCGTCACCTGATCCCAACCTTTCCACTCCTCAGAAGCTTCAAAACCCTGAATTTGACCGCGTTTACCACTGATTAACTGTAAAACCTTGGCGGTGTATTCTGAGGGAGCGAGAACCGTCACCGATAGAATGGGTTCTAATAAGACCGGATGACATTTAGGCAGTCCTTCCGTCATCGCTAGACGGGCCGCTTGTTTAAAAGCTTGTTCGGAACTATCGACACTGTGATAGGAACCATCGGTGAGGGTGACATCAATATCCACCACGGGGAAACCCAAAGGACCATGACCGAGATATTCCCGCACTCCCGTTTCCACCCCGGGGATATACTGTTTGGGGACGACACCACCGACAATGCTTTCATGGAAGTGGAAACCTTCCCCCCGGGCCAGGGGTTTAATATCGAGATACACATCACCAAAAGCACCGTGGCCGCCGGTTTGGTGTTTATAACGTCCGTGGGATTTGGTGCTGGTTTTGATCGTTTCCTTGTAGGGAACTTGGGGTAAATGGGTGGTCATCGGTAGATTATACTTGCGTGCTAGGCGATCGAGGGCCACTTGTAGATGAATTTCTCCCTGTCCCCAGAGAATCACTTCTTTAGTGTCGCCGTGTTGTTCCCAGTAGAGGGAGGGATCTTCTTCGATCAGTTTTGTCAAAGCTGAACTTAATTTAACTTCATCCTTGCGATTGACGGCGGCAATAGCTAGAGCAAAGACGGGTTTAAGCTGTAATCCTTTGGGAAGGTCGGGTTTTTGACTGCCGCTGCTCACCACGTCTCCGGTGCCGATTCCTTCCAAACGACCGAGAGCGACAATTTCCCCCGCTTGGGCCTGCTGTAAGGGTTGTTGTTGTTGTCCCATGAGACGATAGATACCACCAATCCGCACACCGTTTAAGGCCATGCCATCGTTAAGGGTTCCCTGCCAGATTCGCCCTAGGGAGAGGCGACCGCCCTGGGGAGTAAAATAGGTTTTGAGGATTTGTACCACTGCGTCCCCATCCGCACTGGGATCGAGACCGCGACGATTGGCGGTAATTGTCGGGGCCGGCGCTTCTTCCACTAAAGCGGTGAGGAGATGACGCACACCATAGTCCCGTTCCGCCATACCAAAGAACACGGGTACTATCTGATCGGCTCCCAGTTCTTGTTTTAAGTCTTGGAGAATTTCTTCCCGGGAGGGGTTAATATCTTCGAGGAGTTCTTCTAAAAGATGATCATCAAATTCGGCAATCGTTTCTAGCATTTCTTGTCGAGCGATCTGTTCTTCTTCCTTGAGGTGGTCGGGTAAAGGTACAGGATCGGCGGGACTGTTAGCATGGTAATGATAAGCCTGTTCGTTGATTAAATCGATAAATCCGATAGTTTCGTTGTTCTGACGGATAGGATATTGTTGGGGAACGAGGGGACGACTAGAAACGGATTTGAGAGCTTGTAGGACTTCGTTAAAGTGACTATTACAGCGATCCATCTTGTTGATGAAGATTAGATGCGGAATTTCCCAATCATCGAGGAATTTTAGCAAGGGAGCCAGGGTGAGAACTCGATCGACCACCGGTTCACAAACGATAATAGCAGCACCGGCCCCGACGAGGGCATTATAGGTTTCACTGGCAAATTCGATCGAACCGGGGCAATCGAGAAAGGTAAAATTTAGGTCTTGGTATTGACTGTGGGCAACGGAAACTTCTACACTCATCTGTCGATCCCGCGCTTGCGTGGAACTATCACCAACGGTATTGCGATCGCTGATTTTGCCTTTTCTGGTGATGGCTCCTGTTACGAAAAGTAAACTTTCCAGTAAGGAGGTTTTTCCACTGGAGTAGGGGCCGACAAGGGCCACATTACGGGTGTTTGCTCCGATACTTTGATTCATACAGATACCCCCAACAATGATTTAGTGATTAGTTGCGGCGATTGGACGATATTTACACTCGATCGCCCTTGGGAAATATACTGTCATAGCACTGAAAATTACTCTCAGGACGTATTTAGAAGTGAAAGGCCTGTCTTGCCATAATTTTGCCCAGTGCTACAGGTGTATTCTTTCCTACTCTTCACCCTAACTCAGTCTCAAGCATTACATCCCATTCTCGCAATCTCTTGTAAAATCTCGCCTACTTTTAGTTAAGGAACTTGAATAAATGTTAACTAAGCTGTTAACTATCCACCGTCTTTCTCATCAACTGGATTTACAAAAACGAGAGGCAGCCTGATATAGTGAGAGGTCGGGATGATGTTTATCAAGCAATTTTTATGTTGAAAGCTGGAATCGTGGGACTGCCAAATGTGGGAAAATCCACCCTATTTAACGCTCTGGTGGCTAATGCCAAGGCCGAGGCCGCTAATTTCCCCTTTTGTACCATCGAACCGAATGTGGGTGTGGTATCCGTCCCCGATGAACGTCTGGAGGTTTTGGCTAAAATCTCTAATTCTGAGAAAATCGTGCCGACGCGGATTGAATTTGTCGATATCGCCGGATTAGTCAAGGGTGCCAGTCGCGGGGAAGGATTGGGTAATCAATTTTTGGCTAATATCCGGGAAGTGGACGCGATCGTTCATGTGGTGCGCTGTTTTGATAATGATGATATTATTCATGTTTCTGGGTCCGTGGATCCGGCCCGGGATATCGAGGTGATTAATCTAGAGTTAGCTCTAGCGGATTTGGGACAGATGGAGAAGCGGGTGGAACGTTTACGCAAACAGGCGAAAAATAGCAAGGAAGCCGCCGAAGAATTGGCTATCCTTGAAAAAATCCTAATTTGTCTTAATGACGGTATTTCGGCGCGAAAAGTGGATTTAAGCAAAGAGGAAGAAGAATTAATTAAAAATCTCGGTTTATTGAGTCGTAAACCGATTATTTATGCCGCTAATGTGAGCGAAGATGATCTGGCCACGGGTAATGATTGGGTAGAAAGTGTCCGTCAAATTGCCCAACAGGAACAGGCCAAAGTTGTGATCGTTTCTGCTCAAGTAGAATCGGAATTAGTGGAATTGTCGGAGGAAGAAAGAAAAGATTTTCTCGGTTCTTTAGGAGTAGAAGAAGGGGGATTAAAATCTTTAATTAAAGCTACCTACGAGTTATTAGGACTGCGTACCTATCTCACCACTGGACCCCAAGAAACCCGCGCATGGACGATTATTGCCGGTATGAAAGCACCCCAGGCAGCCGGAGTTATTCACTCGGATTTTGAACGGGGTTTTATTCGTGCGGAAACTGTGTCTTATCAGGATTTAGTTAATAGTGGCACGATGAGCGCAGCCAAAGAAAAAGGTTTAGTCAGAAGTGAAGGCAAGGAATACATTGTTCAAGAGGGTGATGTTTTACTATTCCGTTTTAATGTATAGCTAAAAATAAATCAGGTGAGTGCCACCCACCTGATCAAAAGGCTAAACAATTTTACCAAAATAACAGGAGAGCATGACTGAATTTATTCAGTCTTCCTCAATGTTTTGATATAATCCCTCAAGATTTCTGCCCTAAACAATCTCTCAGCTTTTTTTACTCACTTTGGTTAACATTAAACTGAATTTTTTATCTCTTGACATACTCTAATTTATATTCCATAATTAGGTATAGGGGCAAGTTCTTGTTTAATCAAGATGGCGATGATCTCTGTCCACTAAAAGACTGGTTTGCTAGGAATGCAGTCAAGGCTAAAAATAGTCTATCTATTCAACAACCCGCAAGGGGAAACGGTCAAATCAAGCGCAGTAAATGAAAGAGCAAGGATTGTTATTTTCCGAAGATAGCCTGTTACCTGAAAAACTCCCGCAAATTCAGGAATTACGACCTTCTAACAATCTTTCAGCAGTTTTTGAAGAGTGCCATAATTATATTTACGCCAACGAAGGAATGCTCAAAGACAAGATTTTTCACGAGATGGTTAAACTAATCATCATCAAACTTCATGACGAAAAATCTGCCAAGCAATCTGTAAATTTTGGCGTTACAGCAAGTGAATATAAAGCCATCGTAGCAAATAAGTCCGATGAATTTATGTCGCGTCTCAGTCAATTATTTACCTCAATCAAGAATCATTATCGGGGATTTTTCACCGATGACACATTCAAGTTAAAACCTTTGACTCTTGCTTATATTGTAGGCAGGTTACAGTACATTAATTTAACTAAAACATCTGGCGATATAAAAGGGGAAGCCTTTCAGACTTTTGTAAATAGACACCAGCGTGGAGATAGGGGAGAATTTTTTACCCCTCACCCAATTGTCCGCCTTGCGGTTGAAATGATAGACCCCAAACCAAACGAAAAAATTATAGATCCTGCTTGCGGAAGTGGTGGTTTTTTAATTCAAGCAATCAACCATGTTCGACAAAATAACCCAGAGTTCGATATAGCAAGTTTTGTGCAAGAAAGTATTACAGGAATTGAATTTAATCCTGATGTCGCCCTTTCGGGAATGATTCGTTTAGTTTTTGAAGGTGGCACAGGTTCAGAAATTATCTGCACTAATGCGCTTATCGAAGATGAAAAACTAAATAATTCTTTTGATGTTATCTTGACAAATCCTCCTTTCGGAAATAAAGGCAAAGTAGAAGACCAGAAAATTCTTCAATCATATATTCTTGCCCGGAAATGGCATAAATCAGCGTCCAATGGTTGGGAAGTTTCCCCAACCGTTTTAGCGGGTCAGTCGCCCGATATTTTATTTATTGAGAAATCTATAAAATTATTGCGGGCAGGTGGACGCATGGCGATTATTCTGCCCGATGGTTTATTACAAAATATCTCTAATGGACCGATTCGCCATTGGTTGCGCTCCCAAACAAAAATATTAGGTGTTGTTTCCATACCGCCGGAAGCCTTTGTACCCTACGGCACTGGAATCAAGACATCACTTTTGGTGGTTCAAAAATTACCAGCAAACAATGATTCTTGTTTTATGGCACAAATCAAAAAAATAGGCTATGACGTTAAAGGACAAACAATATATAAGCGCAACAAGTCGGGAGTTATAGCCCGAAAAAAATCAGGTTTGCCAATAGTTGACGATGATATAGATGATATTTCTCAATCTTTTAGGTCATTTATCAATGGCGAATTTGCACAAAACAGCGATTGTATTTATACAGTTAAGAATACCCTGCTCAATTCGAGACTGGATGCCGAACATTATTTACCCAATGACCAAAAATTATTAGAACATCTGAAATCTATTGGAGCGAAACCTTTAGGTGAAATTGCCGATATTTTGAGAGCTGCGGCTGATTTTCGTTTAGCTAGGGACAGTGAAATTAGATATATCGCTATTTCCGATGTTGATTATCGTACAATGCAAGTTGTTTCCCAACAAATAATTAAGGCACACGAGGCCCCATCTCGCGCAACTTATAGATTGTACAAAGGCGATATTATTACAGCAATTTCAGGAGCAAGTACAGGAACACCACGCCAAGCAACAGCCCTAATCACGGAAGATGAAGACGGAGCAATTTGCTCAAATGGATTTTCAGTATTAAGAAATATTCAGGGAGTCGAGCCTTTGTTTTTATTAGTATATATGCGAACAGACTTTTTTTTGCGTCAGATTAAAAGGTACATGACAGGTCATGCCATTCCTACTATTTTAGGGGATGATTTGTCTAAAGTTTTAGTGCCTATTCCACCCCAATCTGAACAGCAGAGAATAGCAAAAAGTATGACCGAAATTCAAGCAATTAGAAAAGAAGCGTTAAAGGCAAGTGAGAATGTTGTTAACGAAATGAGTCTTCTACTTGGCCAATTTGAGTAAGGCAAAAAGCAGGTTAAGCTTAGAAAAAGTCTTAATACTAAATCCGGTTATTAAAAACTGATTATCTATTCCCCCTTTTGCCTGTCCTGATATGTAGCCTATACTCAACGGATTTAGTATGAGTCGCTAGTCGAGGAGAAAAATGTAAAGAATTATTAAATTGTAGCTTTTGATACATTTGTGGGGGGGGGGGGGAATGTGTATTATTTCTTCCGTCTGCCTGTTGTCTTGGGTTAGGCTGTTGCTTGACCAAGCTGCGAGCAAGACGATAGTTGCCTCTATTCACCCGTTTGCTCAATCAAGATGATTAAAAACCGATTAATTCCCACCCTAGCTTTAGCTGGCGCAACTTCTCTCGCTGCTATGCTCACTCCTGTGGCGGCAACGGCCGTTACTTTTACTGTTAACCGCAGTTGGAGTAATGGTAGTAATAACGCTTCTTTGGTGGGAACCGTAGATGTGCCAATAGGTAGCTATACTATCAACTCAACTGGTACCCCCAATCCCTTTACCAACGTTAACCTTACCTTGACAGTTAATGGTAATCCTTTTACTTTAGATACTGTCGTCATTCCTAGTGGCAGTATCAACGGAACAGGGCAATTTTTGGTTAATGCCACATCTTCAACGTTAACTTTTAATACAAACGCTTCTGGTTCTAACGCGGCCAGAGTAAGGTTTCAGAACTCAGGAAATCCGTTCGGCAACAGGCAGTATGAAATCGGTACTTTCATTGACAAGTCAACTTTTCAGCCTGTGAATCTTGAAGGTTCAATCTCTTCACCTGGTTTCACCGAGGTTGTAGCTTCAGTATCTTTACCCGTAACTTTTGGGATAGCACAAACAGCACAACAAGTACCTGAACCCGCCTCCCTCTTTGGTCTTGGAGTTCTCGGTACTCTCGGCGCAGCTTCAACCCTCAAGCGCAAACTAAAGCCATCCAAATCAGCCGAAAAAGAAACCACAAAAGTTGGCTAAATTGCTTATAAAAATACCATAAATGCCCCTTCAATTAGCCAGTTGAGGGGGGTTTATTTTTAGTCCATGTTTCTATTTAGGGTTTGCTGAATAAATGTGAAATATAGACGAGGTAAGGGTTTTAGTGTCCTGTTTTGCTCTCACAGGTGCAAGATTTTGAGAGAATCGTGGTTCAAAACCTTGCGTCTTCATCGGCCCGCGTCCTGTAGGGGCGAAGCATTCGGGCAATAACCTATCGGTGAAACCGTAGATTTTCTATCCGAATGCTTCGCCCGTACTTTTTCAGCAAGCCCTATTCATTGATTTTTTTGATCCAATGGCAACTTTTACATCAATAGGGTCAAATTCAATGAGTATGGTGATTTCGTGCTACAATAGAGGTCTGTTAAAAGTAAAAAGAACAATCAATTACCATGAATAGCAAGACAGAAATCACTATTCAAGTTCCTTTAGAAATTGCTAGATATTACGCTAAAATTAAACCCAATGACCGAGCAAACATAGAAAACAAATTAACTGAAACTATTCAATTAGAATTAGAAAAATATCGTCAAAAAGCAGCGGCGAGATTATCAACAGTTATGGATCAAGCTAGTGATGAAGCAGAAGCTAACGGATTAACTCCAGATATTTTAGCCTCTATTTTAGAACAAGATGAGAGTTAATCACATTATTAAAAACCGATGGCTCTCTTATTCTTTGTGTGATCAGTTTAACTTACTATAGAAGGGATCAATCTTTGTGTCCTCTGTGCCTCTGTGGTTCCTTCCACTCGCTCGCCCGCAGGACTGTATCTTAGAATACATTTTACCCACCAAACCGAAGAGAGCCAACGGATTTGGTATAAGGTGGTTGATTTATCCCAACCTTAAGACAGGACTAGAATAGCTAGGATAAATCAACAGGGATTCTCAATTCGCCTGGGAAATGTGCGTCGCCAGGGCCGCCGATTGTAGGATGGGGGTAGTGGTGACGGAATCCGTCGCTAGGGTAAAGAGAGGATTGGAAAGGATACCAGCTAGGGAAGTCGCCACTAGGGAGAGGACAATACCCACCTGTAGGGGACGCATCCCGGTAAGAGTCCAATTGATAACGGGGTAATTTTTCACCGCATCGGACATCTCTTGGGGTTCCTTAACCACCATCATTTTGACCACACGGATATAGTAGTAAATCGAGGCCACACTGGTGACTAAACCAACGAGGACGAGGGCATAAAGTCCCGCTTGCCAACCGGCCCAGAATAGATAAATCTTACCAAAGAAGCCCGCTAGAGGTGGAATTCCCCCCAAAGAGAGGAGACAGATGCTTAAACAGAGGGTTAGGAGCGGATCTTTCTGGTAGAGTCCCGAATACTCAGCGATCTGATCGGTTCCGGTTCTCAGAGCAAAGAGAATCACACAGGCAAAAGCCCCTAGGTTCATGAACAGGTAAATTAACAGATAGAAAATCATGCTAGAGTAACCCGCGTCAGTACCGGCGGTTAAACCAATCATGACAAAACCCGCCTGACCGATCGAGGAATAGGCTAACATCCGTTTCATGCTAGTTTGGGCCAAGGCGACCACGTTGCCGAGGATCATACTCAAAATTGCTAGAGCGATAAAGATAAACCGCCATTGTTCGCTGACTAGACCGAAAACCGTCACTAAGAGGCGAATTGCTAGGGCAAAACCGGCCGCTTTGGAACCCACCGAGAGGAAAGCCACCACGGGAGTGGGTGAACCTTCGTACACATCAGGGGTCCATTGGTGAAAGGGAACCGCCGAAATTTTGAAGGCGATACCGGCAATCACAAACACTAATGCGATCGCTAAGGCCAAGGACTGACCACCGTTAACAGCGGTTAATTTTTGGGCAATGGCACTTAAACTGGTTTCACCTCCGGATAAACCGTAGAGAAGGGAAACACCATAGAGGAAAATCGCCGAACTAGAAGCTCCAATTAACAGGTATTTTAAGGCGGCCTCGTTCGATCGAGGATCCCGCTTCATGTAACCGGTCATTAGATAGGAGGAAATACTGAGCATTTCTAGGGAGATGAAGATCATCACCAATTCACTAGCGCCAGATAGGAACATTCCCCCGAGGGTCGCGGTGAGCATAATGGCTAAAAATTCCGCTAGGGAGGTTCCCGCTTGTTCCACATAACGGATAGACATCAGCACTGTGGAGGCGGTAGAAAGAGCAATAATCGCCCTAAAGACGATACTGAGATTATCGCCCTCAAAAGCCCCTAAAAAGGCCACTGGTTTCGGATTGTCCCAGGCAAAATAGAGAGCAACCACAGCAGCGAGCAGACCAGCGATCGCCGCGTAGGGCAGCCAACTTCTGGCACTCCGTCCCAAGATCAAATCGCCGATTAAAATCACCATCAGGGTGATAATCAGGATTCCTTCGGGCCAGATAGCGCCGGCGTTTAGCTGACTGGCAACAAGACTAGAAAAATCCATATTGATTGAGGTTAAAGGAATTTGAAGTTAAAAAAGGCTTAATACAAGCTTAGGGCATTTGATCAGCGATTCAGTGATCAGTTATCAGTGATCAGTTATCAGATGTGAGTTTTCACGGCACTGATCGCCGCTATCGGGTCAAAATATCTAAAAAACCAGATAAATTTGAGATAATCTTAGCTTTTATGGGTATTGTAGTTGTCTCTTGTCTTTTTCCTCCTCGTGTCTCCGAGTCTCGGAGTCTCCTCACCTAACGGAAAATCTTTGATTTTTGCAGCAGAGCTAATTTCTGATGGTGACAAGTTGTCACCGAGATGTATCCACGTTAACAGGGAAAAAGTGAAAACTCAGGAAATCATGACATAGACTGGCATCGTTAGTTGTCATTGAAGGATTCTGGTAAAATTAGACTAGGGAAACCCCCGAAAAATCAATTGTTTTTGAGCCATCCGCTTGATTTTTTCGTTGAAAAATTTTTTAGTTCGCTCCATCCTTTTCCTTTAGCGATCGCTTGAATGAGTAACGAAACCTATCTCAATCATCCCACTTTCGGTCTACTATACAGAGTCTGTCTATTAGAAGAACATCAGGAATTATTTACCACTCTTTATGCCCAACGTCTTTTTTTTCTGGTGACGGTGGGTCCGAAAAAAGTCTCGTTCGATCCGATTAGTCGTTCCGATGCTCGTCTTTTAGTGGAAAACCGGCTGCGGAATTTGCGCCGGGGCAGTAATGTGCAAGAATTTAACAGTCTCAACCAAACTTATCAACAAACCTTTTCAGTCTAGTTCATGACGATCGCTAGTCGCATCGAGTCAATCCGTCTTACCCTACCCCCCTCCGCGCGCCTGATTGCCGTCAGTAAACAGGTATCGAGTGATTATATCCGTCAAGCTTACCGGGCAGGAGTGAGAGATTTTGCCGAAAGTAAGCTACAGGAAGCAATCTCGAAGCAGCAAGAACTAAAAGACCTGCCAGATATTTCTTGGCACTTTATCGGGCATCTACAGGCAAATAAAGCCCGCAAAGTTCTAGAATCTTTTGATTTAATCCATTCCCTCGATAGTTTAAAATTAGCCCAAAGACTCGATCGCCTGGCCTCAGAATTAGAGATTAATCCCCAAGTTTTGCTACAGGTGAAAGTTGTCCCCGATCCCGATAAGTTCGGTTGGGACACGGACGAACTCATAGCAGATATTCCCGCTTTAGTCAACTGTAAACAGCTAAAAATTCAGGGTTTGATGACAATTCTGCCCCAAGGATTATCCGACGGGGAAAAGTTAGCCGCCTTTGAAAAAACTGGCGATTTAGCCCAAATAATCGAGAATAGCTCTAGTTTATGCCTGCCGCATCTATCCATGGGGATGTCTAACGATTATCCTCTGGCAATCAAGGCCGGAGCCACTTTGATCCGGGTGGGAACTGGCATCTTTGGTGATCGCATTTACTGAACCATCTGCGTAAATTTACAGAAAAAACCTCTAGAAATTTTAATAATTGGTGACAATATATCTTAGAATTACAGCGTCTAGTCTAGAAGTTGCTGGTTAGAAATGAGGAATTGACTTTTTCCCAATCCCTAAAAACTATCCCCTGATAACTGATAACTGATAATTGATAACTGAAAAGAGGGAACTAACCGCTGCCCCCAGACGACTAGAAGGAAAAATTTAGTTCCATCCACTAGATGGATGCCCCCTTAACAAAACAGTTCTCCTGTACCAAGTGAGAGCCAAAATTGTTAAGGGTAACTAAAACAACCCCGACTCTGGCCAAGACCACCCAAAAAAATCTTTTGAAGGACACTTAGACTGTGAACAACATTTTTACCAAACTCAAAGATTTTGTCGGTATCTCCGAACAACCGGAAGACGAAGACGAAACCGACTACGAAGAAATGAACTGGGAAAAGTCTTCCCCCCAAGATAGGGGTCAAAACGAAGAAGAAGATCCCCTCAATCGTCGTCAACGCGAACCTTTAAATCTCAGTACAGCCACATCTATGGGACTCAACAGAAGCAACGTGATCGGTATGCCAGGTATTAACAACAATAATGCAGAAGTGGTCGTGATCGAGCCCCATTCCTTCGAGGAAATGCCCCAAGTTATCCAAACCCTGAGAGAACGCAAATCGGTGGTTTTAAACCTCAACGTCATGGATCCCGAAGAAGCACAAAGAGCCGTGGATTTTGTCGCCGGTGGCACTTATGCGATTGATGGTCATCAAGAACGCATCGGTGAGAGTATTTTCCTATTTACCCCCAGCTGCGTTAAAGTTAGCACCCTTTCCGGAACTATTCACGATATCACCGATAACCCGAAAATAGCTCGTCCCGTTTCCTCCACACCTGCTTGGGGAGTCGAAAGCAGTCGATTAGCTCAATGAATCCTCCCATAGTCCTCTCGTCAAGTTTGTCGAAGCTAGAAATCGATCGATTCTCGAGAGGATTCACTCTTTTTTACTTTTTACTTTCAATAATACTGTGTCTATTCGTTTAGGAATTATTGGCGGTGGAGTGATGGCCGAGGCCATTCTCAGCCGTTTATTAAAAAAAAATATTTATAGTCCGGAAACGGTGTTAGTCAGTGAACCCCAACCCCAACGGCGCAACTTTTGGGTTAATACCTACGGAGTGCAAGTCAGTGAGGATAACCGGGAAGCCGCCAGAGCAACTGAGGTGTTAATCTTAGCGGTAAAACCGCAAATTTTAGAGCAAGTAGTCAATAGCTTGCTGGGAATACCCGAAAAACCCCTAATTATCTCGATTTTAGCAGGAGTTACCCTCAATCGCTTAGAAATGGGCTTTCCCGATCGCCCCGTGATCCGGACGATGCCCAATACCCCCGCCACGGTGGGACAAGGGGTTACGGCAATCGCAGCCGGTCGTCATGCGGAACCGGAACATCTGGCCGTAGCCAGAGATATTTTTGCCGCGGTCGGTTCGGTGGTGGAAGTTCCCGAGGCTTTGATGGACGCGGTAACGGGATTATCGGGATCGGGCCCAGCATTTGTGGCCCTAATGGTGGAAGCTTTAAGTGATGGTGGTGTGGCGGCCGGATTACCGCGATCGATCGCGTCTCAATTGGCCCTAGAAACGGTTTTGGGGACGGCAACCCTATTAAAAGAATCGGCCATACATCCGGGGGAATTAAAGGATCGCGTCACTAGCCCCGGAGGAACCACGATTGCCGGGGTGAGACAATTGGAAAAAGGCTCTTTTCGATCGACTATTATCGAGGCAGTAGTGGCGGCCTATCATAGATCTAAAGATTTAGGGCGTAGTTCCGAAAAGTAAACCTTTTCGCCACAGAAATACACCGTAACCCAATAGCGTTAGGAAAGCACAAAAAGCGATCGCAGTGCCAGCGATCAGAGCATTTGTCCAACCGTAGGATAGCTGTAGGATATAACTACCTGGCGCTAACTTGACCAGTATAGTTCCATCCTTGCCCATTTCTAGGGGTTGGGGTTGACCATTAACGGTTAACTGCCAAGCGGGATAATGATAAAGACGGATTCGCAGGGTGGCAGCTTCTTGGACTTCTACCTTTAATTTTCGGTGATAACTTCCCCAATGTTCGACTTTCACTTGCCCCTGACCACTAACCAGGGAAAATCGCGGTTCTCCAATTTGGGGAACCGGAAGGGGGGTATTGGCAGTTAAAGTTAAGGGTAGTCCCGAATCGGAATATCTTTCCCGGACAAAATCTGGATAATTGCCCGATGCTGGCAATAAGGGGCGGTACTCGGGAACGTCGATCAGTTTATCTGAGAAGGGATCGTTAAGAATAGTTTCTATCCAAGGACGGATAAAGACTTTGCCTTTGCCACCACTATGAAGGGCAGGATAAGCATAAGTGTTCTTGAGACCAGAACGCAGGTTAAAAAGAATAATCAAGGTAATGACAGTTAAACCCAAGAATTTCCAGAAATAACCTCCTCGTAGCAGTCCATCAATAGCCACACTGCACAGATAAGCACCGGCGAAGAATAATAATGACAGGAGCCTGTTGGGAGTTTCTAGCTTTTGCAGTGGTGGAATCGATTGCCAAATCCAATTTGACCCTGGACTGACCAAGAATAAAACTACTAGCATTACTGCTACGGCGTAGATAATATTTCTTTTTTGGGCTGCTGATGACCTCTGGCTCAGATAGGCGATGAGAGCGAGAGTAAACAAACAGAATAACTGTAAAAAAAGTTGATTACGAAAGTTTTGAGTCAATAAGTCTAAGAAATTGATATAATCACCCAAAAAGGCAAAGACGTAATTGATGTTGGTGAAGGGCTGTTCTAAAACTGCCGGCAGTAGGTAAAAAGCAGCCATCGCCAAACCTAAAGCCATAAATGTAAGAGTGACAAAAACTTGTCTGAAAGAATACCGTCGCCACAAAGATAAAGTATACAAACCTCCAGCGATCGCATAAATGAGCAAACTGGGTGTATGGGTTAAAGCGACCAGCATACAAAAGCAAGCCAGAGCAATTCGCCATGGCACCCGATGAATCGCTCTATCAATCACAAATAGACCGATAGGAATCCAAATTAGGGCAAATAGACTCGCTAATCCTCCACCATTGAGCAGACCGAAGACAAAGGGAGAGGTCATGTAAAAAACAGCACCTCCGAAAGCTGCTAAGGGATGCCACTGACTGCGACCATAGAGATAAAAGGCACTCCCGATCAGCAAAATCCCCAAAGAAAAAACCGTGCTAATCGCTTGTTCGCTATTGAGTCCAATTAGTTGGAAAAAAGAGGCAATGTAATAGACGAGAGGTGGATAGAACACAAAGGTGGGACTACCGTAACCGAAGTTAGTTCCTGCTAACCAGCGAGGATAGAAAATACCTTCTCTAATCTGTTCGGAAAAATGCTGAATCCAAGTAATATGCCAACGTAAATCGCCCAATCCATTTAGTCCATGACGGATCATGCGCGAATTAATGACAATTGTTGCCAGTAAGATTAAAACAATTGCCCCTACATCCCACCAATAGGTCGGTAAAAAAGGGGTTTTGCCAAACAATCGCCATTCCGATTTATATCCATTAGTTTCCATAATTTTATTCTCTCAAGTTTTGTTTATGCTATGCTTCGGTTTCCTAAAAGTCAAGCAGGCCATGATCTGTAGTTAACGATAGCCTAACAGTGCCAGACATTAAATCGAGATATAGCGTTTCCTAAGCTAGTGAGGTACACCTATTTTTCTTCCCTCTTTCCCTTTGCCTAAAACCCATAACTTTTGTAAGCTGTTAAGCATTTAAATTGCTTGTTGAGACGAGGCAAGAGGCAAGAGGCAAGAGGCAACAGTAAAGGGATTGGGGGAGATTCGGCTAATCTTAAGAATAAGTGCTTTAAATGCGTCTTAGCTTACCTCAGCAGACTGAAAAACGCTATAATTTTCAGCCTTGTCTTAACGTTTTTTGTTCCTCCCTTTTCGAGAACGTTTATAGGCCGATCCGATCCAATCACTACAACTATGACTCATCGCCCCTAATTCTAAACCCAGGAAAATAGCGATCGCTACCCGGGGATACTGTTGCAACCAAGTGATCGCTTGCTGCGGCCACAGTCGCCAATCCCAGTCTATACCCCAGAAACTTTGCAGGATCGGAATGATCACGATCGCCGCTAGTAAAAGAAAACTACCAAGATAAAATAACCGAAAAATTGTGCCGATCAATAAACCGTGGGATAACCAACCGCGATGACGGATCATGGAACGATAGGGTAGCCACAACCAGCGCAGATAACCCCAACGTTTGTACTGTACCGAGTGGATGTCAAGATCCGGTCCAAACAGAAATCCGCTAAACAAATAACTGGCCAACAGTAACAAGGTTAAGTTACCACTGCCACTGACCAAAAAACTCGCCCCCGCAATCGGTAGCAACAGAATTAGGGTAATGCGATCGTGAGTTCGACCAGAGGGCATCGGAAAAAAATTAACTCGCTCAAAAAAATAATATACTTTTTTGAAAATATGTGTTATACTGAGAAAGTGCGAAATTGATTCGGGCGTTTAGCTCAGTGGTAGAGCGCCTGCCTTACAAGCAGGATGCCGTAAGTTCGACCCTTACAACGCCCATTTTATTAGATTCTTGCCTCGTCAAGCTTTCACTCCCGATCGCTGGGTTAGATTAAAACTATTGAGGGGAATTGCTGCGGGAAGGCAAAATTGCGACTATTTGCTAGTAAGCTAGTCAGTAGGTACTAGGATTAATTCATCGCGGCACACCGGTTATATGGCCAATTGGAAATGTATTAAAAATTGTGGAGCTTGTTGTCAACTAAATCCCGATGAGCGTCCTGACTTAGAAGAATATCTGACTCCCGCACAATTAAGTCAATATCTCAGCATGGTTGGGGAAGAAGGTTGGTGTATACACTTTGATCGCCAAACCCGTCTCTGTACGATTTATGACCAGAGACCAGAATTTTGTCGTGTTCAACCCGATATTTTTGCCAAAATGTATCAAATTGAACCGGGAGAATTTGAGCAATTTGCGATCGATTGTTGTCATGAACACATTGAGGATCTTTATGGGGAAGATAGCCTAGAAATGAATAGCTATCGTCAGCAAGTAGGCTAAGATTTACCCCCATCCCAGAAATAACTCGGACGGGGAAGAAAATAAGTGGTCTGGTTATTTTTCCTAGCTTTTTGATGGCTAAACCAGTAAAATTACGGAATTGATTGTTTCCCTGTTGAGGAGAAGTCTATAGGAAACTCAAAACCTCTAGAGGTGCAGAGTTTGGGTTCAGGACAGGGAAAAAATATCATGGAAAAACCGGAAAAACAGCGCCGCAGACGCGGGGTTATCCTCACCACCACGGGACTAGAAAAATTACTTACTGCCAAACAAGAAGCGGAATATCGGGATAATTGCGGTCATCGCTTCACCCTAGAAGTCCTCAGCGAGAAAACTCTTTTAGGGGTAGATACTCTGATGAAGGTATTTGCTTGTGAATCAGGAGTGGATAAACAAACCCTGAAACATTGTTTTCAAGCTTTTAATTTAACTTTAGAAAATAGCGATTATTATCGTCCTAACTTACCAGAAACTAATACTATTAATCCTCAACTATTGCCTGAGTTACCAGAGGGACAAGTCCCCCTCGATTCCCCCTTTTATATTCACAGAAACAATCTAGAACAGACTTGTTATCAAGAGATCTTGCGCGGGGGTAGTCTGATCCGGATTAATGCGGCCAGAAAAATGGGAAAAACTTCCCTGATAACCAGAATTATTAATCATGCACAACAACAGCAATACCATACACTTTATTTCAGTTTTCGGTTAGCAGAAAGCTCAATTTTTCAAGATTTAAATCACTGGCTGCGTTGGCTTTGTGTTAGTATTAGTCGCCAGTTAGATTTAGACAATCATCTCCCACAGGATTGGGATGACTTCTTAGGGGGTAAAATTAACTGTAAAATCTATCTGGAAAAGCATATTCTCTCCCATCTTGATCGCCCTTTAGTGCTTGCCTTTGATGATCTTGAATATCTTTTACCCTATCCACAGCTAAGGGAAGAATTTTTTAGTATTCTGCACCTCTGGCACGAGGAAGGCAAAAACAAACCTCTCTGGCAAAAATTACGTTTAATTGTTGCCTATTCCCCTGCACAGGAGCTTGATAAAACCTCAGATATCTATCAATCTCCTTTTAGTCTTGGTTTACCGATCGAATTGCCTAATTTTACCAGCGCACAAGTACGAGAATTAAGTCAAATACAGGGATTAGATCAGAATTTTGACTGCGAAAAACTACGGATATTTCTAGGGGGTAATCCCTATTTAATTCGTCTTGCTTGCTATCATCTTGCTCGGGGTAATTGTAGCCTAGAAAGCATTTTGGCTACTTCTATCGGCGAGGAAAATAATATTTTTGCAGGCCATCTTAAACGTTTACTTTGGCATCTGCAATACTTAAAGGGCAATTTAGCGGCTATCTTTGCTAAGGTGGTGATGGCGGAAAAAGACATAGAAATTGATTTAATGGCGGCTTTTCACCTAGAAAGTCTCGGACTAATTCACCGACAAGGTAAGTTTTGCCGAGTCAGTTGTCCTCTCTACCGTCAATATTTTAGCGAATATTTCCGGCAACGTTCTGTTTTTTTGCCTCGAAAAACTTCTATCCTCGCCAAAAAAATTACGCTTGCTCGCTTTGATACTTCCGAAAAAAGTCGCTATGCCATCTAGTTTATCGAATGTCATTATGAGGGAGTGATACTAAATCCTGTTTAAAAAGTATAGGAGAGTGGCAAGGGGGTTTTTAAAGTTCGAGTGGAATAGGCTTGTAGTTCCTCTGTTTTACGAATAAAACTTTTCGTACTCATCATGATCGCCAATCCAAAACCAGGTCACTGTATCCCCTGACAGCACCCGCAAAGCTCGATGACTCTTCGTTACACGCACTGACCAAATATCTTCGTCGCTGTCAATACACTTAAAATTTAACGACGGATGAAACGGATTCTCTACCCATCACCGATATGCTTTCCTGGCTCCGGCTTTGACTGCTGGTTTCAAGTCGCGATACTTCTGCCAAAATGAGGGCAATGTCGCGGAATTCATAGCTGCTCATAATCCATCGGCGTGGACAAGCCTGCTGCAATCTCTTCTTTGGCTTTTCGGGCTGCTGCGACTAGATTATTCTTCGTCTGTTTAAACGACTGATCCCATCGTTTTTCTTCTTCAATTTCTGCAATATAAGCTCGAACATAATCTACTAACTGCTCTTGAAGCTCATCAGGCAGAGACTCAACCATCTTGATGATCGTGGTAATAGCAGGAGAGGGCATGGTATCTATCAGCGTAGTAGGTTTTCTCTATTCTACAACGTCCACCGCAAACCCAAAATGATATGATCTTTGTTTCCTCTGTGTCTGGAGTGGTTTTTATTAATGAGCCTTGCTCAAAACCAAACAATTCATAATTCAAGAGCGAGGTATTTATGGGTAAAGAAGAAGAAATACTTAAACAATGGCGAGAACTGACACCAGAAAAGCAACAAAAAGTTTTACAATTTGTTCAAACACTGAAATCTAAGTCAGAAACAACAGCACCACTTAATTAGGAGTCTAACCCATGAGCGGCCTCACCATCGAAACCGATTTAGGAAAAATCCTAGACCAGATTAATCAGAATCTTAAAGAGACCAATCAGAAGCTAGACGCGCTCCAGAAAGATGTCACAGAGATCAGGATTGTTCAAGTCAGATTCGAGGCCGAAGTAAAGGGAGATCTCAAGGCATTACAGGGAGAATTCAACACCTTACAAGGTGATCTAAAAGAGATTAAAGGCTCCCAGAAAGCCCAAATTTGGGCATTAATCACCATCTTGGCAACAGCAGTTATCGGAACTGTCATCCGCTTTGTCATCACTGTTCCCCCTGTTAGCAACCCCTAACTCCCACTGCCGCGGAACAGGCTTCTAGTTGCTGTTTGATATTCAGGTAGAATTAATGATAGAATTGGTGCGTTACGGCGGATTGTTAATTTTGGTTTTTTGACGGGATTTGTAACCGACTCAGGGAGCCTACACATCTTCTCTCAATGAGATCATCAATTTTTTTAGGTACTTAATCAAATTCCTCCAGATGATTTATGAGTATCCTCTACTGTCTCAATCCCGAATGTTCCCATCCTCAAAATCCGACTCATTATAGCTATTGTCAAGGATGTGGCGGAAATTTAAGCCAAACTAGCCAATCATATTCTTTTCATAGCCGTTATCTCATTGTCGGAGTATTAGGGGAAGGCGCATTCGGTAGAACTTATCAAGCTAAGGACTTGAATTTTAAGGAAAAACCCCGGGTTATTAAAAAATTTATCGCTCAAATGCAGGGAGCTGCTCTGGAGAAGTCTAAGGAGTTATTTCAAAGAGAAGCGGAAAAATTAGATGAATTAAAACACGAACAAATCCCCACCGTTTATGATTACTTCTCTCAGGGGAACTCCCTCTATTTAGTCCAAGAGTTTATTGAAGGAGAAACCCTGCTTCAAGAGTATCAAAGAGAAGGAAGATTTAGTGAACAGAAAATCAAGGAAATATTACAGCAATTATTACCAGTCCTTGTCTATCTCCATTCTAAAGGATTGATCCATCGTGACATCAAACCGGATAATCTGATGCGTCGTCGGAGTGACGGTAAATTGATGTTAATTGATTTTGGGGGAATTAAAGAGCAAACCTCCCAAATGGGGACAGGTTTATATACTCCGGGTTATGCTGCTTATGAACATATCATGGGCAGTGCAGTCGCCGCTAGTGATTTATATAGTTTAGCCGCTACCTGTGTCCGTTTATTAACAGGATGTTTCCCCCAAAGTAACAATAATTTGCCAGATCCAGTCTATGCTGTGAATCAGCGGCGATGGTTATGGCAATCGGTATTAAAATCGCAAAAAAGATCAATTAGTGATTTTTTAGCGAATCTCCTCAACAAGATGTTAGAAGATAAGTCTAGTCAGCGCTATCAATCAGCTTCAGAAGTTCTGACAGTGTTGAATAATCCTCCCTCAAGTAGATCTGTAGTACAACCTCCCCCCGTTTCACCTCCTCCTCAGAGAAAAATTAAGAATCCATCAGGAATAACTAGACGTAAATGGCTATATAACGGCATTGGGATGATTGTATTTGGGGGGGTGATCGGACTAGCAATTTACAGTATAGGCAATTATAATTTAGGAGATAATCAAGGGGCGATTGCGGATCAAAATCAAGCGATCAAACTCAATTCTGACGATGCTGTAGCCTACCATAATAATGGAGTTGATAAGTATAATTTAGGAGATAATCAAGGGGCTATCAAGGACTTTAATCAAGCAATTCAAATCAATCCTGACTATGCTAATGCCTACTATGATCGCGGAAGTGCTAAGTCTAATTTAGGAGATAAACTAGGAGCGATTGCAGACTACAATCAAGCGATTAAACTCAATCCTGATGATGCTGATGCCTACATTTCTCGCGGACTTGCTAAGTATAATTTAGGACATAATCAAGGGGCGATTGCGGACTACAATCAAGCGATTAAACTTAAACCTGACTATGCTAATACCTACTTTTGGCGCGGAGTTGCTAAGTCTCAATTAGGAGACAAACAAGGAGCGATCAAGGACTACAATCAAGCGATTAAACTCAATCCTGATGATGCTGATGTCTACAATAATCGCGGATGGGCTAAGTATAATTTAGGAGATAAACAAGGGGCGATCAAGGACTACAATCAAGCCATTAAACTCAATCCCGACTTTGCTTTTCCCTACAATAATCGCGGATGGGCTAAGTATAATTTAGGAGATAAGCAAGGCGCGATTGCCGACTACAATCAAGCAATTAAACTCAATCCTGACTTTGCTGTTCCCTACTATAATCGCGGTTTAATATACAAAGAATTAAATGACAATGAAAAGGCAATTAAGGATTTTCGCCAAGCATCCCAACTTCATCGACAACAAAATAATCAAACTTGGTATCAAAACTCTCTGGATAGACTAAAAGAATTAGGTGTTTCCAATTAAATTCTTGTAGGGAGTTAACACCGTTAAGTAGCTTGTAGGGTGTGTTAGGCGCATATTTAAAGGAGATTTGTTATAATTAAATTATGATTGCGCCGTAACGCACCATCTTAAGAAAATTGGTGCGTTACGCTATCACTAACGCACCCGACAAGAGCCGCCACTGTGTCTGGAGTGGTTTTTATTATGATTATTTAACTGCTACCGCATATCCCCCCGTAGCAATCTCTCCCTAGTAACAGGTTTCTAGTTCCTGTTTGATATTCAGGTAGAATGAATGATATAATTGGTGCGTGGGGCGTGGCTCTCTCGTGCAAAAGCTTGTTACCTGTAGAATATAACGATCTCAGGTTTTTTGTCAAGTCTAATTTGAGGGATTTTGCTCCCGTAAACATCAGCTTTTGGGGAACTCGATACTTAACGATGTTGATGTCTATTATCGCGGAATTTCTAAGTTTAATTTAGGAGATAAACAAGGGGCGATCGCATAATTCTTTTCAACGAGGTTATGAGCTATCCAGCAATTCGATACCCATCACCATCACCTGATTGCATTTATTGATTTTTCATCGCATACTATTTCAAAAGAAACGTGCCAAAGACAAAAATCATCTTTTATCAAGAAGCAGAAGGCATCTCACCCGTTGTTGAGTGGCTTCAGAAATTACTCAAAACTGATAAAAAAGGATTTGCCAAATGTATAACCAAAATCGAACAACTTGCCGCACAAGGTCATGAACTGCGCCGCCCTGCTGCCGATTATCTCAGAAATGATATCTGGGAGCTTAGAGCCAAACAGGGAACCATACAATATCGAATCCTCTATTTTTATCATGGTCAAAATATAGCAATTATTGGTCATGCTCTTATCAAAAAAACTTCCGCCGTTCCCTCACAAGACATCGAGAGAATTATCCAAAGAAAAGCACAATTTAAACAAAATCCAGAACTTCATACTTATCAAGGAGAAATAAACAATGCCTAAAACCACAGATGCCGTAAAAATCATTCACCAAATGATTGCAGACGATCCCACAATCAAAGAACAAATTGCCCTAGAATCCCTCAACTCAGAAATCGCACAATTGATTTATGACGCTCGTATGAATGCTGGATTAACTCAACAACAACTAGCCGACCTAATCCATGTTGAGCAATCCGTTATTGAAGATCTAGAAGACGCTGACTATCAAGACAATCCCCTAATAATGCTACAAAAAATTGCCACTGCCCTTAATCAACGAGTCAAAATGAGCCTTGTTAGTAGCTTGTAGGGTGCGTGTTTGCGCGTATTTAAAGGAGATTTGTTAATAATTAAACTATTACCGCGCCGTAACGCACCATCTTAAGAAAATTGGTGTGTTACGCTATCACTAACGCACCCGACAAGAGCCGCCACTGTGTCCTCTGTGTCCTCTGTGGTTTTTATTATGATTATTTAACTGCTACCGAATATCCCCCCCGCAGTAATCTCTCCCTAGTAACAGGTTTCTAGTTCCTGTTTGATATTCAGGTAGAATGAATGATATAATTGGTGCGTGGGGCGTGGCTCTCTCGTTTAAAAGCTTGTTACCTGTAGAATATAACGATCTCAGGTCTTTTGTCAAGTCTAATTTTAGGGGTTTTGCTCCCGTAAACATCAGCTTTTTGGGAACTCGATACTTGACACTATTTAATTTATCATTTGTTAGAAAACTCACATATATAAAAGCTTTAATATGCCAAAAATACAACTTATTTTTTACCAAGATGAAAGAGGTAATATACCAATTATAGAATGGCTTGATAGTCTTCCTGGCAAAGCTCAAAACAAATGCTTTATCAAATTACAAAGACTGGCAGAACTAGGATATGAATTACGCAGACCAGAAGCAGACTTTTTGCGGGACAAAATTTATGAATTGAGAGTTAATTTTAAAGGAATAAATTATAGAATTCTTTATTTCTTTTATAAAAACAAAGCTGTGGTCATTTCTCATGGTATAATTAAAGAAAAAGAAGTTCTACCACTGGAAATCGAGCAAGCAATTAAAAACACAGCTAAATTTGAAAAAAATCCCGAATTACACACCTATTTTCAGGAGTTGATATGAATACACACCAAACGACAGCCGATGGCTTACAAATTCTTTACCAACGTTATTATGCTAATAATCCAGAACGTCAATTAGAATTAGAAAAGGCTCGTATTGATGACGAAGTAGCCAGAAAAATATTTAAGATTAAGGAAACACATCATCTTTCAACAAAAGCTTTAGCAGAATTAATTAATACTGATGAATCTATTATTGAAGCCGTAGAAAATGCTGACTATGAAGGAAACTCTTTTTTGTTGCTAAATCTCATCGCTACAGCCCTAAAAATAAAGGTTAAATTTGAATTAGTTTCAGCCTAATTGTTTCAGTAATTTGCTACAATGAGAATAAGCTGTCGCGCATTTAAACAATGACAATGATAAACCTAGAAACAATTGAAGAAGATATTGCGTCCCTTCCCCCCGACGCACAACAGACTATTCTTGAACTTGTAGATATTCTCAAAAAACGATATTCTCCCAACCCACAGGAAATGAAAGAGCAGCGAACAGAAGATTGGTCTGACTTTATCGGTTGTATAGAGGCTGAACCAGACCTTTCGCAAAACTATAAAACCTATTTAACAAGTGAACTTAAGCAAAAATATGATCATTGTTGATACTGGTTTCTGGCTAGTCCTTGCTAATAAAAACGACTCACTTCACCCATTGGCAAAAAAACAATTCCAAAAATTCATCAATCAACAATTTATTACAACCTGGTGCGTTGTTACTGAAACTTGCTACTTACTACAAAAACGAGTGGGAATAGATGTCCCAAAAACCCTTATTCATAAAATCTCCACAGGAGAACTACAGGTATTCAACCTCAAAACTAAGCACTGCCAACGCATTGAAGAACTGATGCAAAAATATAGAGATTTGCCAATGGATTTAGCCGACGCATCTTTGGTTATTTTAGCAGAAGAATTAGGTTCAGGTCAAATTCTTTCCGTTGATTATCGAGATTTTAATACCTATCGTTGGAAAAATACGGAGCCATTTCAAAATCTTTTTCAAGAACAAATGTAATCCGGAACAGGCTTCTAGTTCCTGTGTTTGATATTCAGGTAGAATTAATGATATAATTGGTGCGTGGGGCGTGGCTCTCTCGTGCAAAAGCTTGTCACCTGTAGAATATAACGATCTCAGGTTTTTTATCAAGTCTAATTTTAGGGATTTTGCTCATGTAAACATCAGCTTTTCACAGAACTCGATAGATAAATTATGAATTATGAATTATGAAAGAGATTCGATTTAGCGATCATGCGAAATTTAAAATCGACATCCTTGCTAATCACGAACTAAATATTTCTCCAGAATTTATTATTGCTACGATTTGTAATCCTGATAAAATAGAAATATTGCCAGAATCCAAAGTCATCTTTCAAAGGAGATTAAATGAAAACTTAGTTCTACGAGTTATTTGTCGAGAATTTAGTGCTTTTATCTTGATCATTACTTTATACCCTGGAAGGACAAATAGATATGAAAAAGATTAAATACAGTAAAGATGTTGATATCCTGTTAATTGAGTTATCGGATAAACCTATCAGTTATGCAGAAGACAATGGACAGGTTATCTTGCACTATTCTAATGACGATATGCTAGTTCTTATCGAAGTCTTAGACTTCCGAAAATTTATTTCAGAAGACACCACTGCTGAATTGGTATCAATCTCCTAGCTTCTGTCGGTTAGATATATGAACTATGAAAGAGAAGATTAATGAGAAAAATTTATTAGTAATTAGAATTAGTTTTAGCTTAATTGTTTTAGTAATTTGCTGCAATGAGAATAAGCTGTCGCGCATTTAAACAATGACAATGATAAACCTAGAAACAATTCGCAAAGAGTAGTAATAGATGTCCCAAAAAGTTAATTATCAAAAAGAATAGAAGAAACAAATAGATATTCGGGAACGTTGTTTTGAGTATGCACTGCGAGCAATTAAACTTTATCAATAAACAATAATTTGAGAAAATGAACCAAAAAACTTACCAACTAACCTTAAACTTTGACCAGATTTTAGATTTGGTTAAACAACTCCCAGAAAGTGACAAAATAAAACTCAGTAAAGAACTCGAAAAAGAAACTTTAAATCAAAAATTAACCCAACTTTTAGAAACCTTTAAAACTGATGAGCTTTCCCTAGAGACAATTACCGAAGAAGTGGAGGAAGTTAGGGCTGAAATTTATGGACAACAAGCCACCGATTAAAGTTATTATTGATACTAACCTTTGGATTAGCTTTCTTATTGGTAAACAGTTAGCTGGTTTAAAATATCTACTGATTGAAAAAACTCTTGTGCCGATTTTTTCTCCACAGCTACTTATACTTTAGACGTTCATAATCTGAGATTTATTAAACTTCTGAAATCC
>NZ_CAIP01000075.1 GCF_000297435.1 Microcystis sp. T1-4 | reverse complement strand
GAAGAGAGCCGTGCGAGTTAGGAGGAAGCGGAAAATTGGCTATTAGAGGACGAATTTGAACCGGTAGAGGGACGACTTTCGCCAGTAGAGATATAATTTCCTTATCTTCCTTTATGCTTTTCTTCAAAACCCTGATTCTGTATGCTGTTTAGCAAGAATTAGCGATCGCCGCTTAACCAACTCAGGCCCTAATAGGTAAAATATAACCTGGGAGATTATAGTGAGAAGTTATGAAGTTGACTGTAACACTTGACCGTGACGAGGATGGGGTTTGGGTTGTAGAATGCCCCAGTATTCCGGGTTGTGTCAGCCAAGGTCAAACGAGAGCAGAAGCTCTAGAAAATATCAGAGATGCGATTATCGCTTGCCTTGAAGTTCGTGCAGAACGTGGACTACCGCTCACGATTGAAACTTGTCAAGTAGAGGTAATGGCCTAATCATGTCCTCTGCTCTTCCTGTTCTCAGCGGACGTGAAGTAGTCCGAATATTTGAAACCTTTGGCTGGCAAGTTGCGCGTCAAAGTGCAAGCCATATCATTATGGTTAAGGAGGGTGAACAGGTAACACTCTCTGTTCCTGATCATCGTGAAGTGGCTAAAGGTACGCTTCGTAGTCTTCTTCGTACTGCTGGAATTACTTTACAAGAATTTGTTTCTGGCATGAGATGAACAAACAAGTCGAGGAAGCGGAAAATTGGCTATTAGAGGACGAATTTGAACCGGTAGAGGGACGACTTTCGGCAGTAGAGATATAATTTCCTTATCTTCCTTTCCCCCTTTCTTCGATGCTATCCTTACTAAAAAAGCTCTGGAATTGGCTAAAATCGCTCTTTATTGCCAGTCCAAAGGCAATTAACCTCAAAAAAGTCGAAAATACTCCTCCAGAACCCAGCGATGGGGAATATGAAGGGATATTGATGGGGTTATTCGAGCAGGTGGCGGCGGGAACCACTACCGACGGGTTACGGGGATGGCTATACAGTCGCCATTGTGACGATAAAAAGCTGGCGCGGTGGTTAGAGGTCAAAAGCGAGGAATGGCTACAGTATCCGGAAGATTATCAAACTTTAGGGCGGGATCTGGCGGCTTTAGGGAAGGTGATGACGGGAAATCTGGGGGAAGTATCCCAACGGATTAGCCTCCAGTTACGCGACGCGGTGAGGGATGTTTCCGGTGTGGAGGAGGAAAATCTAGGCCCAAAGGAGACGGATTTAACGGAAGTGGTTCAGGATGCCGCATTCTGGTTTCAGCAAGGAAACCAGAAATACATGAATGGGGATTTTCTCGGCGCGATCGCATCCTACGATCGAGCTTTAGAAATTAAACCCGATTTCCATCTAGCTTGGTTGATCCGAGGGTTTGCGTTAGATAATTTAGGCAGATTTGAAAAAGCGATCGCATCCTGGGATCGAGCTTTAGAAATTAAACCCGATTTGCATGAAGCTTGGAACAACCGAGGGAATGCGTTAGGTAATTTAGGCAGATTTGGACAAGCGATCGCATCCTACGATCGAGCTTTAGAATTTAAACCCGATGACCATCTAGCTTGGAACAACCGAGGGAGTGCGTTATATTATTTAGGCAGATTTGAACAAGCGATCGCATCCTACGATCGAGCTTTAGAAATTAAACCCGATAAGCATGAAGCTTGGTACGGCCGAGGGGTTGCGTTAGGTAATTTAGGCAGATCTGAACAAGCGATCGCATCCTACGATCGAGCTTTAGAAATTAAACCCGATTACCATGATGCTTGGAACTACCGAGGGATTGCGTTAGCTGATTTAGGCAGATTTGAACAAGCGATCGCATCCTTCGATCAAGCTTTAGAAATTAAACCCGATTTCCATCTAGCTTGGTACAACCGAGGGATTGAGTTAGGTAATTTAGGCAGATTAGAAGAAGCGATCGCATCCTACGATCGAGCTTTAGAAATTAAACCCGATTTACATCAAGCTTGGTACGGCCGAGGGAATGCGTTAAAGAATTTAGGCAGATTTGAAGAAGCGATCGCATCCTACGATCATGCTTTAGAAATTAAACCCGATTACCATGAAGCTTGGAACAACCGAGGGAATGCGTTAGCTGATTTAGGCAGATTTGCAGAAGCGATCGCATCCTACGATCGAGCTTTAGAATTTAAACCCGATGACCATGAAGCTTGGAACAACCGAGGGTTTGCGTTAGGTAATTTAGGCAGATTAGAAGAAGCGATCGCATCTTATGATCGAGCTTTAGAAATTAAACCCGATTTCCATGAAGCTTGGGGCAACCGAGGGTGGGCCGTTTGTTCTCTGAGTAAAAATCGTATTTCTACTCCTAGTCTAGAAGCTCTCATTTACCGTAAACCGATAGTAGCCCTTAATGACCGAGAACCCCATATTTTCGCCCTCCGGGAGGCACTTCCCCACCTCATTCAAGGATCGCCTCCGTGGGGGCAAATTTATCGCTATCTAGGGCAAGCTTATCTGAAACATTCCCGATATAAAGAGAATGCTAGTCCCTATTGGCGCGAAGCAATCCGACATTATCAAACCGCTTTACCGATTCTCAGCGAAAAAGACTTCCCGGAAGATCATTTAGAAATTCTGCAAGGATTGATCCGCGCTCATCTTTCCCTACAGGAAATCCCTGAAGCGCGATTCTATCAACAACAGGGGCGCCACCTTTTCACCCGACTACGCGCCCAGAAACGGGATAAACCGGCTTTTGAGAGAAAATTCAGCAGTTTTAGTCACCTAGAAATCGATTTACTGATCGAGGAAAATCATCCTCTAGACGCAATTGAACAGGCAGAATTTTATAAAAATCGTTGTTTGACTTGGATTCTCGATAGTTGGCAAGAAAACGCCACCAGTCCCGATTATGCCACCATCCAAAGCCTGACAGGTCCGAATAAGGCGATTATTTACTGGTATCTCAGCGAGGACAATCTCACCACCTTTATTATCACCCCAGAGGCTGATCCCGTCATTGTCGAGCCAGAACAACGCCGTCAACCAGCGCAACAGTTTCGGACTTGGTTAACTGAATGGGATAAACAATACCTTGACTATGCCAGTAAAAAAGAAACGGAGAATAAACAAAATCACCCCTGGAGATTGTCACTTAACAGCCGTTTTGCCCAATTAAAACGGATTTTACAGATCGATAAAATTCTCGAACCTTTGCCGGTTTCCGTTGATTCCCTGATTCTCATCCCCCACCGGGATCTGCACCGCTTCCCCCTACATACCCTCTTCCCCGAAAAATACACCGCCACCTATCTCCCCTCTGCTCAGGTCGGTTTGCGTCCCCAGTCCGGCGATTTCTCCTATTCTCCCCTCCTCAGCGTCGAAGACCCCAAAACGGAACAAAAACCCATGGATTTAGCCCAACTGGAATCAGCGATTATTAGCCATATCGTGCAACCGAGCGAGAGAATTAGCCCAGAAAACGCCTCACGGGAAAACGTCCGCAACGCCCTCGAAAATGCCCATAAAACCTTTCATTTCACTGGTCACGGCTTTTATGACTCTTTTCGTCCCCAGGAGTCTGCGATCGCCCTTAGCGATGGTTTATTAACTGTCCGGGATATCAACAAGCTCAACCTCTCTAGTTACCGTCTCGTCTGTCTGGCTGCCTGTGAAACCGCTCTCACCGGTAAGGATGGCATTACTACCGAATACGTCGGCCTCGTCAGTGCTTTCTTGGCAGCCGGTGCGACTAATGTGGTCAGTACCCTCTGGCCGGTGAAGGAGATTTCTAGTGCTTGGTTTATGATTAACTTCTATCAAAGATTATTAGCGGGTGAATCCCCGGCCCTAGCTCTGAAAAATACACAAAATTGGTTAAAAAATATCACTTGGCAGCAACTAGCTAACTGGATCGAGCAACTTGGACAACTTCCCGACCTAAGGGAAGGGGTCGATCGACTGGAGGTGAGGGCGGCGAATACTTTGAAGGAAGGCAGTACAATAGGGCTAGATCAACTAACAGAATATGGTGATCCTTACCATTGGGCAGCCTATACCCTGACTGGACAGGACTAACTTATGGAAATCCCCAAAGCAATTATCGATCTTGAAGCGCTGCTAATCGCCCTCGCACAGCAGACTGAACCCTTGCCAGAATATCTACAGCGATCGCTCAAAGAAATTGAACGATTATTAAGGGAAGAACAACCCCAGGCAGCAACACAATTGCGGCAACTTGTCAAGGATTTTCCCCCCCTAGAAAAAGCTTATAAAAAAGCGATCGAAGAGTTAGACGCAGCCTATGCTAACCAAGAACGCACCAAAAGTTTAAGCGTCATTTTTCCCGATAGTTTAGATTTCGAGTCCCTATTTATTAATGATGTTATTCCTAGCCAAGATTGGGTAAAAACTGCCCAAAAATTAGCTGGATCCCCCCTGCCCCCCTTGATAAGGGGGGTGCCGACAGGCGGGGGGATCCCCCTTGATCACGAGGGTGCTGATTCCCCTCGATTTTGGGATAAAGCTGATCGCCTGATGGTGGTAACGGTGGGAGGTGCAGCCCTAGGGGGATCGATTGCGGGAGTTTATGGCGCGGTTATTGGTGCGATATTAGCGGCCGGCTGCGGATGGTATATTACTTTTAGGAAAGCAAAATCAGCATAAATTTTTGATGAAGATTGTTAACATTGAAAACTTTCTTTTGTTAATCGGAACCTTGGTTATTACCGCAAGCGTGGCGCTGGTTACAAAAAAACAGCCAAGACGGGGAAACAATAAATCTTATCTAGAAATTCTTTTTGTTTCTGGGTTAAGTTTATCGGCTGTATTGGCAATGTCTAAGGTCGTCCATAAAGTGTTAACTGATGAAAATTTTCAGAATTGCCTTGGCTCGGATAGTCAAATCCTTCTTTTGTTAGCTGCTGTTCTCGGTATCTATATTTCTCTTAAAGAGATTTGGAAATTATTTGAAGCGAACTAATAGGAATGCCAGCTTTATCCATATCCAAAAGTTATACTAAATCCTGTTGAGAAGGTGTAGAATAGGCTCGAAATCTTTTTCCTCTCGGCTACTTAGGGTTTGCTGAAAAAGTACGGGCGAAGCATTCGGGTAGAAAATCTACGGTTTTACCGATAAGTTATTGCCCGAATGCTTCGCCCCTACAGGACTAAATCCTGTTTAGAAGCTGTAGAATAGGCTCGAAATCTTTTTCCTCTCGGCTACTCAAACCCTACTTAAAACTACATTCCCATAATTTCGTAACCGGAATCTACATAAATAATCTGACCGGTAATACCACTAGCAAGATCACTGGCTAAAAAAGCGGCCGTATTTCCCACCTCAATTTGTGTCACCGTGCGATGTAAAGGAGCGATTTCTTCCACATGATGGATCATATCAAGAATTCCCCCCACGGCCGAAGATGCTAAGGTGCGAATTGGACCGGCGGAAATACCATTAACTCGGATCTTTTGGCCACCTAATTCGGCGGCTAAATAGCGAACACTCATTTCTAAACCAGCTTTTGCCACCCCCATTAAATTATAGTTAGGAATTACCTTGACACCGCCGAGATAGGTAAGAGTGATAATACTTCCCCCTTCCGTCATCAAGGGTTTAGCCGATCGAGCTAGACGGGTTAGGGAAAAAGTGCTAATATCTAGGGATTTAGTGAAAGCTTCCCGAGGGATGGCGGTAAAATCGCCCGTTAAACCCTCTTTATCGGCAAAAGCGAGACAGTGAATCAAAATATCCAGTTTACCCCATTTTTCCGCCACTGTAGCGAAAGTATCTTCTACCTGTTGGTCATTTTGGACATCGCAGGGGACATAAAAAGCGGGATTAAGTTCATCGGCCAATTCTCGCACCTTTTTCTCAAAACGGCCTTTTTCGTCGGGGAGATAGGTGACACCGATATTTGCACCAGCTTGATGGAGTTGTTGGGCAATTCCCCAAGCGATCGAGCGATTATTGGCAATTCCCGTCACTAGGGCGTTTTTTCCCGTTAAATCTAACATAGTTCTCGTTTCTCTTACAAAAATCTCCCCAATAGCCGACCCCAGCGAGATTCGGTATAATAGGGATACAGATAACGGGGCAGCAATGATCACCCCTCCCCCATTGTCTGGCAAAAAGCGCCCAAAACTTTTCCCAGTTTAGGCAGCGGTTGTGTTTAATAGAGGTGACACTCGTTGCATAATAAAAACAATTTTCCCCTTTTTTGGATGTGAGATGGACTTATCCCTAATACAAGATAAACCCCTAGCAGATGTGTTCCGTCGAATCGGCAGCGGCAATTTCCCCCCGGTGGTGGAATTGTTCGAGCGTGGCAAAACGATCTTTTTCCCGGGAGATCCCGCCGAAAGAGTCTATTTTTTGCTGAAAGGAGCCGTTAAGTTGTCGCGAGTCTATGAAGCGGGAGAAGAAATTACCGTGGCTCTACTGCGGGAAAATAGCGTCTTTGGTGTGCTATCCTTACTCACCGGCCAGCGATCGGATCGTTTTTATCATGCCGTGGCTTTTACTCCGGTAGAATTACTCTCGGCCCCGATCGATCAGGTAGAAAGGTCCCTCCGCAATAATCCCGATTTATCAATGTTGATGCTGCAGGGGTTGTCCTCGCGGATTCTGCAAACGGAAATGATGATCGAAACCTTAGCTCACCGGGATATGGGTTCACGTTTGGTCAGTTTTTTATTAATTCTCTGTCGTGATTTTGGGGTTCCCACCACCGATGGTATCCGGGTTGATCTAAAATTGTCTCACCAAGCGATCGCAGAAGCGATCGGTTCTACCCGCGTCACTGTCACCCGTTTATTGGGAGAGCTGCGGGATCAAGAAATGGTCTCAATTTACAAGAAGAAAATTACCGTCCATAATCCCGTCGCTCTCAGTCAACAATTTACTTAAATTCTGGATGACTAGCGCTTATATTTTGGTTTTGGCCATCGTGGTTTTAGGTGGTCTGATAGCGGCGGTTGGCGATCGCATAGGGAGCCGTATCGGTAAGAAAAGGATGCGTTTATTTAATCTGCGTCCGAAACAAACCGCAACTTTAATGACGATTGTAACGGGAATTTTTATCGCCGGTTCCACTTTAATTGTCTTGTTTGCTTCTAGTAAATCCTTGCGTCAAGGAGTTTTTGAACTGGATCGTCTTTTAAATGAACGTCGTGCCGCTATTAAGGATTTGGAAAGTCAGGTCAGAGAAACCACCGAACAAAAAAATCAGGTGGAAAAGGCGTTAAAAACGGCTAAAAGTGAACAGATAGCCGTGCAGAAACGTCTGGAGGTTCTTAATAAAAATTATCAAGCTTCTCGTCAACGTTTGCGATTAGTTTCTGGACAGTTGGAAAAGTTTCGTAAGGAAGTGGCTAATTTAAATAATGAACGAGTCATTTTAACTAATCAAAAGGCACAGTTAACCAGTCAAAGGGATCAATTGTCCCAACAAAAATCAATTCTTTCTAGTCAGATCAATCAACTACAAACCACCGTTCAAGTTAGAGATAAAGAGTTGGCTAATCAACAAAAGTTATTAACAACCAGACAAGCGCGACTTCAACAGTTGGAAACCCAACAAAAAACCCTACAGCTAGAAATTGATCGTCGGGATCAACGTATTGGAGAACTCGATAGCTCGATCATCGATAAAAATTTAGCTTTGGAACAGCGCGAGGGAAAATTAAAAGATTTAGAAACCCAAATGGCTTTTCTTAAGCGGGAAGTGGAAGTTTTAGAACAATACTATCAAACCTATCAAGAATTGCGGGAAAAACAGATCGCTATTTTCCGGGGACAGGTGTTATCTTTTGGAGCTTTTCGTATTGTTGATCCCCAAGCTATTGTCGCTGTTATCGATAAGTTATTGCGAGAAGCGAATATAAATGCTATCCGCGCCACCCAACCGAATCAGCCTAATTTTGACCAGCGTTTAGTTAAGATCACAAAAGCACAGGTAGAACAGTTAAGTCAACAATTACAGGACGGTAAAGAATATGTGGTGAGAATTCTTTCAGCAGGTAATTATGTACTAGGAGAAACCGAGATTCGTGTCTTTGCTGATGTGGTTCCCAATCAAAGAGTTTTTGAGGAGAAACAGGTAATCGCTGCCGTTTCCATCGATCCCCAAAATATGACAGAAGAAGACCTACAAAAGCGCTTAGATTTACTCTTAGCATCGGCTCAATTCCGCGCTAGAAGTGCGGGAGTTTTAGGGTCAATTCAAGTGGAAGATGGGTTATTAACTACGGTAGTTAACTTTATTGGTCAAGTCAAAAAGTCGGGTAATTCTATCGAGACACTTGAGGCAATTGCCGCTAGTAAAACTAATACTGCTGGTCCCTTAACTTTGCGTTTAGTAGCGGTAAAAAATGGTAAAATTGTTTTTAGTACGTCTTCTTAAAACCTAGATTCCGCACTTCAGTTTGTAACAGAAAACGTTACCAACAAGTTGAAAGACTAACTGAATATAAATACTCAGAATTTCCTTGACCAAAACATGAGATAATGGAAAAAGTATTAATGATCGAAAAAACATAAGAAATGTCTCCTTCAGAAGAAATACAAATTTAAAATATCGACCATTTAGGAATATTAGCAGGAATAATTGATGAAATAGGAATAGTCGCAGTAATCAATGGAAAACTAGGTGTTGATAAAAGAGAAAAAATTAGTTCGGAACAAGTCTTAAAAGCCATGATTCTCAATGGCTAGGAATGGTATCATGCCCCTGGTATTTATTTAGTCAATTTTTTGAAGACAAAGCTGTATATCT
>NZ_CAIP01000076.1 GCF_000297435.1 Microcystis sp. T1-4 | reverse complement strand
TCCCCAAGTAGTCTAGTTGGTGGCTTAGGTAATGATATTCTAGTGGGTGGCGCTGGTAACGATACCCTCAATGGTGCTGCTGGAACCGATACTTTAACCGGTGGGACGGGGACAGACATCTTCATTTTCCAATTTAGTCAGTCCACCGCAGCAGCAAGCGATCGTATCACGGATTTTGCCATCAATACTGATAAAATTGACTTATTAACTCAAGGTGGACTTCCCATGAGTGCGCCTAGCAGTTTCAGTCGCGCTGCTGATAGCACTGCTACCACTTTAGACAATTTAGTCAATCAGGTATTTACTGATGCCAATGGAGCGACTACAGGTAATCAAGGATTAGGGATTAATAGTGCAGCCTTAGTGCAAGTAACAACCGGTGCAATAGCTGGAACTTACCTCGTTATTAATGATAGCACGGCTGGCTTCCAATCCAGCAATGATTTATTAATAAATATCACTGGATTTACTGGTACTTTACCTGCTTTAGGAAGCATTCCAGTGGGTAATTTCTTTGTTTAATTAAGTAGGCGTAGGGTGCGTTAGGCGGCTATCAATTCCGTCAAAAAACCAAAATTAACAAGCCGCCGTAACTCACCACCTCTATTATTAAATCGGTGCGTTACGCTGTCGCGCTTCACCCCCTAGGAGTAAGCGGACAACTCAAATGAACCCAACAACCGCCAATTATGATGAACCCTGGAAAGAAGCATTAAGTCACCTAGAAAACGGGTTTCTTCAAGAAACTATTTAGAAACCCGTTTTCTTTGAGAAAACGGGTTTCTGGACTTTAAGAAAAATAAGTTGGATTTAAAGTTTGAAGGATTAAAGTTTGGTAAGTTTATTGACAAAAATAATCTGTCAATAGATATTGACGAATTAATTATAATTATCAAAAATCATTCTCAGAAACTGTCCTTAGATGAACAGCAAATTAAACAGGATTTATCGGACGCACTCTGTAAAGTTTTAGGTACATTGAATGCTACTGATGTTAAAAAAGAAGACTTGGAAAGAGACTTAAGATTAGCTTATGAGTTATCTTATTTTTATCAAACACAAATATATCAACTAATGGTCAATTGGCAATCTAATCATCATCCTTATCAAATATTCTGATTCGGATTAGATTATTGCCGGAACTTGGAGATGATATATTTAACAAATCGGCTCGGCTTGACTTTGTGTTATAATCAAGGTGAGGCTTTAAAGACGATATTCTCAGCAAATTATGCCTATTCTTCTTACTGCTACTCTAATTTCACCGAAAGATTAATTTAACCTTGATCTGTCGGGACTGATTTCTTAACCTTTTAATAAATTGATTTTTTCCCTAGTCAGGCTAGAATCAGTAGCATTAGCATCCAAGATAATCGGGGTAACTTGGCTTAATCTGGGGTAGTATGGCCAAAAACGCCCAAAATAGTCAAATTTAGGCTGAAGTGGCTTCTTACTAACTGTTTAATCTATTATTTAGGTATTAGACTCTATGGCTAAAGCGTCCACCGTAACTTCCGAAATCGATCTTAAAGATTCGCAATATTACTTTAACCGAGAATTAAGCTGGTTAGAATTTAATCATCGCGTGCTTTATGAGGCACTTGATCCTCGGACTCCCCTACTAGAAAGATTAAAATTTACCGCCATTTTTTGTGCCAATCTCGACGAATTTTTTATGGTACGGGTGGCAGTTCTTAAACAACAGGTAGAGGCAAATGTAGCCGTTTTAAGTGCCGATGGCCGGACTGCCTCGGAACAGCTAACCGAGATAAGTAACCGTCTGCGTCCCCTTGTGCAACAGCAGGATCATCTTTTTGAACACACCCTGAAAAACCTCTTAGTAGAACAGGGAATTCATCTGATTAACTATGTGGATTTGCATCAAGAACAGCGCAATTATCTCCATGATTACTTTGAACAAAATATTTTCCCGGTTTTAACTCCCCTGGCGGTGGATCCTAGTCATCCTTTTCCCTATATTTCTAATCTCAGTCTCAATTTAGCCGTAGTTGTTCGCGATCCCGACACCGATAAAGAACTATTTGCCAGGGTGAAAGTGCCGCAGGTTTTCCCCCGTTTTCTGGCATTATCCAAGGAATTACGCCACCAAGACGGAAAAGCTTCGATTTGGACGGGAGTACCCCTTGAACAGGTGGTAATGCACAATTTAGAGGCACTTTTCCCCGGCATGATCATTCAAGAATGTTATCCTTTTCGGGTGACACGCAACGCCGATATCTCCGTCGAAGAAGATGAGGCCGATGATTTATTATTAGCGATCGAGGAAGAAGTCCGCAAGCGCCGCATTGGTAAATCGGCAGTACGTCTGGAAATTCACAGTTCTACTCCTAGCAATATTAAAAACCGGATCATGCGCGATCTCGGACTTGAGGAGATCGATGTTTACGATGTGGATGGAATGCTGGGACACAAGGATTTATTTTATTTTCTGTCCTTACCCTGTCCCGAACTGAAAGATCCGCCTTGGAATCCCGTCACCCCACCGGTTTTACAGGGATTGCGAGAAATAGTTGACGGTAACGAAGACGGGATACTAGAACAGGATGGCGAAGATATTTTTACTTTAATTCGCAATAACGATATTCTCGTTCATCACCCTTACCATTCCTTTAGTGCCTCAGTACAACAGTTTATCGCCCAGGCTGCCCATGATGCCCATGTTTTAGCGATTAAAATGACTTTGTATCGTACTTCCGGAGATTCCCCGATTGTCAATTCCCTGATTGCGGCGGCGGAAAATGGGAAACAGGTAGCGGCGTTAGTGGAACTAAAAGCACGCTTTGATGAGGAAAATAACATTACTTGGGCGAAAAAGCTCGAACAAGCCGGAGTTCACGTTGTTTATGGCTTAGTTGGTCTCAAAACCCATACGAAAGTGGTTCTCGTGGTCAGAAAAGAAGGGGATAAAATCCGTCGTTATTTCCATATTGGCACGGGTAATTATAACCCAAAAACAGCTAAATTATACACTGATTTGGGCTTACTTAGCTGTCGCGAGGATTTGGGGGCAGATATCACCGATTTATTTAACTTTCTGACCGGATACTCCCGTCAGCAATCCTATCGCAAACTTTTAATTGCTCCCGTGAGTTTGCGAAAACGGATGTTAGCAATGATTGAGCGCGAGGCCAAAAACTGTAAAAATGGGGGTACGGGGCGCATTGTGGCAAAAATGAACTCTATTGTCGATAAACCGATTATAGAAGCCTTATACGCCGCTTCTCGTGCTGGTGTGCAGATTGACTTAATTATTCGTGGGATCTGTTGTTTACGGCCCGGATTGCCGGAAGTGAGCGAAAATATCCGAGTAATTAGCATTATCGGCCGCTTTTTGGAACATTCCCGCATTTTTTACTTCTACAATGGTGGTCAGGAGGAGGTTTATATTGGTAGCGCCGATTGGATGACGCGGAACCTGACTCGTCGCGTGGAAGCAGTGACACCCATTGATGACCCAGCGATCGCCAAGGAACTGGAAGAAATTCTCGGCATCATGTTGTCAGATAACCGGCAAGCATGGGAATTACAATCCGATGGCAGTTATATTCAGCGTCGTCCTGCCAACCAGGGACAGGAAAGCAGTACCCATGTAATTTTAATGGAAAAAGCCCTTAAATCTGCGGGGGTTAGTCAATAGGAACAGTGATCAGTTATCAGTGATCAGTTATCAGTTATCAGTTATCAGTGGGTAAGTAATCAGTGATCAGATGTGATACTAAATCCGGTTATTAAAAACTGATTATCTATTGCTCCTTTTGCCTATTGCAAGAGTGCCTATTGCCTCTCCTGATATGTAGCCTATACTCAACGGATTTAGTATGACTAACTGGTTGAGAGGTTAAACCATCTCAAAAGCTGAGAGCAAGCATCTTGATCTGTATTTTCTCAACCAGTCAAATCAAGCAAGAATCCTAATAATAATTACCGACTTTGCGATGGTGAACAGCCGTTAAACTATCAGGTTTAGAAACGCGACCATCGGTGACTTTATTGTAAACAATCCAGTGGTCAGCACATTCCATGCGACTAACTACCTCGCATTCTAAATAAGCGAGGGCATCGGCTAAAATTGGGGAACCATTATTAGCGGTGCGAGTATTGACTCCTGCAAAACGATCTTCCCCAGGTCCGAAACGTTTTAAAAAGTGTTTCATCAGGGTTTGATAATTGCCTTCTTCCAGAATATTTAAAATGAATTGATCCCCCACTTGCATTAAAGACTCGATCGCCCGATCTTTGGCCACAGCAACGGTAAAACCGGGAGGATCAAAACTTGCTTGCGTCACCCAAGAAGCGACCATTGCTCCGCTTCTGTCTCCTTTCTTGGTGGTGATAATATATAGACCACCGCTAATCCGTCCGATGGCTTTATCAAGGTCAGTATCAAGGGATTTTCTTTGTTTAACTTTTACCTCTTGGGTTAATAGTTGTCCCATGTCTGTACCCGCTTCTTCACAGCGTTGATAGAGACTCTCGTTAGGAGTTTCTGTGCTACGAATGGGATCAAAAGCTTTGGTTAAACCAACTTCACGAAACTTATTAAATAGAGGTAAAATTGATTCATCATCACCCCCTTGAGATTCAAACATTCCGATATATTGTTTGGGGTTAACCGAGGCGAGAATTGTGCCTAGATTTCCCGTAATTTCTTGGGCATTAATACCAGAAACGGGGGGAGTACCGATGACGATTCCCACCGCAGAAGAAGCTAATTCTTTTACCTCTTGGGGATCGGCGGATTTCAGGTCTAAAGTTTCTACAGCCACACCGGTTTTAGTAATACCTTTGGCCAGGGATTGACAGAGGCGATCGCTATAACCATAGTCGGAAATATAGAAAACAGCGACGGTTTTTTCTCCCTTAGTTTGTGCCTGACTCCAATCACGATAATGGTTCAATAATTCGGTAATATTATGTTTTAATAGCGGTCCATGACCATTAGCCACGAGATTAATATTACCCAGGGGTTCCATCCGTTTCATCGCCGCTAGTACGGAACGAGCATTAGGAGCCATTAAACATTCATAATAGAAACGATAATCCGGTTCAATAACACTTAATTGCTCATCGTAAAGATCATCGGAACAGTAGTGCATTCCGAAGGCATCACAGGTAAATAAAATTCCCGAACCGTGATCGTAGGTAAAAATAGTATCGGGCCAATGTAAATTAGGAGCGTTAACAAATTCGAGAATGTGACCGTTGCCTAGGTCTAACTGATCGCCATTTTTGACCAGTTGACGTTGAAAGGGATGATGAACTAAATTCTCTAAAAACTGAATTGCTACTTTCGCCCCAACGACGGTAATATTGGGAGCGAGTTGCAATATATCTCTGACTAACCCACTGTGATCGGGTTCGGTATGACTGATAATTAAATAATCGATTTCTTGGGGGTTAATTAATCCGTTGAGGCTATCAAAATATAGTTGACGGAATTTTTCGTGGGAGGTATCCACCAGGGCGATTTTTTCCCCACGAATCAGATAGGAGTTATAAGTCGTACCGTTTTGTAATCCGAATTCAATATCGAAGCGATCGCGATCCCAATCGAGGGAACGAATAGCGGTGGTGTCTGCGCTGAGATTGGCCACCTGCACGGTGAGACGTTTTGTTTTGACTGGTGTAGCAACCATCGAACCTCTCCTTATTGTTAAGTTTTTTATACTTTGTCTCTATTGTGCCACGAGGAAATAAGGTATGGGGATTTATTTTCTCAATAATTACTGAGAACAGTTATCTTAATGCTCAGATGGGAGTCGAGCGTCGATACCGAATTAGCTTATACTTCATATTTATGAGAAAAGCTCTCTAGGGGTCTGTGCGGGAAAATGGCTGTTATACAGTCCAGTCAAGTTAAATTTTCCAACTAGAGAGCGCTTTTCTCCTGGAACACAGAAACGGGTAGAATCGATCAATGCAGTTGTTTTCTTTCGAGGTGTCATCATTACTAAGAAAGCTACCCGTTCCTTAGCCGGTATTGCTGGAATTGTCGCCGTTGCCACCTTAATCAGTAAGGTTTTTGGTTTGGTCCGCGAACAGGTAATTGCCGCTGCCTACGGTGTTGGGCCAGTGGTGAACGCCTACGCTTTTGCCTACGTTATCCCCGGTTTTCTGTTAATTCTCCTGGGTGGTATTAACGGCCCCTTTCACAGCGCTTTGGTCAGTGTTTTGGCCAAAAGAGATAAATCCGAGTCCGCGCCGATTGTCGAGACTGTCACCACCCTAGTCAGCGCGATTTTATTAGCTGTCACCGTCTTTTTAATCGTTTTTGCCAATATTTTTATCGATGTTCTCGCCCCCGGTTTAGATGCCGCCACCCGCAGCATGGCCATTCAACAACTGCAAATTATGGCCCCCATGGCGGTTTTAGCCGGTTTAATCGGCATCGGTTTCGGTACTCTCAACGCGGCGGACCAATACTGGCTACCGAGTCTCAGTCCGCTTTTTTCCAGTGTGGCGGTAATTATCGGGGTGGGTTTGCTGGCCTGGTCACTTGGCGATCGCATTGATAATCCGCAATACATTCAACTAGGGGGTTTTGTCCTCGCCGGCGGTACTCTCATCGGGGCGATCTGGCAATGGTTGGCACAAGTGGGCGCACAAGTCAAGGCAGGTTTAGGAAAATTAACATTTCGTTGGGATTGGCGGATACCGGGGGTGTCGGAGGTGTTGCGGGTGATGATTCCGGCGACCTTATCTTCGGGAATGTTGCATATTAACGTTTATACTGACCTCTTTTTTGCTTCTTTTATCGAAAATGCCGCCGCTTCCATGCGTTACGCCAGTTTTATCGTTCTCACGCCCTTGGGCATCATGTCTAACATGATTCTCGTGCCGTTTATGCCGATATTTTCTCGACTGACGGAACCGGAAAATTGGGGAGAATTGAAGCAAAGAATCCGTCAGGGTTTATTATTGACCGCTTTAACCATGTTACCCTTCACCGCTATCTTTATCGCCCTCGCTTTCCCTGTAGTGCGGGTTATCTATCAACGGGGTGCCTTTAATCTGGCTGCCTCGGAACAGGTGGTTCCCGTATTAATGGCCTACGGTTTCGGGATGTTTTTCTATCTCGGTCGCGATGTTTTAGTACGAGTGTTCTATGCTTTGGGTGATGGCGAAACTCCTTTTAAGGTGAGTATGGTAAATATTTTTCTCAATGGTGCGCTGGATTTCCTCTTGTATAAACCTTTTGGTACTCCGGGGATTGTTTTAGCAACCGTGGGGGTTAATATCATTTCTATGGGCATTTTTACGGTGATTTTAAATCGTCGTTTAGGGGGTTTACCCTTGGGAGAATGGGGTTTATCCTTATTGGGATTAACGGTAATTACAATGCTTTCTGGTGTTGCTAGTTGGGGAGCTAGTTGGGGTTGGGAAAAGGTTTTCGGTGCTGGTAATATTTTCTTGCAATTATTACAGTTGGGTTTGGCCTCGACCGTAGCGGTGGGTTTATTCCTCCTCGGTGCGATGTTATTGAAGTTACCTGAATTAGACCTATTAATCTCGCGAGTTCGTCAGAAGTTATTGAAAAAATCTTAGGTTTAAGTTGCTGCCTCACCTCATCATTACATAGGGTTTGCTGAAAAAGTTTTTTCTGGGTGTAGGGTGTAGGGTTTTACAGATTTTCATCTGGTCAATTATCTAATTTTCAGGGAAAAAGTACCTGAATTTTCCCCCCAATCACTCCAAGGGTCGGCACTTTTTGATGGGCAAAAGGTCTAAAAGTTTTACCCAACAAGGTTTTCACATTTATTCAGCAAACCCTATTTATTTTTAGGAATTGGGGGAAGTTGCGGTGATTTTCGGCGAGAATTAGAACCGGATATTTTCGGTGGTAAAGGTGCAGAATTGCGATTAGATAAACTTTGAAGGCTCTTTTTCATATTAGCAGGTTCCGGCAGTTCTAGAGTTACCCCTTCTCTAGCAGTCATTGTTTCCTCTGGTAGGCATAAATCAAAAACAAAGGCAGAATTATTAGTTAAATCAGCCAATTCTAATTTTACCATCTCTGGAGAGGATTCTTGTACTAATAAAGGTTCAATTTCGGTCTTAATTAACTGTTCTAATTGAGCCAGATAATTGATCTTAACAGGAGTAACAATTAAAGTTAACATTTCTTGCCAACCTTGCCCCCCCAATTCTGCCAGAATATCCCCATAACAGCGAATTTTCCAGCTACCTATTCCCAAATCTCGATAGGAAAAAATTTCTAGCCAACCCCCGGCATCCGATCGATAATAATGAGTATATCTTTCACTACTTTCGGGAGATTCGTAATCGATACGCACTTCAATATGAGCAAAAGGAGAATCCAGACGGGCCAAGAGACGATAGTTTCCCGAGACAATTTCTAGGGAATTAGTAGAAATTGTGCTTCCGTGATTCTCCCCTTGTTTTTGCAGTATAAATTCCATAGTCTTAGCCTAGGCCTAATGTTTGGCCTCTTAGGTTTGGTGGGTAAAATGTATTCTAGGATACAGTCCCGCCAGCGAGCGAGTGGGC
>NZ_CAIP01000077.1 GCF_000297435.1 Microcystis sp. T1-4 | reverse complement strand
GGACTGCAAATCATCGACATCAGCAACCCGACAAACCCCACTCTCAAGGGTAATTATGATACTCCTGGCAATGCTTTTGATGTACAAATAGTCGGTAACTATGCTTATGTCGCTGATTGGAATTCAGGACTGCAAATCATCGACATCAGCAACCCGACAAACCCCACTCTCAAGGGTAATTATAATACTTCTGGCGAGGCTTGGGATGTACAAATAGTCGGCAACTATGCTTATGTAGCTGATGGTAGTTCAGGACTGAAAATCATCGACATCAGCAACCCGACAAACCCCACTCTCAAGGGTAATTATAATACTTCTGGCAATGCTAGGGATGTACAAATAGTCGGTAACTATGCTTGTGTAGCTGATTGGGATAAAGGACTACAAATCATCGACATCAGCAACCCGACAAACCCCACTCTCAAGGGTAATTATGATACTTCTGGCAGTGCTGAGGGTGTACAAATAGTCGGCAACTATGCATATCTAGCTGATGAGGATGGTGGTTTAAAGATTATTGATGTGAGTGAGTTTACCAATGCACAAACTGTTACTCTTGCTATTTCTCCCAGTAGTGTTAGTGAAGATGGGACAGCTAATATGGCCTATACCTTCACCCGTAGCGTAGTAACCACTAATGCTTTAACGGTTAACTATACAGTCGGGGGGACAGCGACATTTAGTACAGATTATACCCAAAGCGGTGCAGCAACTTTCACCAGTACCACTGGGACAGTGACTTTCGCTGCTAATGCTACCACTGCTAAAGTCACAATTGACCCCACTGCTGACACAATAGTAGAAAGTAACGAAACCGTCATTTTAACCCTCGCTGCCGGGACAGGTTATACAGTTGGGACCACCACTCCAGTGACGGGGACAATTAATGATGATGAACCCCCTATTATTAACCTTGCAGTTTCCCCCGCAAGCGTCACCGAAGACGGGACAACAAATCTGATTTATACCTTCACCCGTAGTGGATTAACCACTAATTCCTTAACCGTCAATTACACCCTCGGAGGGACAGCTACCCTTAATACCGACTACACTCGTACAGGGACTAATAATACAGTCACCTTTGCTGCTGGTTCATCCACTGCTACCGTCACCGTTGACCCCACTCCTGACACAATAGTAGAAAGTAACGAAACCGTCATTTTAACCCTCGCTGCCGGGACAGGTTATACAGTTGGGACCACCACTCCAGTGACGGGGACAATTACCAACGCTTCTGCAACTGGACAATATGCTTCTAGTGTTATTGCTTTTAGTTCTCAATATTCTTCATCTTCATGGAGTGCAGAACAAGCTTTAGGTCAACCCAATACTTTTAGCTATGGAGATATTCCAACATCATGGGCCCCATCCACATCAAATGGTGATGGAGATGCACAAGCTGATGAATTTATCACCCTTGGTTTTTCTACACCAGTTTATGCTGACGGTATAGAAATTCGTGAAACCTGTGGAAATGGATTTGTCAGAAGCATTGATTTATTAGATAATCAAGGTGTTTATCGCTCTATTTGGTCTGGAATTGATCCTAGCTTACCAGGAAATCCAGTCAATTTTAGAGTCAATTTTCAGCCAACTAATTATCTGGTTGTTGGCGCAAAAATAAACGTTGATATTGATCATGATAGCACTTGGGAAGAAATTGATTCGGTTCAATTATTCGGTGTCGGTAATGTTATAAGTAATATTACCCTAGCAGTTGCTCCCGCAAGCGTCACCGAAGACGGGACAACAAATCTGATTTATACCTTCACCCGTAGTGGAGTAACCACTAATTCCTTAACCGTCAACTACACCCTCGGAGGGACAGCTACCCTTAATACCGACTACACTCGTACAGGGACTAATAATACAGTCACCTTCGCTGCTGGTTCATCCACTGCTACCGTCACAGTTGACCCCACTCCTGACACAATAGTAGAAAGTGATGAGACTGTCATTTTAACCCTTGCTTCTGGGACAGGTTATACAGTAGGGACCACCACTCCAGTTACCGGGACAATTACCAATGTCACCCTTCCCAGTGTTACTCTTGCGGTTTCTCCTAGTAGTGTTACCGAAGATGGGACAAGTAATCTCATCTACATCTTCATGCGTACAGGAGATACAACTAATCCCTTAACCGTCAACTACAGTATTGGTGGGACAGCAACCAACGGAAGCGATTACACTTTACTTCCCACCAGCGTTATCTTCGAGGCCAATTCTGCGATTGCGACTGTAATGGTTGACCCCACTCCTGACACCACAGTAGAAAACAACGAAACCGTCGCTTTAACCCTCGCTGCCGGGACAGGTTATATAATAGGTACGACCAACGCAGTTACAGGGACGATTACTAATGTCCCCGCTACCATTGTCACCCCAATCGAAGCTTTCGGTAACACCAAATTAGTCCAAGACGCGACTAATAAACTTTACACCCAAATTGGC
>NZ_CAIP01000078.1 GCF_000297435.1 Microcystis sp. T1-4 | reverse complement strand
GCAATTTAAACAGCACCGAAACTTCATTGAGGTATTGTTCCACATCTAAAGGAACTTCACCTAAGCGAGCTTGCAAAACTGTTTTTATGGCATCACGGCTTTTTTGTTCAATCAATCAATCGGTGAACTTCGGGAAAGAAGAAGCTTAAAAATGCTTCAAAATACTCGCTTAATGCTTCTTTCCAGGGTTCATCATAATTGGCGGTTGTTTGGTTCATTTGAGTTGTCTGCTTACTCCTAGGCTGTGAAGCGCGATAGCATAACGCACCAATTTAATAATAGAGGTGGTGCGTTACGGCGGATTGTTAATTTGGGTTTTTTGACGGAATTGATATTCGCCTAACGCACCCTACACCTTAGATAAAGAAGCCACTGTAACAGAAATTAACGTTTATCAGGAAAAATATAGAAAACGGGTTTCTCGAAGAAACCCGTTTTCTAAATATATGAGATTGCTTCAGGGTGTTATAGTGTTGAGACAAGTGCAGCTTTTTACCCCATCTCCCCATCTCCTAATCCCTGACTGATAACTGATTACTGGTCACTGATAACTGAATATCCCCCAATAACTAAAGGAAAGATAAAGTTATCGATCGCCCTCCGGAGCCAGTGTCAGAATAAAAGCAGGGAGATGACCAAGGAAAACCGACAACTCTCCATCTTTTTCCCGTCATCGCCCCTAAAATTTATTTGGTTCAGATTTATGCAAACTGCCAATCCTCGTCAAACGGAGAAAAAAGAGCATCCCAGTGGCGATAAACGCTTCAAAGTCCTCGACATCACCATGAAGCGGGCAGGATATAATCAATCAGCCCTGATTGAAGTCCTGCACAAAGCTCAAGAAGCCTTTGGATTCCTAGAAGAAGATGTTCTCCTCTACGTTGCCCGGGCGCTAAAACTGCCCCTCAGTCGCGTCTATGGGGTAGCAACCTTCTATCATCTCTTTTCCCTGAAACCGGCGGGAAAACACACCTGTATCATCTGTATGGGGACTGCTTGTTATGTCAAAGGCAGCGGCAAAATCCTCGAAGACATCGAAAACGCCTTTGATGTCAAAGTGGGAGAAACCACCGCCGATGGAGAAATTTCCCTAGTGTCGGCCCGTTGTATCGGGGCCTGTGGGATTGCGCCGGCCGTGGTCTTCGATGGAGTCGTGGCCCCGAAACAAGATTCGGAAACTGTCTTAGCGAAACTACAGAGTTTCTCCCAGTAATTTTTCACTCTAGTGGATTGAGAAGAATATGGACTTACAAGAATTATTGGCAGTGGCCGAGAAGGAAAAAGCTAGACAAAAAAGCATCCGGGTGCATTGTTGCACTTCCACCGGTTGCCAAGCTGCTAACTCCCTCCAAATCGAAAAAAACCTCGCCACTGCCGTCAAAGAGGCACACCTAGAGGATACAGTCGAAGTGGTGGGGGTCGGTTGTATGGGTTTTTGTGGTCGCGGTCCGTTGGTGGAAGTGGATCCCCAGGATCTTTTATACGAAGAAGTCACCCCGGAAAGTGCGGCCAGCATTATTGCAGCCTTAAACGGCGGCAAAACCGAGGTGCAATTAGGGGACTCAAAACATCCCTTTTTCTCCCATCAAGTCAAAATTGTCCGGGAAAATAGCGGTAAAATCGATCCCGATCGCATTGAGGAATATATAGCCGTCGGGGGTTATCAATCTCTCTACAAGGCCCTCTACGAGATGACTCCGGCCCAGGTGGTGGACGAAATCACCCAAAGCGGTTTGCGCGGCCGAGGCGGTGCGGGTTATCCCACTGGTTTAAAATGGGCGACGGTGGCTAAACAACCGGGTAAACAAAAATACGTTATCTGTAATGCTGATGAAGGGGACCCTGGCGCGTTTATGGACCGCAGTGTTTTGGAAAGTGACCCCCATTTAGTCCTGGAAGGAATGGCGATCGCTGCCTATGCTGTGGGGGCGGATCATGGTTATATCTATGTTAGAGCCGAATACCCTCTGGCGATTGATCGTCTGCAAAAAGCGATTAATCAGGCCAAAAAATTTGGTTTAATGGGTTCCCAAGTATTCGAGTCCACTTTCGATTTTAAGGTGGATATCCGCATCGGGGCGGGAGCTTTTGTCTGTGGAGAGGAAACCGCTCTCATCCATTCCATCGAAGGCGGCCGCGGCACTCCCCGCACCCGTCCCCCCTATCCGGCCCAATCGGGCCTCGATGGTTGTCCCACCCTGATTAATAACGTGGAGTCCTACGCTAATATCGCCGCTATTATCCGCGAGGGAGCCGCTTGGTATGCCAATATCGGTACTGCCAGCAGTAAAGGCACAAAAATCTTCGCTTTGACGGGAAAAATCCGCAATAATGGGCTGATTGAAGTGCCGATGGGTATTACTCTCCGGGAAATTGTCGAGGAGATGGGGGGGGGTGTTCCCGATGGTCAGGTGAAAGCGGTACAAACCGGCGGCCCCTCCGGGGGTTGTATTCCCGCTAATTTACTCGATACTCCCGTAGATTACGAATCCTTAGCCAAACTCGGTTCGATGATGGGATCCGGGGGTATGGTGGTCATGGATGATACCACCAGTATGGTGGAAGTGGCGAAATTCTATATGGAATTCTGTCGCGAGGAGTCCTGTGGTAAATGTATCCCCTGTCGCACGGGAACAGTACAAATGTTTGAATTATTGGCCAAAATTATCGCTCGAAAGGCCGATATTCACGACCTCGAAAACCTAGAACATCTCTGTCAAATGGTTAAAGAAACCAGTCTTTGTGGTCTTGGCCAAAGCGCTCCCAATCCGATTTTAAGTACCCTAAAGTATTTTAAGGAGGAATATCTGGCTCTGTTACAGGAAATCAAGCACCCCGTCTCTGTTTGAGAATAACTCGATCGAGGCCTAACAATCTTCGGCCTCGATCAATTTCTTTGGTTATGGGAAGTCTGGTGGGCTGCCGGGTTATCTTGAAGAGAGTTAGCAGTAGTCTCAGGAGACAATAGATTATGACTTGGCGCGGCTCAACCGATACAAAAGATCGCATTTTTGCAGCCTTAGTATATCTTTTACCCTTATATTCGGCCTTTGCCTTCGGTATCTTTATCTTTCAGCAAATCCCTTTCTTAGGAGCGGCCTTAGCAATAGTTTTAACTCCCTTAGCTTTTCTCTATAGTTCCCTGGGAACCTTTGGCAATTTAATTATCTTTTTCGTCCTCTTTTTGGCCGTGGTACGCAATCCCCGCATCAGTCATTTTATCCGGTTTAACACCATGCAGGCGATTTTAATCGATATTTTGGTGTATTTATTGGGATTGCTCTTAGGTTTCATCGCTAGGGGTTTAGGGGCGAATTTAGTGGTAGAAACTCTTTTTAACGTCGTCTTTTTGGGAGCATTTGCCGCCTGTGTTTACAGCATTATACAGTCGGTTATCGGTAAATACGCCGATATTCCCACAATTTCCGAGGCGGCCTATTCCCAGGTGGGAGGTTAAGTTAACTTGAGTTTGTCCCCTTTTTCGGCTACAGTCTCTCCAGAATCAATGCGTTCGCTGCCAGGCCACATCTATGAGTCCATTTAAACAGACGCTACGGGAACTCAACGCTCAGAAGGGGAAAATAGCCGCTTCTGTGGGCAAAAAAACGCCTAAACGAGTTAATCGTTGGTTTAAATGGCTTTCTCCCGGTCTTTTTGTCAAACGCTGGCTTTTAATTAGTTTAACCGGCGTTTTTCTCACCTCCTTCGGTTTAGCTGTTTGGGTAAAATTAACCCCAGTTAATCGCTTTTTAGAGTTTGTTTCCCAAGCATTAGAAACGATCGCCCGTTTGGTCCCTAATTCTGTTTCCGGGCCGCTGGCGGTTTTGCTAGGTGTCTTTTTGTTATTCTGGGGTCAGAGTCGCACCGTCGAAACGATTACAGAAGCACTACAACCGGACGCATCAGAGGAATTAGTCGATCGCCTACGCACCCATCGTCGTCTCCATCGCGGCCCGAAAATTGTGGCCATCGGTGGCGGTACGGGTTTATCGACGCTTTTACGCGGTTTAAAACAGTATAGTTCCAATATCACCGCTATTGTCACCGTAGCTGATGATGGCGGTTCTTCGGGCCGATTACGTCGGGAAATGGGCATTTTACCCCCGGGGGATATTCGCAATTGTATCGCCGCTTTAGCCGATGAGGAAAAGTTATTAACGGAATTGTTTCAATATCGCTTTCATGCCGGGGATGGTTTATCGGGCCACAGTTTTGGTAATTTATTTATCAGCGCTATGACCGAGATTACCGGCGATCTGGAACAGGCGATCGATGCTAGTGCCAAAGTTTTGGCCATTCGCGGTAAAGTGCTACCTGCTACCCTTACCGATGTTAGTCTCTGGGCTAAGTTAGCCGATGGGCGCCTTATTGAGGGAGAATCGAAGATAACCGAAGCTATGGGACAAATTCGTCAGATTGGCTGTCATCCTGCCGATCCGGTCGCTTTACCGGCTGCTTTAGCGGCAATCAAGGAGGCAGATTATATTATCATCGGGCCGGGTAGTCTTTATACCAGTATTATCCCTAATTTGTTGGTTCCCGCCATTCGTCAGGCCTTAGCACAGGTGACAGTCCCCCGGGTCTATGTTTGTAATATTATGACCCAGCCGGGGGAAACGGATAATTATTCGGTGGCTGATCATATTCGGGCGATCGAAGGAGTCTGTGAAGAACGCATTGTTGATGCGGTTTTAGCCCAAAGAACTTCACCATCGCCCCAATCCCTACAATTATACGCCCAAGAGCATAGTCATCCTGTCTTTTTAGATCGCGAGGAGGTGGGAAAAATGGGTTATCGGATTGTGTTGGCGAATGTAATGGCAGAAGATGAAGTTACTGGCAAAGTTAGTCACGATCCCCAACGTTTAGCGCGAGTTTTATGGCGCTGGTATGCTAAAAAGTGAATAGCGAGATAAGTAGTCGTGCAAAATTAATTTCCTAGTGAAGATAGGCAAGAGGCAAGAGACAAGAGGCAAGAGGTGGTTAGATATGTGTAATTAATTTTGCTTAGGTACTTAACTAAATGTTTTTATCTAGCTTTGTCAAGTTATAAAATCATATTTTTGGCTTTAATTTGCCGACATTAGCCAAATTTGCTGATTAAAGCCCTAGGAAAAAATTAGCCGAAAAACCATTTCGCCTTATTCTGTGTTATACTCAGATTTTGAAGAGAGATAATCATGCACTACTCTACTAAATCTAATCAAGAGACAGGTGCGACAGTCTATTCCCCAAGCGATGGAAGTGAATTAATTCCTGCTGAGGTTAAACTAGATATAAACGGGCAAAACTATCAATCACTTAATATACCTCTCCCAGAGGGCTATACAGTAGATGATGAAGGAATCATCAATAACTATGGTAGCGAACCCAAGATTTATCTATCAAAATACCCATCTTTAGAACAGCAAAAATGGTATATTTTGCAAGGATTAGGGGCGGTTTTATTGGTTGCTTTGGTGTTATTAATCACCTTTTCCGTTAGCTAGATAAAAACCGTAGGATTGACATTTAAGTTGAGCGAGACAAGAAAACTTTAATTTACACCATAGAGTCTGCATCCCAAGTATCGGGAGCATATATTGGAACCGACTCTATCTATCTGTCCAAATAGTAAATCTGACAGCTGAACTTTTTTACTTTGCTAAACTTGACAATTTTTTTCAGTTTTTTGTGGGTTGCTTCGTGATCAACAATAGAACAACCAATAGAGATAACTTCTCAAAGGAAATTCAACAGGTATGAAATTTAATCCTTCTCTTAGTCAAGAACCTCGCTATCAGGCAATTCCTGTTATGCAGATAACTTCCAAAGAAACCCTTCTCCATTGGTTAGAACGGACAGGAAGATTAAAATTACGTCAATCTGATGCTCATCCCGATTTGCAAATTTTAGAAGAACTAGACGATATTATCGATCCAGATAATTATGCTATAGAAGAAGAAGAATAAATAGTCTTACTGGGAGTTAGGAGTGAAATTTCAATTATCTAATATTCAGGAGATTAAGAAAGTGGTATCAACGAAAAAAACGGCTTTAATTTACTGTGAAAATCAGTTTGGACGTGTGGATGGAAAAACGGCAGCTGGCTTGATCAGACAATCAGAAATATATACAATTGTTGGAGTGCTGGATAGTTCCTTAGCAGGAAAAGATGCGGGAGAAGCATTAGGAGACAAAAAAAATCATATTCCCATTTTTGCCAATTTACAAGCAGCCTTAGAAAAACTTAGAGATGTTCCCAATTGTTATATCTACGGCAAAGCACCCTTAGAAGCGTTTATTCCCCCCCTAGAAAGGCTGCTAATTTTAGAAGCAATGGCACAAGGAATGGATATTATTAATGGTTTGCATCAATTCTTCTCCGAAGATTTAGAATTTAGAGATCAAGCTAGTCAGTATGGTGTGCAAATTACAGACATTCGTAAACCACCACAATTAGCTGATCTTCATGTATTTACCGGGCAAATTTCCCAAGTAAATATCCCCGTTATTGCCTTTTTAGGAACCGATTGTGCTTGCGGAAAAATGACCACTGCGGTGGCAGTTAATCAAACTCTCCAAGGCTTGGGTATTAAGTCTGTCTTAGTCGCTACTGGACAAACTAGCTTGATGCAGGGAGCAAGATATGGGGTTTCGATCGATGCTTTGGTTTCTCAATTTGTCATCGGTGAAATTGAAAATGCTGTAGTTCAAGCTTTTGAGCAAGAAAAACCCGATATTATTTTAGTGGAAGGACAAAGTTCTCTGAGTCATCCTGCTTTTATGAGTTCCCTGGGAATTTTGAAAGGAAGTAGGCCCGATGGGATTATTTTACAACATCCCCCAGCCCGAAAATTTCGCTGTGATTTTCCTCATTTAGCCATGCCAAAATTACAGGAAGAAATTTCACTAATTGAGGCAATTTCTCCCACTAAAGTTGTCGCTATTGCGATTAATCACGAAAATCTCACCGCAGCAGCCACTGAGCGTATTATTGCCAAATATGAGCGAGATTTTCAGTTACCGACTACTGATGTTTTGTTACACGGATGTGAGAAATTAGTCCAAGCTTTATGCGATCGCTTTCCGAAATTAAACCGGAAAATCAAAGGAGAAATTTTAGCTGCAATTCCCGCAATTGGGAGCAAATAGGCTGATGAAAGACCTTTTACCAAGAATCGAGATTTCTCTCCCGAAAATACGCCATAATGCTCGTTTACTCTGCCAATTATACGGCAGCAAGGGACTTTCTGTGATGGGAGTTTCCAAAGCGATTTTGGGTGATCCCTCGATCGCCTTGGCGATGATTCAAGGTGGAGTCAACTTTATCGCTGACTCTCGAATCGAAAATATTCTCAAAATGAAACAAGCAGGAATAGTGACAACTTTTGTTCTGTTGCGTACTGCCTTGAGTCAAGCAGAATCAGTGGTTAACATTGCAGATATCAGCTTAAATACCGAATTAGCAACAATTCAGGAACTTTCCTATTATGCTCAAGAAAAGCAAAAAATACACCGCATTATTATCATGACGGAGTTAGGGGATTTACGAGAAGGTGTACTGCCGAAAGATCTCGTCAAGTTCATCAAAAAAACCCTCGCTTTTCCCTTTATCAAAATTGTTGGACTGGGTTGTAATTTGGCTTGTTATGGGGGTATTAAACCTGATACCCATAATATGAGCAAATTATCTGTGTTAACAGATACAATTGAGCAGGAATTTTTAATAAAATTACCGATTATTTCAGGAGGCAATTCTGCCAACTATCAATGGTATCAAAAAAGTAGCGAAGTTGGTCGGATTAATAATCTGCGTTTAGGAGAATCAATTTTATTAGGTTGTGAAACAGTTAATCGACAAGTGATACCTGGTTTATATACCGATGCTTTTCGGTTAATTGCTGAAGTAATCGAATCCAAAGACAAACCATCTCTACCCTCTGGAGAAATTGGTCGAGATGCTTTTGGTAATGTTCCTAGCTTTATTGATCAAGGCATTCACCGTCGAGTTATTATTGCATTAGGAAGACAGGATGTTCTTATCTCTGGATTGCAAGCGAGTCAGGAGATAAAAATATTAGGTTCTAGTAGCGATCATCTAGTTCTTGATAGTCATAATAAGAAGTTAAAAGTAGGGAGCGAAGTCAGTTTTAATCTTGATTACGGAGGACTTTTAACAGCCATGACTTCTCCTTTTATTACTAAAAGTTATGCTCTCAATGCAGTAGCACAACTGTCTTGATCGATGAATAAATATCCACAGATATATTTAGGGTCTGCTGGCTTATCACCTTGACATCAGGGCCGTAGAGATTTGTACTCAATTACTATCCTATCGCTAAATTCTGGGAAGAAATCAAAATCCCCCTAAATCTTTAACAAATTCCTAATCATCTCGTTTGGCACCATGATCAGCCGCCCCGAGGTATAATTCCCCTACTTTCGGGTTATTGAGTAAATCTTGACCCGATCCCTGAAAACGATCTTGACCATTTTCTAAAACATAACCCCGATCAGACATCATTAGGGCTTTTTTGGCATTCTGTTCCACTAAAATAATGGCAGTTCCCGTCTGGTTAATCGCTTTTATCTGTTCAAAAACGCTGGTGACTAAGATAGGAGATAAAGCTGCCGAAGGTTCATCGAGAATTAATAAATCTGGTTGCAACATCAGCGATCGTCCCATGGCTAACATCTGTCTTTCTCCTCCGGATAAAGTGCCAGCTTTCTGACGACGGCGATCGAGCAAACGAGGAAACATGACATAAATGCGCTCTTTTAAAGATTTTATATTTCCTTTGCTCGTAAAAGCTCCCATTTCCAGATTTTCCTCGATGCTCAGGGATGGAAAAACATTAGCAATTTGGGGAACATAACCCATTCCGAGGGGAACGATTTGATTAGATTTCCAACCAGTGATATTTTTTCCCTTAAAAGTGATGGTTCCAGCACTGGGTTTTAATAAACCAAAAATCGTCTTAGCAAGGGTAGATTTTCCTGCACCATTGGGCCCGATAACCGTGACTAATTCCCCCGGTGCAATGCGAAAGTTAACCCCTTGCAATATGTATAAATCCTGCACATAACCAGCATAAACTTGTTCAACTTCTAAAAGGTAATCCATGGCAAGGTAAAAAGGAGAGAGTAATATGAATTATGAATTATGAATTGGGGTGCATTTTCAGTGAACAGTAATCAGTAAACTGAAAACTTACATCTGATAACTAATAACTGATAACTGATAACTGATAACTGATAACTGATAAATTAGGGCGTTTTTTGTAAATCGGGACGTTCTTCTGGGAGAATTGCACCTTCGACGGGACATACTTGAAGACAGATACCACAGTCGATACAAGTGGCAAAATCAATCCAATACCAATCGGTTCCTTTAGCATTTTTACCCGGTCCCGGATGGATACAGGCCACGGGACAAGCGGAAACGCAATCGGCAACCCCTTCACAAATTCCAGTGACGATCGAATGTGGCACAGTGTTTTCTCCTCTAATTCTTAACATTACTTTACCACTTTTCGGCACTGCTGTGCCAGGATCGGATCGTTGTTAGGAAACTTGGCCTTAATTCTCTAAAATATTGGCAGTTTTTTCTTGATCTTAGCAAGAAGTAAAATAGAAGTTTTCGCTAGGGTTTTTACTATTCCCTTACGAGAGGACAAATAGTTGATTTCTTCCCGTAATTCCTGATTATTTTTCTGGAGATAGTTATGATTATTTTCTAATTCTTTTAAGGATATTTCCATCCCTTGCATAGTACGATAATCTTGCTGTTGTTTCAGATACATTATCTGTTGTGCTTCCTGTAATTTTCTTAACTCTAACCAGACTTGATTCTGACTTGATTCCTTACTTTCTCTGAGCGCATACTGGAAAAAATTAGTGATTTGTTCGGCTAGTTTTTGATTAACTTCAAAAAACTCGATAATATCAATTTTTTTGGGGTTAATTTGAGGGTATGAATTGATTAAATTTTGGGAGATTTCAGAGGAAAAAGCGATGATTCTAGCCGCGGATAAAATTGCATAGTGTTTTTCTAAATCTACCAGTAAATTGCCCTTTTCTTCTGGGAATTCAGAAGCAAGCAAAAGCAGAGAAGGAGTGGTTAAGGGACTGGTATAAAAAGTGGAAATAAATAAATTTGCCTGTAGGCGATCGCAAATAGCTTGAATTTTTCTGGCATCCTTTCCCGTACAATTATAATCGTAGGATTCTGCGGGCCAATATTTAAATTCTTCCCATCGTGGTGCGCTGTTATTTCTATCTAAAATAACAATGTGTTGACTAAATTCTAATTGACTCCAATGCTCTATAATTGAAGACCAAACCCCAGCTAATTTTCCTTGATCGATTTGAAAGATCACGCCATCAATAACAATAATTGGAGTTTTATTCTGGGAGATAGCTTGAATTGTTTGTAATTTTTCTCGCTCATCCTTATTTAAAATTTTCCCTAAATCTTCCATCTTAACTGGATTGGGTTTAATTTCTATATCCTTAATTTCTGGGTGAGGAATTTCATAGATTTTACATACTTGATAATGTTCCTGTAATGCTTGACCATTACTGCCATGTTCTAAACCTTGGAGATTTAAATAATATAACCCTAAAATCTCAGGAATTAAAGCCATTTTTTCCCCTTGACTGCCGATTCTTAACCAAAATTCGTAATCACCCGCACAGCGAAAATTTTCCTGAAAATAACCATATTTATCGTGCAGCATTTTTCGCCACATTGGTTGAGAACCCACACAACAACCTTGACGCATCTGTGGATAGGAGTAATTTGGCCAATTCCAATGTTTTAAAGCGGGGGTGGTGGCAAAAGTATCATTTTTGATGGTGGTAATTAATTGATCGGCATAAACTAAACTAATCTCTCTATTATTATCTAGATAATTAGCCAGAATTTCTAGAGCATTGAAACAGCGACGGTCATCAGTATTCCCATTGGTGATATAGGAACCCCTAGCTAGTTTAATAGCGCGATTCCAAGCTCGATAGAGGGTTTCTCGTTCTTGAGTTCTCTGGTAAATAATATTAGGATAATTTTCTTGAAACTCTTGGATAATCTCCCCTTCATTCTCTGGAGAAGCACTATCGATAATAATAATTTCTACTTCTCCCTTTTCATAAAGAGTTTGAGTAACCAAATCCTCTAGACAACCTCGGATAAACTCCGCTGATTTATAGGTAGAAACAATTACAGAAACTTTGATCCTCTGCACGGGTATAGAGTTATTATAACTAGGATTCATTGGCTTATCTGATCGCAATTCAAGACAGAAAATTTTTTGAAATTCGGGAGAGTAAGATTTTAAGACTCTATATTCGATCGAGAGAATTGTCAAGATGTTATCGACTCTGATTGAAGATGCTGGTTTATTTACCTTTTGCTTGTGACTTGACATAATAAAAAACTATAATGGGAAGGCTGTGGAAAATGAGCAACAATGACCGTATCTTCCTCCCTAGACTGGCTAACCCGTGGAATCAGTGATTTATTCCCCCATCAACCCGACTCCCAAGATCCTAGGGAAAATTTAACCCAACTACTGCAAACTACCGATCGCCCTTTAAGAATTAAACTAGGTATTGACCCCACCGGCAGCGATATTCACCTAGGTCATAGTATTCCTTTTCGGAAACTGCGGGCCTTCCAGGATGCTGGTCATATAGCAGTGGTAATTATTGGCGATTTTACCGCTAGAATCGGCGATCCGACGGGAAAATCGGAAGTTAGAAAACAATTAACCATCGAAGAAGTGAGAACCAATGCCGAGAATTATCTGGCACAATTGCGCCCAATTTTAGATTTTAACACCCCTAATCGTCTAGAAATTCGCTATAACTCGGAATGGTTGGGGAAATTAGACCTCTCACAAATTCTCGAACTCCTCTCCACCATGACCGTCGGGCAAATGTTGGCAAAAGAAGGCTTTTCCGAACGCTACGACAAGGAAAACCCGATTTTTCTCCATGAATTTCTCTATCCCTTAATGCAGGGTTATGATTCCGTGGCTGTCGAGGCCGATGTCGAATTGGGAGGAACCGATCAAAAATTTAATATTGCCGTCGGTCGCGATTTACAGAAATATTTCGCTAAAAAACCGCAATTCGGGCTACTTTTACCGATTTTAATCGGAACCGATGGCAGTCAAAAAATGTCCAAATCCCTGAATAATTATGTGGGATTGCGGGAATCGGCCCTGTCCATGTACTCGAAACTGGAAAAAACCCCCGACGCTTTGTTAAAAGATTATTACGAACTATTGACAAATTTGCCCTTAGATGCTATGCCGAGCAATCCGCGGGAGGCACAAAAACAACTGGCGATCGAGGTAGTTGCCCAGTTTCACGGGAAAGAGGAGGCATTAAAGGCACAAAAAACGGCGCAGGAGATAGTTTTACAGGGAAATACAGCATCCGCGGCTTCTGTACCCGAATTTTCCCTCGCGGCGGTCACTTTTCCCCTGAAATTATTCTATCTTCTCTCGGCCACCGGCTTGTGTAAAAGTAGCGGCGAAGGGAGAAGACAGATTCAGGGGGGCGCTGTGAGGATCGATAGCGAGAAAATCACCGATGTGGACAAAAGTTTTCAGACAGCCGAAGCTTTAAGGGGAAAAGTCCTACAGGTGGGCAAAAATAAATTTATTCGCTTTGTAGCTTAAAAGCGAAAAAGTCCCTATTCGGCGGCTTTTTCCACGATTTCTAACTCAAAATCTCGAAAATGGGCTTTAAACTTTTTACTGAACTCGACGAGGACGGGTAGGTTGGCGCTAACCGGCCTACCACGCCATTCGGTGACAATCGCTTTCACCTCTCCCTCTAATCCTTTCACGTCAAAAGGATTCGATTTGTGTTCAGGATGATGATAAACTACCACGGACTCAATTACACGAACTCGATCGCCAACTTTCATAAACTCTCTAGCGAAGACAAACGCCTATTGTATCTTTGAAAACAATCTTATCATTGTACGCTATATCAGGGAACGGGGAACTGAAAACTCTTAAGATTGAAACCGAGAGCCTGAGCTTTGACGATACTTTTGTTCGTAAGCAGCAATACTGGGAGCAACCTGAGCCTCACCTGTGGTGCAGGGCTGACGGCTGAGGGCAAAAAACTGATAACTGCTTAATGATTTGATAGCATGGAGGAAAACCTATAGAGGGTTAAGCGGTATGAGTGACTATAAAGATTCTTCTTCCATGCGCTATTTCCTGGCGGGATTAAAACCCTTTGCCCAACCCTTATTTTGGCTACCGTTAGGAATATTTTCCTTGGCTCTAATTGGTTTCTCTGTATATCAACAAAATCCTGAATGGTTGGATTCGGTATTAGATACCCCAGGAATGTCCTTAGAGGAACGGGAAATCCGAGCTAACCAGATTACCGATGCTCCTCCCCCCACTGCTCTACCACTGCCGGCCATTCCTGCCCATAATAATACCGCTCGCCCGAACAAACCGGCCCCGACGCAGCCTTTTAATCCTTTAAACACTAATCCCGACAACAACGAGAAACCCTCCTTATTTGCCCCGTTAATGCCGCAGACTAGGCAAAATCAGGCTCCGAAGGCTAGTAAAAGTCTGCAACCGATTCAAGTGCGACCGATTAGTGGCGATACTAGCAATTATCCTTTACAAAGGGAAATCGAAAATCGCTCGCGGACTGCTAACTTGAATAATTCTCCTAATCTCAACCCCGGGGGCAGCCCGAATCAAGTTAATCCCCAGGGGAATAATTCCCCCGATCAACAAAATGTTCAGGCCCCACCCTCCTGGAATAATACCAACCCTAACCCGGTCCGGGCCTCTAGCAACCCATCCAACTATTATCAACCTCCCGTATATCAGCCCCCCGTCTACGGCAGTCAACCGAACGTCACTGGTTATCCCAATCAGGGAATGCCACCTAGCAATAATGGCACCCCCAATCAAGTCCCACCTCCAAGTATTAACCGCGGTTTCACCATCCAACAACCGATTAATGCCCGGCCTTCTGGTTACTAGAGGGACTTAGATAGGAGCTTGCAGGAAGTCTAATAAAATCGGATTAACTATTTCAGGGGCCTCATCCTGGGGACAGTGGCCTAAACCAGCTAGGGGGATGAACTGTTTTACTGTCGGGAATCGTGCTAATTCTTGGCCTAAGGCCAAGGGTTCCCAAGGATCCTCGCTACCCCAAAGCAGAATGGCCCGACAGGGGAGGATCGGCAGTAGGTCTTCCGGCAGTGGGCCGCCAGAATAACCAGTAAAAGCGAGGAAAACCTCGATCGCTCCTGGATCTCGGGCGGGTTTTAGGATTATTTCTACTAATTCCTCTGTTACCGCTTCCGAGCGCCGATAAGCTTGCAGGAGAATTTTACGCACTGTCTGGGGTTTAGCGATCTGTTGGAAGAAAAAAGCCCCAATTGCTTTATTTTTGAGAATTATTTGGGCAATATCCGCACCTAAACGACGATACCAGGGTAATTTCCCCCGTTTTCTTTCGTGCAGTAGTCTGAGGGAACAATTAATCGCCGCTACCCCAAGGACAAAATCGGGATAATCGACGGCAGCCTGCATAATGGCCACACAACCGATGGAATTACCCGCCAAAAAAGCGGGACCCCCCACCACTTCCCGACAAAAATCGGCAATTTGCGCCCCCCAAGTCTCGAAAGTGTAATCGATCTCCTTTTGCGGTTCGGGTTTGTCGGAACCGCCAAAACCAATTAAATCTAGGGCAAAACAGCGACATTTTTCGCCTAAAACGGGGATATTTTTCCGCCAATGTCCCCAAGATGCCCCAAATCCATGCACAAGCACGATCGCCGGTCCCGTCTCCCCCGCACTCTGATAGGTGATTTTGAATCCCCGCCAATGCCAGATTTTTGGTTGTGTCTCTAATCCTAGAATTTGCTGCATATTTTTGTTTATCTGTAAAGTATTCGTTGCTTTTCTTAATATATACTGTCAGGAAAGAAGCATTAAGCGAATATTTTGAAGCATTTTTAGAAAACGGGTTTCTTTGAGAAACCCGTTTTCTTGCAATATTAATTTCTGTTACAGGGGTCTTGAAAAATTGGCGATTGTTTGCATAAAATAGCCGCAGTCATCCTTTGCTGCCAACACCATGACTTCTACCCTGTTGCCGAGCCTTCCTGCTGTTGACGATGTTTTGTTCAATTTTGCTCAATCTGATGGCTTGAGTCAAGCTAATCAGGTGAATAGTGTGAGAAATCAGCGTTTAACCGCTACCTTAGTCTTCCTTGATGCTGGTGTCACCGATTATCAAAGTCTCCAAGCTGGGGTAATTCCAGAAGTCGCCACCGTTATTCTCACTCCCAATCAAGACGGAATCGAACAAATATCCGCTTTTTTACCACAAAATCCCCAGATTACCACCATTCACCTCTATTATTAAATCGGTGCGTTACGCTATCGCGCTTCACAGCCTACGAGTAAGCAAACAACTCAAATGAACCCAACAACCGCCAATTATGATGAACCCTGGAAAGAAGCATTAACCGAGTATTTTGAAGCGTTTTTATACTTCTTTTTTCCTGAAGTTCACCAACTAATTGATTGGACAAAAACTCCCGAATCCCTAGAAAAAGAACTGAAACGGATTACCGCTTCAGCAAAGACAAAAAAACGTTTCGCTGACAAACTTTATAAGGCTTGGCTACTTGAGGGACAAGAAGTCTGGATTTTGATTCATATTGAAATTCAAAGCCAATACGAAGAAAATTTCCCTCAGAGGATGTATATTTATAACTATCGGGCCTTTGATTTGTATCAGAAACCGGTTATCAGTCTCGCTATATTAGGAGATGAACGAGTAAATTGGCGACCAGATTCCTATAATTATACTATCGCCGGCTGTGAAGTGAGTCTGAAATTCCCAACAGTC
>NZ_CAIP01000079.1 GCF_000297435.1 Microcystis sp. T1-4 | reverse complement strand
CTTCCCCCCTGATGTTTTTTCTTAAAGTTGGGATACTTAGTACAACCAGCAAAGAAATTAGTGAAAGCTGTTTGTAAATGTCTTAACCCTTGTTGTAAAGGTACACAGCTAACTTCGTTTAAAAACTCTAATTCTTCTTGCTTTTTCCAATCGGTTAGCATTGAAGAAGTTTGAGCGTAGCCTACTCTTTCTTGCTTTTCGTACCATGCTTGTGTTCTGAGATGGAGAGCCTTATTGTAAACTAATCTTACACAGCCCAATGTGCGCCGCAATAGCGACTCTTGTTCGGGTGTGGGGTAAAATCGAAACGAATAGGCTTTCTCCATATCTCACATTTTAGCATATATCGTGTAAATGCGCTAATATTTCACAGGAAAGCCAACCTAGAACGACGGGGTTTCAGACCCAAATTTTCGATGATCGAGAATGGCTTTAGCTTGAATTAAAGCCGATCGCACTTGTTCAAAACCTGTGCCACCATAGCTATTACGGGCCGCTACCACCTGACGAGGAGCGATCGCGTCATAGATATCGGCCTCAAAAGCTGGATGTAATTCTTGCCATTCCGTCAGGGTTAAATCTTTTAATAACTTACCCGCTGCCAAACTGCTTTTAACGACTTTCCCGACTAAATTATAAGCTTCTCGGAAGGGAATTCCCTTACTGGCTAAATAATCCGCCACATCCGTCGCATTAGAAAAATCTTCCGCCACCGCATTAGCTAATCGGTCAGTTTTAAATTGAATTCCGGTGGCTAAAAGTACCGTCATCGCTTGCAAACAAATCCGCACGGTTTTAACGCCATCAAATAACGCCTCCTTGTCCTCCTGCAAGTCTTTGTTATAGGCCAGGGGTAAACCCTTCATTAAGGTCAATAACGCCTGTAAATGCCCAAAAACCCGCCCTGTTTTGCCGCGCACTAATTCGGGAACATCGGGATTTTTTTTCTGGGGCATAATGCTGGATCCAGTGGCACAACTATCGGTGAGAGTGATAAAACTAAATTCTTGGGAAGACCAGAGAATCATTTCTTCGCTCAAACGGCTCAGGTGGACCATAATCAGACTAGCGGCCGTCATAAATTCAATGGCAAAATCTCGATCGCTGACTCCATCGAGACTATTGTTATACACCTGCTCAAAATCGAGTAAATTGGCGCTGTAATGACGATCGATGGGAAAAGTCGTCCCTGCTAAAGCGCCACATCCTAGGGGCGAAATATTAGTCCTGGCGCGAATTTGCCCTAATCTTTGGTGATCCCGTTCGGCCATTTGAAAATAAGCTAGGAGATGATGGGCTAAACTAATCGGTTGAGCGCGCTGTAGGTGGGTGTAACCGGGGATCAGGGTTTCCAGATGGTTTTCGGCGTGATTGACTAAAGCTTGCTGAAAATTGCGAATTTCTTGCCTAATATCATCAATTTGTTGTCTAAGATACAGACGAATATCCGTTCCTACCTGATCATTCCGCGAACGGGCCGTGTGCAGTTTTTTGCCCACATCTCCCACAATCTCGGTTAAACGACGTTCTACGGCAAAATGCACGTCCTCTTGATCGATGCCGGGGTTAAAGTTGCCGGTGCGGTATTCTTGACGAATTTGTTCCAATCCAGAGACGAGACTATCTGCTTCTTCGGGGCTGATAATACCCGTATAGGCGAGCATTTTGGCGTGAGCGATCGATCCGGTGAGATCATACTCGATTAATTCGATATCAAAGCCAATACTGGCGTTAAATTCTACGATCGTAGGATGGAGGCTACCTTCAAAGCGATCGCTCCAAGTTTTCTTTGCTGTCACTGTTTTCGTTAGATGATTGTGGATAAAGTTAACCAAAATATGCTGGACAATTTTGGGGAATAATCCAGCGCTGATAGCATTACCGCTTCAGGTTAGAAAAATCTCCAACCCTACAAACATAAGAATAGCAAGAATTGCTCACTCTGGCTGAATGCCGATAGGCGAAAAGCTAATAATGAAGAAGATCGATTTTGCCTTCGATCCCCCCCTGCCTATCCATTAGTCAGATATTTCTTAACAAAAAGAGAAGAAACTTAAAAAAAGGGGAAACGATTGATAGGTATAGTTTTGAAAGAAGGAATCAAGGTTGGGGTGAGCCAAAAAAAATGGAGAAATGGGCAACCCAAGAATTACAGTATGCAGACCTAGGGGACACGAGAAGAAAGAAAAGGTTAATCAGTATCGTGGAAAACTTGGCCAGCCAATCTAGTACAAAAGTTCGGCAAGCTTGGGGAAATCTAGCCGCAGCGAGTGCCACATCCGACTTTTGGAATTCACCCTATTTTCAACCTTTAATGTGACTCATGGATAGGGTAGGGCTGTTTCATTCTCCCATCAGAATAAGCTGCCTGCGTATTTAAATTGCTTGTTGAGATGAGGCAATAGGCACCCTTGCAAGAGGTAACAGTAAAGGGATTGGGGGAGATGTAGCTCATCTAAGGATAAGCGATCTAAATACGTCTTAGC
>NZ_CAIP01000080.1 GCF_000297435.1 Microcystis sp. T1-4 | reverse complement strand
TGACCAACCATCAGCTAGATATGCATAGTTACCGACTATTCGTACACCTAAAGCATAGCCAGAAGTATCATAATTACCCTTGAGAGTGGGGTTTGTTGGGTTGCTAATGTCGATGATTTGCAGTCCTGAACTTCCATCAGCTACATAAGCATAGTTTCCGACTACTTGTACATCCCGAGCATAGCCAGAAGTATTATAATTACCCTTGAGAGTGGGGTTTGTCGGGTTGCTGATGTCGATGATTTGCAGTCCTGAAGTCCAATCAGCTACATAGGCATAGTTACCGACTACTTGTACACCATAAGCACTGCCAGAAGTATCATAATTACCCTTGAGAGTGGGATTTGTCGGGTTGCTGATATCGATGATTTGCAGTCCTGAACTTCCATCAGCTACATAAGCATAGTTTCCGACTATTTGTACACCATAAGCATAGCCAGAAGTATCATAATTACCCTTGAGGGTGGGGTTTGTCGGGCTGCTGATGTCGATGATTTGCAGTCCTGAAATATAATCAGCTACATAAGCATAGTTACCGACTATTTGTACATCCCAAGCATAGCCAGAAGTATTATAATTACCCTTGAGAGTGGGGTTTGTCGGGTTGCTGATGTCGATGATTTGCAGTCCTGAAGTATCATCAGCTACATAAGCATAGTTACCGACTACTTCTACATCCCGAGCATAGCCAGAAGTATTATAATTACCCTTGAAAGTGGGATTTGTCGGGTTGCTGATGTCGATGATTTGCAGTCCTGAATACGCATCAGCTACATAAGCATAGTTCCCGACTATTTGTACACCTAAAGCAGAGTCAGAAGTATCATAATTACCCTTAAAGGTGGGGTTTGTCGGGTTGCTGATGTCGATGATTTGCAGTCCTTGACCTCCATCAGCTACATAAGCATAGTTACCGACTATTTGTACATCATAAGCATTGCCAGAAGTATTATAATTACCCTTGAAAGTGGGGTTTGTCGGGTTGCTGATGTCGATGATTTGCAGTCCTGAACCCGAATCAGCTACATAAGCATAGTTACCGACTACTTGTACATCCTGAGCCAAGCCAGAAGTATCATAATTACCCTTGAAGATGGGAGTTGTCGGGTTGCTGATATCGATAATTTGCAGTCCTGAATCCCAATCAGCGACATAAGCATAGTTACCGACTATTTGTACATCAAAAGCACCAGAAGTATTATAATTACCCTTAAAAATCGGGTTACTGGGATTACTAATATCAATAATCTCCAGAGTGTCCCCCACTGCATAAGCATAGTTACCAACTACTGTCACCGCACCGGCATTGCTTAATCTATCCCATACTCCTACTAATGTGGGTGCAAATACTCCGGGATAGGTGTTGAGTATATCCGGCTGAAAAACCCCAGATGTCTGCAACTCCGACAAATCTAAGGTTTCAATAAAGGTTTGATTCTCTCCCTTTGTCGCGGGTAAACTCACCTCTAACTCCCAACTTCCTCCTAAGGCTGCATTTCCTACCCGTCTGCTGGAAGCCGCTATTTTTGCCCCAGTAATTTGGGACAATTTATTAATAAACTCTGTCCCGGCATCTCCCGCCGCGACCTGACAACCGTACAGTAGAATACGATTAATCTTTGCCCAATTCTGTAACTGTTGGCGGTAATCGTAAATATTTGTTAAATTGAGTTGACAATTCCCTAAATATAAGCATCCCGGCGCACCATGGGAAACCAGGTGAATGGTGGTAATCTGGGGATTTTGTTGTAAAAAAGCGGTGATTTGTTCGATTCCGTCTTGATTGGGAGAGAGAATAACCGTGGCGATTCCGGGGATTACTCCAGCTTGGAGACTTTGATAATCGGTAACACCAGCATCGAGGAAAACTACGGTAGCGGTTAAACGCTGATTTCTCGCACTATTCACCTGATTAGCTTGACTTAAGCCATCAGATTGAGCAAAATTGAACAAAGCATCGTCAACAGCAGGAAGGCTCGGCAAAAGGGTAGAAGTCATGACGTTAACTGCAAAGGTTTATTGCTAACAGTTTTAGCCTAACAATGGCCAATCTTTCAAGGGGGATATAACAAAAATTT
>NZ_CAIP01000081.1 GCF_000297435.1 Microcystis sp. T1-4 | reverse complement strand
ATTGACTCCATTAACGGTTTCTGCGGCTAAGATTTGCCAACCAGGATAGGTATTTGTGGCAATATGAGTGGCACCATTTTTGATGGCGATGGGGTTATTATTGCCAATTTGAGCATAGAGTTTATTAGTCGCGTCTTGGACTAATTTGGTGTTACCGAAAGCTTCGATTGGGGTGACACTGATATCATCATTTTCAATGGTTCCCGTGGCAGTAGCGGTGGTAATAGTAGCGCCGTTGGTGGCATTGGAGAGGGTGACGGTAAAGTTTTCGTTCAGTTCTACTGTTGTATCCCCCTGAACGTCAACAGTAATTACTTTTGAGGTTTCCCCGGCGGCAAAACTCACGGTTCCTGACGGTAACACGGACCCGACAAAATCCGTGGCATTGGCAGGATTGGTTCCAGTGCCGGTAACTGCCCAACTGACGTTATTGGTTCCCGTGGTATTAACTGAACGAGTGACGGTGAAGGTAAAGGCTTTACTGCCACTATTGCCCTCGGTTTGATTGGCACTGGTGGCGGCAATAGTGAGGGTGGGAACTGCGGGACCACTCACATTTAAGGCCCACAATTCATCACCGTTAACGCCGTTATTGGCAGTGAAGAACAAAGTATTGCCCACTACTGTCAGACTGCTGGGGCTGTAGCCAGAGGCACCGGGGATGATGTCGGCCACCAGAACCGTACCGGCCGCCGTGCCGTCGCTCTTCCATAATTCATAACCGTTCACGCCGTCATTGGCAGTGAAGTACAGGGTACTGCCCACTGCCGTTAGATTGCTGGGGAAGCTAGAGGAGCCGGCGCCGGGGCGGATGTCGGCCACCAGAACTGTACCGGCCGCCGTGCCGTCGCTTTTCCACAATTCCTCGTCAAAAGCCGGATTAGCAGCTAAGTACAGGGTATTGCCCACTGCTGTTAGATTGCGGGGGTGGAGAGAGGAATTAGGGATATCCTTGACCAAAACTGTACCCGCCGCCGTGCCGTCGCTTTTCCATAATTCCCGACCGTACACGCCGTTATAGGCAGTGAAGTACAGGGTGTTGCCCACTGCCGTTAGATTGGGAAGAAAGAAACTGAGGTTGCTATCCTTGACCAGAACCGTACCCGCCGCCGTGCCGTCGCTCTTCCACAATTCCTCACCGTTAACGCCGTCATTGGCAGTGAAGTAGAGGGTATTGCCTACCGCCGTTAGATTGCTGGGGTTAGAGGATGCAAAAAAGGAACCGGGCCAGATATCCTTGACCCGAACCGTACCGGCCGCCGTGCCGTCGCTCTTCCACAATTCCACATCGCTGGCAACCTCGCTATAGGCACTGAAGAACAGGGTACTGCCCACTGCCGTCAGATAGCGGGCAATGGAGCCAAGCCAACCGGGAATGATATCTTTGACTAGAACCGTACCGGCCGCCGTGCCGTCGCTCTTCCACAATTCCGGACCGTTCACGCCGTCATTGGCATTGAAGAACAGGGTGTTGCCCACCGCCGTTAGATTGTAGGGGGAGGAGCTAGAGGAACCGGGGCGGATATCCTTGACCAAAACTGTACCCGCCGCCGTGCCGTCGCTCTTCCATAATTCAGTACCGTTAAGTCCGTCACGGGCAGTAAAGAATAGGGTGTTGCCCACTGCCGTTAGATTGCCGGGGGAGCGGATGTCGGCCACCGCAACTGTACCAGCTACCGTGCCGTCGCTCTTCCATAATTCATAACCGTTAACGTCGTCATCGGCGATGAAGTACAGGGTACTGCCCACTGCCGTCAGGTTTTTGGGGTAGGAGCTAAAGGCACCGGGACGGATATCTACTAAAAAAGGAACGGAGCCGTCGTCGTCAACAATGGTCACGGTTGCCGTAGATGGAGTGCCGAGAGTAGCTCCGTTGGTGGGATTGGAGAGGGTGACGGTAAAGTTTTCGTTCGGTTCTACTGTTGTATCTCCCTGAACGTTAACAGTAATCACTTTTGAGGTTTCCCCCGGAGCAAAACTCACCACCCCACTGGGTAACACTCCCCCGACAAAATCGGCAGCGTTGGCGGGATTGGTTCCCGTGCCGGTAACTGCCCAACTGACGTTATTGCTTCCTGTGGTATTGCCAGGTGGTATTAAACGAGTGACGGTGAAGGTAAAGGCTTTGCTGCCACTGTTGCCCTCGGTTCGACTGCTGCTGGCGGCAGCAATGGTAAAAGCAACATCATCATTGGTAATCGTCCCCGTCACTGGAGTGGTCGTACCTACTGTATAACCTGTCCCAGAAGCAAGAGTTAAAGCGACGGTTTCATCATCTTCAACAGTTGTGTCAGCAGTGGGGTCTATTGTGACTTTAGCAGTGGTTGAATTAGCGGCGAAAGTCACTGTCCCGGTGGTAATGGTGAAAGTTGCTGCACCGCTTTGGGTGTAGTCTGTACTAAAAGTAGCTGTCCCCCCGACTGTATAGTTAACTGTTAAAGCATCGGTGGTTACTCCGCTACGGGTGAAGGTATAGGCCATATTAGCTGTCCCATCTTCACTAACACTGCTGGGAGAAATAGAAAGAGTAACAGTTTGTGGACTGGTAAACTCACTCACATCAATAATCTTTAAGCCACCATGCCCATCAGCTAGATATGCATAGTTACCGACTATTTGTACACCATTAGCAGAGCCAGAAGTATCATAATTACCCTTGAGAGTGGGGTTTGTCGGGTTGCTGATGTCGATGATTTGCAGTCCTGAACCATCATCAGCTAGATATGCATAGTTACCGACTATTTGTACACCCCTAGCAACGCCAGTATCATTATCATAATTACCCTTGAGAGTGGGGGTTGTTGGGTTGCTGATGTCGATGATTTGCAGTCCTGAAATATCATCAGCTACATAAG
>NZ_CAIP01000082.1 GCF_000297435.1 Microcystis sp. T1-4 | reverse complement strand
GGGGGGATCGAACCTCAAATCCATTTTTAATTTAATTATAACCAGCTACTTATATTGTAAGCCATTAGTCGCTAATCACCAAACTTAGGGTTGTCTTTCTAAGCTATTGTAAGCATAAGTCAGTAATTGAGGTAATCCCTGACGGAATTCGATCTTTAAATAACCAGATTTAGTATTATTTTTAGTGGTTGTTTAAGGGTTTCTTTTATGAAGTTTGCATAATTTTTCCCTATTAAATTTGAATATTTAAGGTTTGGAGTTGTTGATTGATCTAATCAGTAACCTTGGTGGCATCGGTTTAAATCACTTTTTTAGCAAGTAAAAGTTCTTCTACTAATTTTTCCAACTCTTTCCCTTGGCTACTATTTCTTATATATTTTCTAATATCTTGACGAATATTAGCAAAATAAACATCTCTCAATTCAAGTTGAGAAATATCTTTTTCTAGGGCTTGACCAATTTGTGAGATTTTAAGATGCAATTGATCTTGAGGATTAAATTTAGGGATGTTAAGTTTCCAGACGTGCTTATGTATGTCTCTTTCATCCTTTCCATAGGACATTAAAGGACGAGTTTCTAAAGTTGTAATCTCTGCATTTAAGATTGCACATAAATAATAGGATTCTTCTAGTCCTTCAGTCGTTGCCCAATACAGTTTACTATCAATAATAGCTTGTCTATTGGATAATCTAGCCGCACAAATGTGCATTCCAGAAGAAGCATATAAAATTCTTTCTTTTGGTATGGGAAACTGCTGAGTCAGCTTGCCCATATAATCAATTTGTTCAAGTAAGGATAAGCGAGTGCTACTAGATTTGTTTGCTGTCCATATTTCTTCTGCTTTGCGCCACCAAGCACATAAGCCGGGATACAGATCAATGAATTCAGATTCTCCATCCATTAAGACTTTTCCATTCCAGGGAATAATTGCTAATTCGGGTTCTTGACAACGAAAAGGTAAAATAGATGCTCCTGTATATAAAGGTCTGATAAAATCACTTTCAATTGTTCCTTCTAAAGTAGGAAGATCTTTCCAGGGTTTTTTCTCATTAGCAGATCTTTTTGACTGAACTAACTTACGTCCAGAAGCTAAACCTAACGGACTAGATATTTTTTCTTCAACAGTTAAAAGCACTTTCGGAACTATTGTAGCTCCCTGTGAAAATTGGGAATGATAGGGAGAAATTTTATTTTCTGAGCCTATTTTTATTTCTTCTTTAGGGAATTTAAGTGATTTTTTAATCACGCTCCACGATGATTTAGGTTCGTTGATTTTTCCTGTCCAATATTCAGCAATCAAAGGCATTTTTACAGGTTTTTGAGATCTCTTACCAAAAATAACCGATGCACCTCTAGGAAAAAAATGGGGTCTTAGTCTTCGTAAATCCCAAGATTCTGCAAATTCAACGTATGTTGTTGCTCCTTTCCCTAGGCAATAATTCCCCTCTCGAAATCCTCCAAAATATTCTCTATCCGTTACTGAATTAGGCATCACAAAAGCAAACTTGCCACCTTCACCCAAATAAGTTTCAATAGTTTTAGCGACAAACAATGCTGAAAGATCTTGATGTGTGGCATTCTTTGCCCCATGCCAAAGTGAGCGCTCTTCACTCATTTCCTTAAATGATTGTTGCATCTCTTTAGGCATATTCCGATAAGAAAGCCAGGGCGGATTTCCAATTAGAATATCAACCCGATTTTGCGGCAAACTCAACCAAACAGGACGGACCAAATTACGCACATAATAGCTCCAAATATGATCCCGTCCGCTTTCATGGAGTTCACACATAACGGAAAATGTACTTTTAATCGTCTCATGAAACTTTTCAGGGATAGCTAATCGCCGAAATACCCCCGTTAAAGAAGGTATCGGTTTACTGTAATCTTTTTGAGTAGCTTTATCTGCTAATTCTTTTACAAGCTCATCAAAACTATGGGAACTTTTTAGAAGCTCATGGGGAAAACGTAACTCCGATTTAAATAACTGTCCTTCACTATCCGTTTCAATAATGACGTGATCTCTTGACCATAGATCATATTGCTTTTGTCGCCATTGCATAGAATCAGCCAAATAAACAGGAATATTAATTTCCCCTCTGCTTGGATTAGTCAAATTATCACGACCAATTGCCAAAAGATAAGTTACACGAGCTAACGTCACTGCGACTGGATGAATATCAAAGCCAATAACATTCCTTGCCAAAGTTTCAAGAGATTCACGCAGAGACAATTTCTCCTGCGCTGCTTTTTTAAAAAGATTTTTAACCGCATGAAACAAGAAAGTTCCAGAACCGCAAGACGGATCTAAAACACGCTTATTTAAGGGGTCTTTAATTGTTTTTTCAACAATAGCCTCCGCCAGCCAGTCTGGTGTGTAATACTCTCCTAATTGTTTTCTTAATTCCTGAGCAATGATTGATTCATATAAGACTTTCATAATGTCATAGGCCACTTCCCCCCAATTAAAACGAGAAATTTTACGAGCTAATGAACGAATAAAAATATCACCTTCCTCAACTTTTATCACCCAATCAAAAAAGTCGCTTTCAATTACGCCATAAATACCGCTAATCTCAAACTGAGAACCTGATAAAAGAGAAGCGGGCGATAAATCATTAACATTTAGACCTAAAACAGCATGAGCAATAATTTCAGATACATTCACCAGTAAGGTATGCTCAACGAATAATTCATCACTATCTTTGAATTGACTACCTAACGCTGTCGTCAAAAGTTTCGCCCATAATAGACGCTTCATTTTTACTGTAGGAAGCTCTTTGTTTTCCTCATACAAACTTAATAAAGTTGCATGATTAATGGCATAGGAAGAGCTTTCTACACCCAGCTTATTATTAATTTCTTCTGGAGTAGGAATAACGCCTTGCTTTGTTGCCAAAACACCATCTAACCAAGCAATTAATTTATCGGCATCGGGATTATTTGCATTTACTAAATGTTTAGAGACTTCAACAAAATCCTTTGATGGTTTGAGATGAAAACAGCGCCATTCCAAACCATCCGATAAAATACCAATATAGTTTTGTCCCGTTTGCTGCGTCCGAACTGCGACATAGCCCGATAATTGCTCTATCGCATCAGCGAGAATTTTTGCTTTCCGTAAATCTTTTTTGACTTCAATGACTACCGATCCTACTTCAACATCAATTCTACGGCGATCACCCAATTGAGATTCAAGTTTTACATCAAGATCTTCATCATCGAGATCTAGTGAAGCTTGAAGTAATAAATCCCTGATGCCAGCTTGTATATCGGCTTCAGTGCGCTTGGCTTCTCTATTGGCTAAGTTTTTGACAATTTCAATAACATTTGACATTTTAGTAAAAGCAAAAAATTAGATCGTAAGCCTTAAAAATATATTAATTTTTGATGACAAGGTAATCATTTCCCCACAAGATAAGTAGGTAGATGTTAAAAACCGTCAAATACCCTCCTTGTCAAGGGGGGATTAAGGAGAGCAGGGGGAGATGGAAGGCAAAATCTATCTTCTATTTAATTAGAACCACTTACTTAGAACACCGTTAATTATACTAGCCTTTTCACTTAAAACTGGGGAATATGATTAAAAAGATGACGCATGACCACAAACTCCCAACAAATAACCCTGACGCTCCACCGTCCTCACCTGAGCTTGTCAACCCTTTTTAGACGAAAGACTCACCACCAACTGCGGAAAGTGGGTATAAATATCGGGTGTATTAGGTTCCCCTAACACACCCAGAAAAGATTTTAGGAAAAATTAACCGACGACGCAGAGAATATCCGATGCGTGACTAGCGGTATTCACTTTTTCATCCACATGGCTAATTTTGCCTTCCGCATCGATGATATAGGTGACGCGCTTAGAATAGCCACCACCATCGACATCATAAGCTTTGGTGATAGCACCATCGGTATCTACGAGCAATTGGAAGGGTAAACCGTATTTTTCTTTAAATTGTGCATGGGAACCCTGGTCATCCCTGCTCACCCCGAAGACTACTATTTCCTTGTCTTGGTATTGTTCGTAGTTATCCCGGAAGCTTTGCGCTTGCTTGGTGCAGCCGGGGGTATCATCTTTGGGATAGAAGTATAAAACTACGACTTTACCTTGAAAATTCGACAGGGAAACGGTTTTTCCAGTATCGTCGGTGGTGGTAAAGTTCGGTGCGATTGTTCCAACGGTTAAAGCCATAACTCCGATTCCTTTACAAAAGTTAATCTATATTGATCATAAGGGATGAGGGTCACAAACAGGGTGTGGGAATTATGAATTATGAATTATGAATTATGAATTATGAATTATGAATTAGGGTGATGGGGTGATGGGGTGGTCACTGCGTGCGCGTTGCGGGGGGTGATGGGGAAGTGGGGGTTCGAGCATTTGTACTACTATTTTCCACAGGCAGTTTAAATGCAGTACAACTGAGAAGACCAACAACAAACCTCTAGAATTTGTCCTAGGATAATATTTGTCAGCTAAGAGGGTTATAATATGGGGCTATTCTGGTTAAAGGTGAGAACTTTTGGGCAAAATATCTTAATCGGTTTAGTTTTAGTGCTATTAATTGGTTTTTATCACAGCATCAGCGCTAAATCTGCTTCATTAATGATTGTTTATCCTCCCGATAATCATCAAACCACGGCATCGAGAATCTTTTTTATTGGTTCTGCTCCTCCATCGGGTCAAGTTTTGCTTAATAATCAACCGATTCAACGCAGTGCTAAAGGATATTTTGCCCCTAGTTTTCCCCTAGAAGTTGGCGAAAATAATTTCACTATTCGCTATCAAAACCAAACTATTAATCGTCAAATAATTCGTCTAGATACTCAAGCAATTATTCCTCAAGGATTAGCTTTTGCTGATAACTCTCTCAGTCCTTCTGTCAATAAGACGAGGTTAGTGGGGGAATGGATTTGTTTTAGTGCGATTGCCACTCCCCAAGCTCAGGTTTCTGTGCAGTTAGGAGATAAAATCTTACCTCTTTTACCCCAACCTCAAACCACAAAACTGCCTAGTAATGCCGCAGTTTTAACTAATCTTAATCAAGCGAATTCCGATGATAAAACTGGTTACTATCGAGGTTGTCAGCAGTTTAAGCAAGAGGCTAACTTAGGAAAACCTATTTTTACAGCACAATTAAATAATCGCTCGATTAGTCAACAAGGTCAAGGAGAAATTAACATTATTAGCGATCAAAATTTACCAGTGATTGAAATTATAGCAGCCCAAGGGGTAGCACGCACGGGGCCGGGTAGTGATTATTCCCGTTTAACTCCTTTACCCCAAGGTACGAAAGCGAGAGTCACTGGGAAAGAAGGGGATTGGTTACGGTTAGATTATGGTGGTTGGATTTTAGAGCGAGAAACCCGTTTAATAGTCAATGAGGTATTGGATAATGCTAATATTCGCGGTCTCTCTTCTCGCAGTATCAATCAAGCAACGGAAATTATTTTTCCCCTCTCCCATCCTGTACCCATCGCCGTGAGACAAGAGGATGATAAATTTATTTTGACGCTTTATAATACCATTGCCCAAACCGATACAATTTTTCTGGTGGATAATCCTTTTGTCAGACGTTTAGATTGGCGACAAATTAACCCGACTACGATAGAATACACTTTTAATCTTAATCAAAAACAACAGTGGGGTTATAGTCTTCGTTACCAGGAGACAAATTTAATCTTAACCCTGCGTCATCCCCCAGAAAAAAGAGCTAATTTACAGGGCAAAGTTATTTTATTAGATCCCGGACACGGAGGTAAAGAAACTGGTGCTGTCGGTCCGACGGGTTACACAGAAAAAGAGATTAATTTGGTTATGTCTAAATTAATTAAACGGGAGTTAGAAAAATTGGGGGCAACAGTTTATTTAACCAGAGAAACGGACATTGATTTATCCCTACCGGCACGGGTAGAGATGATTAATAATCTACAACCAACCCTAGCACTATCGGTTCACTATAATGCTTTACCCGATGATGGAGATGCCTTAAATACTCAAGGAATTGGCATATTTTGGTATCATCCCCAGGCAGCGGATTTATCGGTTTTTCTCCACGATTATTTAACCAAAAATCTTAACCGTCCTTCCTATGGAGTATTTTGGAATAATTTAGCTTTAACTCGTCCCTATAGTAGTCCTTCTTTGTTATTAGAGTTAGGATTTATGAGTAATCCTCAAGAATTTGAATGGATTACCGATACTCAGGCACAAAAACAATTAGCGCAAGTTTTAGCCGCCGGAATTAGCCAATGGTTTCAACAATCTGGGGTAATTGCTTCCAGTTAAAATTTAATAGCAATCGGAGGGAGATAAGCTTAAATCTTTATGAAAAAACAAGCCCTAAATGTAAAGCTGGTGATAGGATTTTCTGGAGTCTTTATTTTAATCCGAGGAAATTAAATCAAGTTCATGAAAAAAATGTTACCAGTGAACAGCCATCGGACAAAATAACTGCTAGATTACAAGGTATATTCCATCACTCTCTAGCAGATATTCAAACAGCGATCGCTCTGGGACAAAAATCTCTGGATTAGCCAACAAATAAAGATAGTTTACTGAAAATTTGCCAACAGTTCACACCCTTATAGACAACTTGATCGCTGCCCCCCTTATTAAGGGGGGATTAAGGGGGGATCAAAACCACCTTATTAAGGGGGGATCAAGGGGGGATTAAGGGGGGATCAATCGCTCACCTCAAGGTTGGGGTGGCCCAATTAAATCCCACTCCTGTTATTATTCTTCTCTACCTATGACTAACTCTTTATATATCAGCACGACGGCAACGGGAAGCGGTAAAGCGTTAGTCGCTTTAGGAATTATTGACTTAATTCTCCGCAAAACTAATAAAGTTGCTTTTTTCCAGCCAATTGTTCTCGACTGTTCCCAAGGTCATCGGGACGAAGACATTGACTTAATCCTCAATTATTTTAAATTAGAACAAACCTACGAAGAGGCATTCGGTTTATGTTACGACGAAGTGAAGGATTTATTGGTACACCAAAAATTTGATGAAATCATCGAAAGAATTATCAAAAAGTTTAAAAACTTAGAAAAAAAATATGATTTTATCCTCTGTGAAGGTTCCGATTATCTGCAAGAAAATTCCGCCTTTGAATTTGAACTAAATACAGAAATCGCCAAAAATCTCGGCCATCCCATCTTAATATTAGGTAATGCTCACCAGCGCAGTATCGAAGATGCCCTTAGTCCGATCCTGATTTCCTGCGACACCTACCAAGATAAAGGTTGTACGGTGATCGGAATTATTATCAATCAAGCTGAAGAGGAAAAAATAGAGGAATTACGGAAAAGCCTAACTAAAATTTTTCCCCCCCAAGAATATGCCCTAGGAGTGATTCCCCATAATGCTAAACTTAGCAGCCCGCGAGTATCAGAAATCGCCCAACAATTACAGGCAAAAGTTCTCTACGGACAGCACAGATTAGATAGTTTAGCTAGTAACTTTCTGGTGGTGGCCATGCAGATGCAAAATGCCCTAGAGCGGTTAAAAGAAGATAGTTTAATTATCACCCCTTGGGATCGCGGCGATGTGATTATCGGGATGTTACAGGCCCATCAATCGGCCAATTATCCCCAATTAGCCGGTATAGTTTTAACAGCAGGTCATAACCTCAATCCTTCGATCGCCCGTTTAATTGAAGGTTTGCCAGATCCCTTACCGATTCTCTCCGTCACCACCGATACCTACACCACGGCCGAACGCGTCCACAATGTGCGAACCACCCTAACCTCGACGGACTACGATAAAATTAACCTCAGTCTGCAGCTTTTTCACAGTAACATCAATCTCGATCGCCTAGAAGCGCAAATTCGCACTTTGCGGACCCAGGGGATTACCCCGAAGATGTTCACCTATAATCTCGTACAACAGGCCAAAGCGCAAAAACGTCACATCGTTTTGGCCGAAGGAACCGAACCGCGCATCCTCCAGGCGGCCACAGTTTTAATCGAACAGGATATCGTCGATTTAACCCTCTTGGGACAACCAGACGAGATTGCAATGGTGATTAAAAAACATGGTATCACTCTCGATCTCGATCGCCTGCAAATTATTGACCCCGTGGCTAGTCCCCATTTTGAAAGCTATGTGCAGACCCTCTACGAAGCGAGAAAAGCCAAGGGAATGAATCTCGACATGGCCCGGGATTATGCACAGGATGTCTCCTATTTTGGCACTTTAATGGTGTATCAGGGCGATGCTGATGGTATGGTATCGGGGGCAGTGCATACCACTCAACACACGATTCGGCCTGCACTCCAGATTATCAAAACTAAGCCCGATTGTGCGATCGTCTCCTCGGTCTTTTTTATGTGTCTAGAGGATCGAGTCTTGGTCTATGGGGATTGTGCAGTCAATCCTGACCCCAGTGCCGAGGAATTAGCCGAAATCGCCCTATCTTCTGCTGAAACTGCCCAAAAATTCGGAATTGAACCGCGAATCGCCCTGCTTTCCTATTCTTCGGGTCAATCGGGCCAGGGAGAAGACGTGGAAAAAGTACGACAAGCGACCAAAATCGCTAGGGAAAAACGCCCCGATTTGAAGCTAGAAGGGCCGATTCAGTACGATGCGGCCGTGGATAGGGAAGTAGCCGCCCAAAAAATGCCGGGGTCAGAGGTAGCGGGCCAAGCAACGGTGTTTATTTTTCCTGACCTGAATACAGGGAATAATACTTATAAAGCCGTGCAGCGGGAAACAAAAGCTTTAGCGATTGGTCCAATCCTACAGGGATTAAAAAAACCCGTCAATGATCTCAGTCGCGGTTGTACCGTTCCCGATATTATCAATACGGTGGTAATCACAGCCATTCAATCCCAATCTTTTTGAGTTATAGTTATTTCAGAACAGAGAGAGAGTTTACCAATTTTTACCTTGATCGATATTTCCCAAAAACTAGCAATACTTACAAAAACATTATCGGTATTTTCAAGACTATCTCGCAGCGAAACAGGCAAAATTGGGTCATCCTCAGCTAACCAGATAAAGACATGAGTATCTATTAAAGCACTCCTCATTACCTATAGTCCTCAAAGTCTTCTAAGGGAGCATCAAAGTCATTAGCTAAAGGTAAAACGAAAGTTCCTTTTATTGAACCAGCTAAAGTTCTTTTAACAGTTACAGATTCTTTTGCTGCTTGTTTATTTTCTTCTGTTTGGTCAGACTTAGTGAGCAAATATTCGGCATAATGTAAAAGTTCAGTTTTGAGAGCATCGGGCATATTCTCAACTATATTCTTAAGGGCTGAATCTATACTCATAATGGCTCACTTTTAGTTAAATTAATGAATATTTAGGGAAAGTAGCGATAAAATTCACGTCGGTGTAGGAGCCGCATTACCTCAATGTTATCATCAACAACGGCTATTCCTAATCGATATTCACCAAGCCGTATTCGGTAGCGATTGGTAGCTCCCTTCATTGGCTTGACATTACCAATATCCTGCAATGATTTGGCATTGGGTAAATCTCTAAAAGCAAGCTGTAAAATTTGCTCATAAACAGGCTGGTTTTTCAATGCCTTCAAATCTTTGAGAAATCTTTTTCGATATTGAACCTTCAAGGTAAATCTATTCCTCCAAATAAGCCAGTGCCTCTTCGATATCTAATAGTGGACTCTGCTGTGCCTCATCCATCGCTTGGTTAAGGCAGTAGTCTTCTATTGCTTCGGTGAACTCTTCACAAGACATATCTTCTTGGGGAAATACTTGTTTCCATAGTTCAATCGGAATAACAACGGCTTTGGGTTGTCCGTTTTGGTCAGTTAGGTATTCTATTGAAAGCATAAACAAGACTTGTCAAGTTTGATAAGTCTATGATATAGCACTACGCGATTACATTAGAAAACGGGTTTCTCAAAGAAACCCGTTTTCTGGAGCTTGTTATGCTTATTTCCTCCCGACCAGGCCGAAGCGGGAATCAAAACTATAATTAGAATGATTAAACCCCAACCATAACCCCGCCTCGATAACCGATAGCCGATAACCGATCGCTAAACATGGATCCATCTTTCGCCCTTACCCTGCAAATCGTCATCACTGTGGTGGCGGGGATTACAGCCCAAGTCATTGCCGAATACCTGAAAGTTCCCAGTATTGTCTTCCTGCTCATTTTTGGGATTGCTTTGGGGTCCGATGGTTGGGAAATTTTACACCCCCAAAGTCTGGGAATTGGCTTAGAAGTCCTTGTTGCCCTCTCTGTGGCGATTATCCTATTTGAAGGCGGTTTAAGCCTAAGCGGACGGGAATTAGGGCGAGTTTCTGGCAGTTTACGCAATCTTGTCACCCTCGGTACTTCCATCACTCTCATCGGTGGCGGTATGGCGGCCCACTGGTTGGGGGAATTTCCCTGGCCGATCGCTTTTCTTTACGCTTCTTTAGTGGTGGTAACCGGTCCGACGGTGATCGGGCCTTTGCTGAAGCAAATCGCCGTAGATCGGCGAGTAGCGACGCTTTTGGAAGGGGAAGGGGTATTAATCGACCCTGTGGGCGCAATTTTAGCCGTAGTGGTGCTAAATACGATTATTGATAGTCATGCCCGCCCCATGGCAATTATCACCGGTTTAACCCTGCGTTTAGGCATCGGGGCGGCGATCGGCATTGTCGGCGGGGGATTGTTAAGTTTTATTATAAAAACTTGCAATTTTTTGACTTTTGAGTTAAAGAATCTCGTGGTTTTAGCGGGAGTCTGGGGGTTATTTGGTTTATCACAATTTAGTCGCAGTGAATCGGGATTAATGGCGGTGGTAATGGCGGGAATTGTGCTAAAAGCGGCGGCAGTTCCCGATGAGCGGTTATTAAGGCGTTTTAAAGGTCAATTAACCACTCTTTGCGTGTCGGTACTGTTTATTTTACTAGCGGCGGATCTTTCGATCGCCAGTGTCATCGCTTTGGGTTGGGGCAGCGTCCTGACGGTGTTAGTCTTGATGCTGGTGGTACGTCCCCTAAGTGTGGCTCTGTGTACCCTAAAAAGTGACCTAAATTGGCGACATAAGTTATTTATCGCTTGGGTTGCCCCTAGGGGAATCGTTTCCGCCTCTGTAGCTTCTTTATTTGCCATTTTACTCACCCGTGCCGGTATTAATGGCGGTGAAGCGATCAAAGCTTTAGTCTTTTTAACAATTTTAATGACCGTTTTTATTCAGGGATTAACGGCGCGTTGGGTGGCAAAAGGGCTAAAAATCACTTCTTCTGCGGCAACAGGGGCAGTAATCGTCGGTTGTAATCCCCTAGGTCGCTTAATCGGCTGTTTATTCCAAGAACAAGGGGAAAACGTGGTTTTAATCGATACGGATGCCGCAGCCTGTCAGCAAGCAAAAGAAGACGGTTTGACGGTGCTGCAGAGTAGCGCACTTGATACAAAAATACTGCAAGAAGCGGGAATCGAATCCATGGGAACTTTTCTGGTTTTGACTAATAATAGCGAGGTTAATCTGGTTTTAGCCCAAAGAGCCAGCGAGGAATTTCATCCTCCCCGGTTGTTGGCTGCCTTTGCGGGAACCCCCAACCCAGATAAAAATAAGGTTAATCAGGTTTTTCTCCCTAGTTTTTCGGTCAAGGAATGGAATCAGTATTTAGACGATAATCAGATTAAATTGGGTAAAACTATCTTTAAGGCCGATGATTTGAGCGAACAACAGACCAGATTAACTAAATTAATCGAAAATGGCGAACTGCTGCCCCTACTATTGCGTCGTGATAATTCCCTACAGGTAGTCACAGAAAGGGAAGAATGGCGCACGGGAGACGAATTAATCTATATTCTGCGCGATTTACGCCCACAACTCCTTAAACGTCTTTCCGGCACTGTCAGAACCCGTTTATCTTTAGAAATCTTACCCGAAGTGGAAATTGCCACCAGTAGATAAGTAATAGGACAAAATTAACTTCTTGGTGAGGATAGGCACTCTGGCAACTTAACTTAGCTAAAAAAAACGGTACACTGATAACTGATAATTGATAAATGATCACTGCTTATGCCTCCTCGTTGGCCCCGTCAACCCGACCGCAAAAACGATCCCGCTTTCCGACGTTTAGATGATCGCATGAATTTCGCCGTTCATGTAGCGGGTTTTTTAGCGATTAATTCAGGGTTGTGGTTTTTTCATATCATTAAATTTTCCGATTGGACTTGGTTAAATCTGTTCACGGGAATTTGGGCTATTCTATTGGTGGGACATTTGATTTATATAGCGGCGATCGCTAACTACTCGGTAACATCCCATGGCTAATACAACTCAGGACATCGAAAATCTGGCGGCCCAAATCGGCGACAATATCTACATTGACGTGGCTAAATGGCATCTCTATCTCCGGGAAGCACATTTACACAGCGTCGTTGCCGAAAAAGTCTTCCCTTTGCTCGAAAACGACAGTTTAAGCGAGAATGCAGTCATGTCTATCCTGCGGGAGATAAAAGTCACCCTCGGAGGTGGTCATCTGCAAGTTTCTCTAGCGGATTTGTTACCCAGCAAATGTCAGATAGATTTAATCGATTTGCTGGAAGAATACCAAAAAAGTCGCTAAAATTCCCCAATAGTATGCCTGATAACTCGCAACTATAGGGTTGGCTGAATAAATCTAAAAACATTGTTCGATAAGTACTGGCCATTGGAGTGATCCGGGGGAAAATTCAGGGACTTTTCCCCTGAAAATGGCTAAAACCCTACACCCCACCTGCCCCCCCGATGTCGGGGGGGTTGGGGGGCCACTTCCCCACTTCCCCACTTCCCCACTTCCCCACACCCCACTTCCCCACTTCCCCACTTCCCCACACCCCACACCCCACACCCTACCCCCACCGAAAAACTTTTTCAGCATACCCTAGTTAGAAATAGTCCCCCAGAAGCAAACCATGGAAATAGGTGTTCCCAAAGAGATTAAAGATCAGGAGTTTCGCGTCGGTTTGAGTCCTAGTAGTGTGCGTGTACTCAATGATCGCGGTCACAGGGTATTTGTGGAAACGGCCGCCGGATTGGGTGCCGGATTCAGCGATGAGGATTACCAAAAAGCTGGGGCCAAAATTGTGGAAAAAGCAGCCCAAGTTTGGGATAAACCGCTAATTGTCAAGGTCAAAGAGCCGCTTAAGGCAGAATACGGCTTTTTAAATAAAGAAGCTCTCCTATTCACCTATTTACACCTAGCGGCCGAGCGCTATTTAACGGAAGCATTAATCGAGTCGGGAACAACTGCGATCGCATACGAGACGGTCGAGCTTGCCGATGGTCGCTTGCCTCTCTTAACTCCCATGAGTGTTATTGCCGGTCGTCTTTCGGTACAATTTGGGGCCCGCTATCTGGAAAAACAACAGGGAGGTAGGGGAGTTTTACTGGGGGGTTTCCCCGGGGTGAGTCCTGGAAAAGTGGTTATCCTTGGCGGTGGTGTGGTGGGTACGGAAGCGGCCAGAATTGCCATCGGTATGGGGGCAAAAGTAACTATTTTAGATATTAACGTCGAGCGCTTGGCCTATTTAGAGACTTTATTCGGTTCCAGGGTAGAATTGCTTTACAGTAGCCCGGCACAATTAGAAAATGTGGTTCCTAAGGCCGATTTATTGATTGGGGCAGTGCTAGTCTTAGGAAAACGAGCGCCGACTCTAGTTTCTCGCTCTTTAGTCGCCAAAATGAACCCTGGTTCTGTAATTGTCGATGTGGCAGTAGACCAAGGGGGCTGCGTGGAAACTCTGCGGGCCACTTCCCACAGTCAACCGACTTACTTGGAGTCGGGAGTAGTACATTATGGAGTGCCTAATATGCCTGGAGCAGTACCCTGGACGGCAACCCAAGCTTTAAATAATAGTACCCTACCCTACGTTATTAAATTAGCCGACCATGGGGTAAAAGCCTTGGATCAAGATGTTTCCCTCGCTAAGGGGTTAAATGTCGCCAATCATCGGTTAATTCATCCAGCAGTGCGCGAAGTTTTTCCCGATTTGATTTGAGCAGTAATTTAAGGGCTGATGGTGGTATTTTCTAGGGGTTATGAATAAGAATTTATGGACAAGGGATGAGCTGCTGATCGCTCTCAATTTATACTATAAATTTCCCTATGGACAATTCCACACCAATAATCCTATTATTATCGAAGTCGCTGAAAAGTTACAGCGAACACCATCGGCCCTGGTGATGAAATTATGTAATTTTGGTTCTCTCGATCCCAGGCATCAATTGCGAGGAGTACAGGGGTTAAAAGGTATCAGTAAAGCTGATCGGCAAATCTGGCAAGAGTTCGAGGATAACTGGACAGAATTAGCCCTAGAAAGTGAGGAAAAATTACAGGTTCTTTTAGGAGTTATCAACGAACAGCAAGAGGATTTTACTAGACATGATTTTTCGGAAAATATCAAAACAGAAAACGAGGCAATCAGAAAAGTTAGAATCGGACAAAACTTTTTTAGAAAGACAATTTTAGCCCTATATAACTATCGTTGCTGTATTACAGGAAATCCCATTCCTCTGTTACTAACAGCTAGTCATATATTACCCTGGAGTCAATTTCCCGAACAGCGTTTAAACCCTCATAATGGCCTGTGCCTAGCTCGTACTCATGATACTGCTTTCGATCGAGGTTTAATTAGTTTCGATGAGGATTTAAGATTAATTATTGGCCATGAGATCGAAAAAAAGGCTCAGGATCAAGGTAGCGAGACGTTAGAACTAAATTTTATCAACTATCGCGGTAAAACTTTAAATGTTCCCGATCGCTTTTTACCAGATTTAGATTTTTTAAACTATCATCGCTATCATATATTTCAGGGCTAAAAGTACGATAAGGTAAATTAAATTCTCAATTGCATTACTTTGTTTATAATTGAGTTTGTCTAAAACATTTTTGCAATTTCAGCTTGTGTATAAAGTTTGATGTATAGATTCAACATTTTTGGTCACTAAGCCACAGCAAATCCTGTATATTTGGGTACTTTAGGATAACGAAAACCCAGAACTATATCTTCTTTGGGAATACCTGCTTCCATCAAATCAGTCGCTATGCCTTCCTCCGTTTCATCACATTGAATCCAGACTTTATCGACAACCAAGCTAAGGTGAATTGGTGTTGCATGGAGATACTTATTACCACTTCAACCGAAATCTAAAACTAGATAATGTCCTCGTTCATCATCAAATATAACCTGAGAAGTGTAGCCATCAGGTAAGGTAGCACGATAGTTAGCATGATTCTGGAGAACAGTCTTAATAATACCTTGATATTTTAATCGGGTATCCATTGCACGATTACCTCACTTTCATCATCAAAGACAATTAGTTTCACAATCTGGTTCTTTAGCAATACCTGCCCTAATTCTATACTAAAAACACTGTTAAAAGGGGAGAATTAATCCCCCCCATCAATTTAGACAAAGAAACTATTGACCGCAATAGTGCCGAGCGCCGGTAAACTACCCGTTAACCCAGTAAGATTAATCACCAAATCATTAGCACTTTGGAAACCCCCCGTACCGTCGTTGATAATTAGGTAAGTAGAAGAACTATTGTCCCGTACTAAAACAGCACTGTTAATTCCGAGAGCTTGATTTCCGGCTGTTGCCCCATCAGCATCGGTAAAGACGTTAGTAACAATAGTGTTAATATTGGTCGTGGTGCTATCTGTTGCCCGGGTAAAAGCGACCGGGGCATTAATTGCCGCACCAGCTTGACTAAGCAGGTCAATTTTATCAGTATTGATGGCAAAATCCGTGATACGATCGCTTGCTGCTGCGGTGGACTGACTAAATTGGAAAATGAAGATGTCTGTCCCCGTCCCACCGGTTAAAGTATCGGTTCCAGCAGCACCATTGAGGGTATCGTTACCAGCGCCACCCACTAGAATATCATTACCTAAGCCACCAACTAGACTACTTGGGGAGGGATTACCAATCTGATTATCACCGTTAAAGTCTTGTTGGAAGTTGGTTTCTTGGGTAAAAGCTTCCAGGGAGTTTAATCCCCACCCTCCAGTGGAAGATTGCCAATTCCAATTGCTATCTAAATTCCATATATATAGAAGGTTTGGTGTGGTATTTCTCAAGAGGACTTGATTGACTCCATTAACGGTTTCTGCGGCTAAGATTTGCCAACCAGGGTAGGTATTTGTGGTAACCTGAGTGGCACGAACTTTAAGGGTGATGGGGTTATTATT
>NZ_CAIP01000083.1 GCF_000297435.1 Microcystis sp. T1-4 | reverse complement strand
GCAAGAGGTCTAATGAACCGCATACGCTCATCACTGTTGGAGTTTCCCTTTTTCTTGAGCAGCCACCACAAGATGGGAATGGCGACTCCTTCGTGGACTATGCCTACAGTCAGGATGTTGTAGCAATGCTCGCCCAACTCCCAGGTAGTCCGGTCAAGACTCAACACCCAAGGCTGGGGGAGCTTCAACCAACCCACGACAATTTTCGCAATTTCAGAATAATCAAGCTCGAAGTTGCGGAAAAAGCGTTGTAATCTCTTGTAGTTCGATTCTTTGAGGGCTTTACCTCCAAATCCTACTGCTAACTCGCTCAGATTGACGGTTTTGACTTTAATTAAGGCTAGTAGGAACAGTGCTAGAAACGAGAGCCTGGCTCCATGCCATGCCAGATGGGGTTTAAGGGCTTGCTTTAGGGCGCTATACTGGTTCATAGGGTTTTAGAGATTGGTTCTATTTCTCATAAAACCCTACTCTCGCCTACTTTTCAAGCTTTTTGTCCTGTACTGAGGGTCGTCGTAGCCAAAGTCTTTTTCGCTTAGGTTTTGACCATCTTCGTCATCTGATTCTTAACCCTTCTTTGCCCAATCATCGGGATTTTCTTCATTCCCTACAATTTTTGTCCTGTACTTAGCTTTTCAGTTATCGGGAGTCGGGATTAGTTTTGATGAACTCTTCGAGAATTTGAAGTTCTGCTTCGATTTGATTCTCCAAACACTTATATTTGTCGTCCTTTTATTCTAAAATATTTCGGGATTGTTGTCGGCATTCTAGTTTATATATCATTTAGGCGCACTATATTTGCCTTCTGGCTAATAGCAATAGTCTTTTTTCTTAGACATAAGTTTTCTTAATTAATTTCTCTAAGTATTTTGTATCAGATGTTACTAAATACTCTGGTTATTCAAACTTTTCCATCTACTGACTATGGCTTTCATGGTCATTTGCTAGTGACTCAGACGGGTATTATTACGGGTTTTTGCCTCACCGCTGCCAATGGGAGTGAACGAGAAGCTCTTTGGGATTTCGTCCCTTCGATTAAGGGGCTACTCATCGGAGATAAGGGCTATCTGTCCGCTCCACTAAAAGCCGAACTGCAACAGTATGGTATCCAATTGGCGACTCCCTGTCGTTCCAATATGCAGGATTTGCCTTCCCCTAACTATCTCAAGCTACTCCAGAGAACCAGACGTTTGCTCGAAACTGTGATTGGACAACTCAGTGAGCGTTTTTCGATAGAAAAGTTGTGGCCAAGAGATTTGTGGCATTTAATCAGTCGTCTGAACCCTAAGCTTTTAGCTCACACAGTTTGCTACTGGCTTAATCGTCATAGCCCTGACCCCTTGCAGTTTCAGTTCCTTGTCTCCCCTTAGTTGCACATCGCCTTAATTCATAATTCATAATTCCCACACCCCACTTCCCCACTTCCCCATACCCCAACGCCTAACTGATCACTGAAAAAGGCGGGATCGGCCGGGATCGAACCGGCGGCCTAGTGCTTAGGAGGCACTCGCTCTATCCAACTGAGCTACGACCCCTTTTTTCCCTAACCATGATAAGCCATCCACGGCTAAATTGCTGATCACCATAAATTATTTAGGTTTTTTTTGGGGGGGGTAATCTGGACTAATCCGGCAGAAAACGCCTCGATACCCACCCTCTTTCCTGTTTTATGGCGGCGATTTTGGCAGTATGTTAATTTTATTTACCCTTGAGGGCTTTTTGAAAATTCTTGCGATAGGCGGGATTAACAGCCAACAGAAGCGGCCAGAACAGGGTTAGAGCCAAACGATTGGGTAAACTGGAACTAAAATTAGTGCTTCTGTATCCATTCCAGAATTTCCAACCACCGACACCGTAAACAATTATTAAGAGAAAAACAACCAGTCTCATGTCATCTCATCCTTGGATTTAGACAGTTCACATCTCCCATTTTAAGCTTGGGTTTTGCCAGCTTGGGAAAAGAAAATATTGTCCTGAATCGGGGGGACGGTGTTAGAATGCCGGTTAGGAACTAGCTCGATCGAGGTCGGGAAACTAAAGCCATAATTTGCAAAAACTATTTAAAAACGGCGAAAAGATAGCCTTGGGAGGAAATTATGCGAGCGGTATTAATGGCAGGTGGTTCGGGGACAAGATTACGTCCGCTTACTTGTGATCTTCCCAAACCGATGGTACCGATCCTCAACCGTCCGATCGCCGAACATATTATTAATTTACTACGAAAGCATGACATTACTGAAATTATCACCACCCTGCACTATCTCCCCGATGTCCTGCGGGACTACTTTCAAGACGGCAGCGACTTTGGAGTAAAAATCACCTACGCAGTGGAGGAGGATCAACCCCTAGGCACCGCAGGATGTGTGAAAAATATTGCCGAATGGTTAGATGATACCTTTCTGGTAATTAGTGGCGATAGTATCACCGATTTTGACCTGCAAAAAGCGATCGCATTCCATAAAAGCAAAAACTCGAAAGCAACCCTCGTGCTGACGCGGGTTGCCAATCCGATCGAATTTGGGGTAGTGATTACCGACAAAGAAGGCAGAATTCGCCGTTTTATCGAAAAACCATCCACCAGTGAGATTTTTTCCGATACTGTCAACACCGGAACCTATATTCTCGAACCAGAAGTCCTCGATTATCTCCCCTACAAAGAAGAAGCCGACTTTTCTAAAGATTTGTTTCCGCTGCTGCTGCAAAGGGGCGAACCTATGTATGGTTATGTGGCCGATGGTTATTGGTGCGATGTCGGTCATCTGGAGGCCTACCGAGAAGCGCAATACGACGCTTTATCCGGCAAAGTTAACCTAGAATTTCCCTATCGAGAAAAATCCCCCGGGGTGTGGGTCGGCACTAATACCTATATCGATCCTAGCGCCCAGATCGAGGCACCGGCCATGATCGGCAATCATTGCCGCATTGGTGCAAATGTTCTGATCGAGAGGGGTTCGGTTATCGGCGATAATGTCACCATCGGTGCCGGTTCCGATCTGAAACGTCCCATCCTCTGGAATGGTGTAGTGATCGGAGATGAGGTCAATTTAGCCGCTTGTACGATCGCTAGGGGAACCAGAATCGATCGACGGGCCCAGGTACACGAAGGTGCGGTGATCGGACAATTATCGATCGTGGGGGAAGAAGCGCAGATCAATTCCGGGGTAAGAGTCTGGCCGAGTAAACAGATCGAATCGGGAGCCATCCTCAATATTAACCTGATTTGGGGAAATACTGCCCATAAAAACCTCTTTGGTCAACGAGGAGTATCGGGCCTCGCTAACATCGATATCACGCCCGAATTCGCCGTTAAATTGGGGGCATCCTACGGTTCCATTCTAAAACCGGGGTCAACGGTAATCGTCTCCCGAGATCAACGTAGTGTCTCGCGCATGGTCAGTCGATCGCTGATTGCCGGTTTAATGTCCGTGGGGGTGAATATCCAAAACCTACAAGCGAATGCTTTACCGATTTCGCGGACTTTAGTGGCTAAATTAAACGTAGTCGGTGGAATTCACGTTCGTATTCACCCCGATCGCCCGGATTTTCTCTTAATCGAGTTTTTAGACGAAAAAGGGATTAATGTTTCCAAAGCTAGGGAAAAGAAAATCGAAGGGGCCTATTTCAAAGAAGATCTGCGACGGGTGGGAATGCAGGAAATCGGCAGTATGTCCTATCCGGCTGATATTCTCGATAATTACCGCAAAACCTTTGAAACTCAGCTAAATGTGGAGGCTATTCGCAATAGTAGCTCCAAAATCGTCATTGATTACGCCTACGGAGTCTCAGGAGCAATTTTACCGGAATTACTGGCCAAATTTGGCTGTGATGCCGTGGTTCTCAATGCCAGTTTACGTCAGAATGCCCTTTCCATGCAGGAAAGAGAGTTACTAATCCATCAATTGGGCCATGTGGTGGAGGCCCTGAAAGCGAACTTAGGGGTACAAGTTTCGGCCAACGGGGAACAATTAGTCCTCGTCGATGAGAGTGGTTTATCGATTCGCGGGGAACAATTAACTGCTTTAATGGTGAACACAATTCTGACCGCCCATCCTCGCGGTACAGTGGTAGTGCCGGTTCATGCTTCTAGTGCCGTGGAACAGATCGCGCGTCGTCACGATGGCCGGGTGGTGCGGACAAAAGCCAGTCCTAGCGCTTTAATGGAAGGATGTCAAACCAATCCTAACGTGGTTTTAGGAGGCTCTGGGCAAACTGGGTTTATTTTTCCGCAATTACATCCCGGGTTCGATGCCATGTTCAGCGTGGCGAAACTTTTGGAGATGTTAACCATTCAGGAACGTTCTCTAGCTCAGGTGCGGGCTGAGTTACCGCGCATTTACAATAAGAATACGGCGGTGCGTTGTCCTTGGAAAGTAAAGGGATCCTTGATGCGCTATCTGGTGGAGACTCACGCTACCGATAATCTAGAGTTAATCGATGGGGTGAAGGTGATTAATCCCCTTAATGATGACTGGGTGTTGATTTTACCCGATGCCGGAGAACCTTTAGTACATATCTATGCTAACAGTGAGCAGCGGGAATGGGTCGATCGGACAATTAAAGAATATCGTCATCGTGTCCAATATTTCGTCGAACATTACCAAGGCGAAATAGTGATGATTTAGGATTTTTTTGCCCTATTATCCACGAAAATTGACTATGATGACTTTTTTGACCTAAAAAGTGTCCTAGCCCTGTAGATGCTCATTTTTCCCGTAAAAGCAAGGCGATTCGATCGGCCGCTGCCTCACCGGTGCGGATCGCTCCCTCAAAAAATCCCGGCCAGCGATCAGCCATTTCTGTGCCGGCCCAGTGAATCGGTCCGACGGGAGTAAAAAGAGCCTCGCCGAAACTTGTCCAGACTCCGGGGGGCATAAAAGCGGAATATGCTCCACCAGTCCAGGGATCCCCGGGCCAATCCACCTCATCGTAACTGATCGGCAAAAGGGCCTCTTGACCGAAATAAATAGCTAAATCCGAGAGGACGGCGGCACGACGCGCTGGTCCACTCATGGAGCGCCAACGAATATAGCGATCGCCAACCACAAAGGTGGCGATTACCCCGACGCCGGTTTCGGGATCGGAACTATCAGCACAGAGTTCCAACCATTGACAATTTCCTTGGGCAAGTCCCGCTAGTCCCTGTTTTCGCCAGAAAGGTCGCTCATAGGAAATCAGGACTTTAGCGCAGCATCCCATCGGTACTCGTTGGGTTAGTTGTTCTCGCTGGGGTGGCAGCGGGGGATGATAAATAATGCGGCCGGCAAGATGGGGCGGCATGGCAATGATGGCAAATTTCGCAGTAAAAGTGTTCTGGCTGGTTTCTATGGTCACGCCGGCCGAGTCATAATTAAGGCGAACAACCGGTTCCCCCAGTCGAATTCGCTCTCCTAATTCCGCCGCGATCTTGTCGGGAATTTGTCCCGCTCCGCCATGGATCAGTTCGGCTTCTGGATGTTCAGCTTGAGCGGCGCAATTTTGTCCCCAAAGAACGTGCAGCAGTGAGACTTGTTGGGGTTCGGCTGGCCCGAGAAACCCGACGGCACGGGCCATATAAGCAAAATACCATTGACCAAAATCTGTGCTGGTGTTTTCTTCAATCCACTGGGCAAAAGTTTTACTGTCTAGTTTTTTGGTGTGATCGTTGCTTTGGGGATAACCTGAAGGTAGGGTTTTGGCTAGTTCTTGAAAACGCGCCCATGCTGACATCGCATCTTGCCATTCTGCTGCGCCGATATCGGGTACTTCTCCCTCGTGGAAACCTTGAAAAAAACCATTAAATTCATAGCGTTTGTTGTTGAACACTAGAACGGTTTTTCCCTGATTGGGAGAGGGAAAACGACGTATTTGATACTCATCAAGGAGGGCTAAAAAACGCTCTTGGGTTGGGCCCACCCACTGACCACCTCGATCGATCCACTGTCCGGAGGGGAGATATTGACCAGACATTCTGCCACCGTAACGATTTCGCGCTTCGATCACCAGAACTTGATGACCTTGCCTCTGGAGATTCCGCGCGGCGATTAATCCCGCTAATCCCGCCCCAACAACGATACACTCATAGCTAGTCAACTGGAGATTTGTCATGATTTTAGCTCCACAGAATATTTTATAATTAACAATTATTATTCTCCCCGATTTTTCCCTCAGTTTCTCTATCCATTGGCTCTTTTGATTAAATTATCTGCTGCCATCAATGTTTGATCTTCTTAGCGATCGCTTAAGCCAACACCTAGAACAAATTGTCCGAGAAAGAAACCCTTTTTTCTCTAGTCAAGGACATTTTTATGTGCGAGAATACCTGCGGCAAGAGTTAGGCAATTGGGGAAAAGTTGAATCACATTTTTTCCATTTTCAGGGAAAAAATTACGAAAATTTAATCTTGGATTTGCCTAACAACAGTCAAAAACCTCCGATTTTAATTGGCGCTCATTATGACACGGTGCCGGGGTCGCCGGGGGCTGACGATAACGCCACGGGATTAGCGGTATTATTAGAATTAGCGAGGTTTTTTGGGGAGAATCAGGCTAATTATCCAATTCGTTTAATTGCCTTCGATCTAGAAGAATACGGATTACTGGGGAGCATTGCCTACGCAGAAAAATTAAAACAAACTAAGCAGGATTTAAGGTTAATGTTATCCTTAGAAATGCTCGGTTACTGTGATAAAAATCCCCATTCTCAAAAATATCCAGCTTTTCTAGAATATTTTTATCCCAACACTGGGGATTTTATCGCTTTGATTGGCAATCTCAAAACCCGCAAGGATTTAAATTTTCTCAGTCGAGTCCTGCGGGAAAATCAGACTCCCTGCGAGTGGTTGCCCGTAATTTTTGGAGGTTATATCGTCCCCGATACTCGACGCAGCGATCATTCTCCTTTTTGGAGTCGCGGTTATTCGGCAATTATGGTGACAGATACGGCTAATATGCGTAATCCCTATTATCATAGTTCTCGGGATACAATCGCTACTTTGGACTTAAATTTCCTAACACGAGTCTGTCAAGGTCTCTGTTTTGGATTGCAATCTTTACCGATGAGATAAAAGTTAGTGTGTAGTCCAGTAGTGGACTATTTCAGCTAAAATAGGGCAATAGATTTCGGCTTAAAGTCCTAGATTATAGAATTTATAGCATTTTTCTAATACACCAAATTAGCTGAAACAGTCCACTACAAGATTAGCTACAAGATTAGCGATCGCACTAAAATATAAATAATTTTGAGTCGGCTATCATAGCGGAATAGGTATATCGGTTGGTAGAGAAAAGATAAGCAACTGACAAATAAAGATAGCAGTATCTTTCTATCAAGGAAAAGTTTTGTAAATTTCTCTACGATGTGCGACTCGTTGACAGATGATGGTTTGATTGGGTCTATCAATAGTCAGGTCAATCCTATAATCTGCAACTCTAATTTTATATTTATCTTTATGTCCTTTCATTTTATCGAGATAGTCTAATTCAAAAGGATTGTCAGTTTCTAACTGGTAAAATACGATCAACTCAATACGAGATTGTATGTCCTTTAGCAAAGAGGCTAATTCTTTTAAAAATCTCTTGTTGTATTCAACCTTCCACATTTTTGTTTTTAAGCAACTCTAAATATTGTAAGGCTTTTTCTTTGTCTAGGATTTGATCATTTTCAACTTCTTCGATGAGTTTTCCTAGTCCGTAATCCTCTAGGATTTCTTCGATTTTTTCAAATTCAGCAATGGGAATCTGAACAGCAATCGGCTTTTGATCTTTGTCTAATACATAGTTTTTGGTAATTTCTAGCATTTGGAGTTCCTCTAAAAGTTCTCTAGATTATTATTGATAAGCTGAATCGTGATCGGAATGTAAAGAAAGTATTCGTAAATAATCACCTTCTCTAGCAGCAATTGCTCTACATTTTTGCGTGATTCTAAAACTGTACAAGGTTTCTCCTTTTTGACCTTTTTTAGAATTAATCTTCTCCCATTTTAATCCTTGATCTTGATATAACTGCTCCCAAGTTAGTTGAGAAATTTTCCTGAAAGTTTTCAGAGCGGATAATGCTTCACTTTTGGGTAAATTGAATAAATCTCGCTGAAAAATCGGGTTGTTTAGATCAAGTAAAACCTCACTCATGATTGTCGAGTTTGCTCTCTAGGGATTCTAGATCTGATAACTGCGGTGGATGATTAGCATTCCATATCAGAGCTTGATCTAATTTTTCTCGAAAAGGCGATCGATTTATCCAGTCTTCGTTTACGGGAGAGCGATCGAGTAAATTTTGATAAAACTCATTCCACAGTTGACCCCATTCTTTTAGATCGATAACAACTGCTGTTTTTTCTCCTGTTTCATCGACAATATACTGAATACCTTTCATGATTTAAATTGTTGTGAGATGGATATTAACTAATAACTATATTTTAATCGATTCACGAGAAGATATGGATTTGACAATTTTATCCCGTTCCCATATTCTACCGGGGAACGCTCTCTTCAGTTTCTACCTGAATACTGGTTTAAGGTAGAGCCTTAGATATGGTGTTCTAAGGCAGAGCCTCGGAATAAGAAATCATGCCGAAGTGAAGCTAACGATATAATCGGATACAGCCCAAGCTGCATAATTAATAGCCTGACGAATATCTTCCTCCTCTAACTCTGGATAAGCCTCTAAAACTTCCTGAATAGATAACTGACTAGCCAACAGTTTCAGAACAAATCCTACAGTGATACGCATTCCTCGAATCGTTGGCTGTCCAAGACATATTTGTGGATTAACAGTAATACGGTCTAGCTCTTTAATCACTGTGGAACTCCTGAGATAAACTTATTCTGTATTGTTACATACAGCAATGAATTGTTATCGCTTTAACTCTTGTGTTGGCAATGAATTGGCAATTAATCAGAATCAATCTATAGCGTTTCGCTCAAGCCAACCTAAGAGGCTGTTGTGTTGACGTTGAAAGCTTTGGTGTGTTCTTCTCGAATTTTATGAATTTCTTCAGCATACTTGAGAGTAAACCCGTAGGATTCCGCAGCCTTTTCCGCAGCAATGCGAGACTTAACTAAATAGTCATGGATAGACGTGCATTCCTCCGATAATCTTGTTTGAGTTTTATCTTTTTCTTGCAAAATCTCTGAGTGGATCATAAGTTATTCTCCTCTTTGAATAGTTCAAGTGGTGTGACAATTTCAGGTGTTGACAAACCAAGGCGGGCATTGATAACGCGAATATGCTTCCGTTTGTTAGCATTCGCTAGGTGGTTGCAATTCCAAGTAACGAGATATTGAATGTCGAAATAGCTGGCATAGGCAAGATAAAACTCGACAACTTGTTCAAGAGCAGAAGTCGGCGGTAGTAAAGGAATCCTCGAAACCAAATGAATAATTTCAGCTTTACGCGGATAGTTTCCGTTGGTTAGTTCTTGAAGCACGGCATCCGAAATATATAAATCATAATAACTGGACATCTCCGACCACCACTTCCTTGTGATTTCGGTAAAAGTTTTTAGAGCTTCACGCTCATCAAAGTAATAACTCGGAACCGTGGAATCCAAGTACACTTTTTCTTTCATGATAATAACTGATCGAGAAGACTAAATCAAAGCCTGAAGCAGCCGTATGGTAGCCCCCTCTATTCTACTATCCTATCTCTGTAACGAAGTTATTGCACTGTCATGCTTGACCTCGATCATTTCTCATAGCGATCGCACTTGGACTCGATCGCATTGAAGCTTCTCCATTTTATCCCAAACATTAGCGGTGCGTTACACGCGCGTTTTCGCACCCTACAAGATCAGCGATCGCACTCCTCTTATATTGTTACATACAGCAATGAATTGTTATCGCTTTAACTCTTGTGTCGGCAATGAATTGGCAATTAATCAGAAATTAATATAAGCAATTATTGTAGGTTGGGTTGAGCGAAACAATACTGGGTCGAAAATGGCTCAATTCGATTGTTTAAGCGAAACCCAACCACCCCAAAGGTTACTACTGAAATTGACTCACCGAGAGCGTTAAAAACCTCTAAAATTGCTCCCATTTCGCCATTGCTAGGATGGGGGATTAAATCCACTAAGAATAACAGAATTATATAATTTGCAATTCATCCTGTTTAAGATTTTGAATTGATTCAATCTTGGAAACTTCTACAGCGATAACTGTATAGGCTTTTCCCTGATTATTTAACACTTCTAAAACATAGCCATCCTCTTGGCCTTCGGGTCGAGGACAATAATCCACGATAATCGCGTGAGTGCCACGAGACAAATTAGATTCTGGCAAATCTTCGGTTAATTGAACTTCGGAAAACATATCAAATTTCATAGTCTAACTCTTTTAATCTGGTAATAAAGTCACAAATCTTGTTTCTTTCGTAAGTGAGTCGATAATCCAATAGGTAGAGACTCGTAAGTTTATCCCGTTCACCCCTTGTAAAAGTCCTTTAATTTCATAAATATCACCGAACTTTGTTTGTTTATTTAAGGTGGCCTCGTTGAGAAGAATACGTCTTAAATCTTGTTCCAATACCTGCCAGTTGTCTAAATTATATCCCGCTTGTGCCAGAAAGCCTGATTTATCATCTTTGGGTTGTAAAACTAGCAAATACCAGGTTAATTTAGCTGGTGGGATTGTCGCATTGGGATTTAAATAAGGCATTTATATTGTAATTTAGCCAATTTCTTTATAGACTTCTATAAAATAGATTTTACAGTATATGCGGGCAGTATTGCCAGGCTTTTTCTTTGTCTAGGATTTGATCATTTTCAACTTCTTCGATGAGTTTTCCTAGTCCGTAATTCTCTAGGATTTCTTCAATTTTTTCAAATTCAGCAATGGGAATCTGAACGGCAATCGGCTTTTTATCTTTGTCTAATACATAGCTTTTGTTAATTTCTAGCATTTGGTTCTCTCAATAGTATCATTTTCGCTATTTTTTGTCATGTTTTGGGCGGTATTTAACCGAACTAATTTTCTACCACTTTTCCCTTGTCTCTCCCTCCAATCAGCGCAGATAGCTTTTATATCGTAGTTGAAAGACTTGGCGTGTTCTTCTCTAATCTTATGAATTTCTTCGAGTATTTCATCTTCCCACATAGCTCATTCTCCCATTAACTCGTAAGGTGTACAGATTAGCGGTAATTTGTAGCCGAAATCCGCGCATATATTGAGAAGTTTTTTCTGAATTTGAGCATTAGTAATATGTTTACAGTTCCATGTTAACAGATAAAAGTCGCGGACAGGATGCAGGTGATCGGTTACGCTTCGATATACTCGCAATAGGTGGCTGGTTGGGGAATTGGCAGCCCTTCCTCTTGTAATCCATCTAGATGAAATTGAATTGCTTCTTTCATATTTTCTGCGATTTCCTCTAGGGTTTTACCTGTAGTAACACAACCGGGTAAATCAGGAACATAAGCGGAATAGTTATTTTCAGCTTTTTCGATAATAATCGCATAACGCACGATTTCTATTCCTCAATTATTTGATTTAATTTTTCCTTGAAAATCGTTTCTATTTCTTTATAGGACATCGTTTGAGGTGCGGGATAGTTAAACCCGTCTTTTTTTCGGCTTAATAATACTTCTAGTGCTTCACTAAAAATAGCTTCTTCATTTCGATGTTCCGAAAGATACTGACGGAGTTCTGCGTTAGTCATTTCCGAAGGTGATTTTTTCATAATTCAAAGTTCCAATTCCCCTGTTCATCGATTAAAATGATTAGAAAGCAATTGACAGATAAAGATAGCGGTATTTTTCTATCAAGGAAAAGTTTTGTAAATTTCTCTACGATGTGCGACCCGTTGACAGATGATGGTTTGATTGGGTTTATCAATAGTCAGGCCAATCCTATAATCTGCAACTCTAATTTTATATTTATCTTTATGTCCTTTCATTTTATCGAGATAGCCTAATTCAAAAGGATTGTCAGTTTCTAACTCGGAAAATACGATCAACTCAACGCGAGATTGTATGTCTTTTGGCAAGGAGGTTAATTCTTTTAAAAATCTCTTGTTGTATTCAACCTTCCACATTTTTGTTTTTAAGCGATTCTAAATATTGTAAGGCTTTTTCTTTGTCTAAGATTTGATCATTTTCAACTTCTTCGATGAGTTTTCCTAGTCCGTAATCCTCTAGGATTTCTTCGATTTTTTCAAATTCAGCAATGGGAATTTGAACGGCAATCGGCTTTTGATCTTTGTCTAATACATAGTTTTTGTTAATTTCTAGCATTTGGTTTTCCCTCCGATACAATTCTTAAAAATTGGCTGTTACCTTTATATGTTACATTCTACAAGTCTCGACGCGAGAGACCTATAAAACAACGCCCCCCCCACGAAATGTCCCCTCCTTAGCGTCCCGGTCTCGTCAATATAAATGTCAAATGTCCTGTTGTCGGCTCTCGTCAATAAAAACGGGAGGTGTCCTAGGGGTGCTTTTAGGTCAAAAGTACAATTCCAGTAGCTGTATATCCAATTATTCACTCGCCAGCCTACCCTATCTCCGAAAGCGTTCCAAACTCTTTCATTATACTCCCGCGTCCCACCGAGTTCGCGGTAGATTTTCGCCTGCACGGAAAAACCAAAGCGACCGCCACTATATTTAACCCATAATTGGTCAATGGTTCGCAAATCCTCGCAGGGAAAATTATCGATATCTTCTACCCGTAGCCATCCCTCTTTTGTTCGGTTAGCTACCTGTAGCATCACTCTTGCGGTTTCTTCGTCCGCTTGCTTCCATTGCTGCCGTTTTAATAAATCTTCTAAGTTCCGATAATCGATTCCTTTGGCGCTTTTAAGCTGAATAGATGGGGGAGTTTGAGTAACGGAAATAACGGGATTAACGGGTTTTTGAATAGTTGTCTGGGGTATAGAGACTGATGTTTTTATCTGCAAAGCTTGCAACACTTCCGAGGCGGATTGATAGCGTTTTTTTGTGCCAAACTCGATTAATTTATCAAGAATATTCCCTGAATCATTACTAACAGGATTATTAACCAACCACTGTCGCCATACCCATTGGTGTTCCCCACCATCGAATAAATCAAAGGGAGATATTCCAGTTAATAAATAAAGGCAAGTTACACCCAAACTATACAAATCACTGGCATTAACTGCCTTGCCATTTCCCTGTTCAGGGGCAATATATTCGGCAGAACCGATAATTGTTCCCGTCATGGAACGATTTAAAGGACTGACAAATTTTGCTGCGCCAAAGTCCACTAAAATCAATTTATTATCGCTTTTTCTGCGAATAATATTTTCGGGTTTAATGTCGCGATGAATTACTTGTTTACTATGAATAAATTCTAGAATCGGTAAAATCTCTGACAAAAGATGTTTAATTTTGGCTTCGTTAAATACTCCTTCCTGTTTTAATTCTTGTTCGAGATTTTGTCCTTCGATATATTCCTGAACGAGATATTGTCGCCCGTCATTAGCGGTAAAATAGGCGTAAAGTTCGGGGATTTGTGGGTATCTTCCCAAACTATCTAAACGAATCGCTTCTTCTTTAAATAATTCTGCTGCTTTTTGTAAAGTTCCTGTTCCCTGTGCTGACGGGAAAAATTGTTTAATTACACAATAGGGTTTTGAAGGTTTATCCTCATCTATCGCTTGAAATGTTTTACCAAAACCCCCTTGACCGATTAATTTTAGCGCTCGATAACGTTCTCTGAGCAGTAATTGAGAACCGCACTTATGACAGAATTTATCCGTGGGGGTGTTTTTGTGCGAACAATCGGGATTGAGACAGAGACTCATAGCCGTTTGACAAGTATGGGAAGATTAACCCCTATTATACTAAATCCGTTGAGTAACGCACAGAAAACGGGTTTCTCCGAGTTTTCTGCTCATGCACTCATGCAAAAAAGGGAATAAATAATCAGCAATTATTGTAGGTTGGGTTGACGCAAGGAAACCCAACAAAGAGTAACCTTTGGGGTGGTTGGGTTTCGCTTTTTCAGTCGAATTAAGCCATTTTCGACCCAGTATTGTTTCGCTCAACCCAACCTACGAGGCTCTATCTTATGACAGAATTTATCCGTGGGGGTGTTTTTGTGCGAACAATCGGGATTGAGACAGAGACTCATAGCCGTTTGACAAGTATGGGAAGATAAGCCCTATTATACAAAAAGAAAGCAAGCTAGGGCGACTCTAGTGGGCAAATTTTCTCTGATAATTGCTTAAAAATATCGATAAAAATAGGTGAGTTAGCAAAGCGTAACCCACCCGATATCTATTTGCGGTTTTAAACCGTTTCTACCAAGGGACGGGTTAACTTATCCAACTGTTGGGTTAACAGACTCAGGAATAAACCCACATCGGTGACGATACCGACGGATTCTACGGAACCTCGATCGCTTAATTTTGTCACCACGGCCGGGTTAATATCAACACAGACCATTTTCACCCCCGCCGGTGTCATATTGCCCACACCGATGGAATGGAGCATACTAGAGAGCATGAGAATCATGTCTGCACCTTGAATTAAGCGGGAATATTCTTCCTGTGCTTTAATTAAATCCATCTCCGTATCCGGAAGCGGACCATCATCGCGAATTGAACCGGCCAAACTGAAGGGGACATTATTCTTGACGCATTCATACATTACACCTTTTGTCAATACCCCGGCCGATACAGCTTTGGCGATGCTGCCGTGGCGACGGATGAGGTTGATAATCTTGAGGTGGTGACGATGGCCACCGCGCACGGGGATGCCTTTCTGCATATCTACCCCTAAAGAAGTACCCATGATCGCCTGTTCCATGTCGTGAACTGCGATCGCATTTCCCCCCAGTAAAGCGTGAACGTAACCATCGCGGATTAAACGGGAGAGATGTTGCGCTCCTCCAGTGTGAATGACCACCGGACCTGCCGTTACTACCACTTTACCGCCCTGGTCGCGAATTTGGCGCATTTCCCAGGCAATCTGCTCCACGGTTAACTCGACTCGGCGCTCGCTGGAAACCCCCGCACCCATAAAGGTAAATTCCTGGGTGCTGTTGCGTTGTTCCCTGGATTCCGCCTGTCGGATAGTACGGATGCCCTCAACTCCCACCATAACGCGATCGCCAGCTTTTAAATCCCGCAGGAGAGTACATTTCGCGGTTTTGCCTTCTGGACTTTCAGTGACGACGATGGCTGCATCCATGCGTTGATTTTCCACCCGCACCCATTCACAGTTAACCCGCACTTCCGTGGGATAGATGGTGCTGACATAAAAATCATCGGGAGCGACCCCATCTTGTGCCACCACTGCGGTATTGACATCACAGATTTCTTGAGGACGAGCGGCCGCACCGAGGTCGATCAATTGTACCATGATCTCCTCCATTACCTCGTGAGAGGGTGCAGAAACCCGCACTTCGGCCGAGGAGGTACTTTGGCGCTCAATCCCTAAGGTGAAGTTTAAAACCTTGAAACTGCCGCCATTTCCCACCACAACATCGAGAGCTTTATTCATAATTCCCGCGTCGAGCAGATGACCTTCTAGCTGGAGAATGCGACTTTCAATGGTGACATTAGCGTGATGGTCTGGAATTAAGGGTTCGGTGGTACGCAGGGTTAAACATTTAGCGGCTCCCCCTGCTTTTAAGAACTCCGTCAGGGGAGTTTGTACCACTTCAAACCCTTTTGACACTAACTTATATTGTAAATCGTCACTAATTTTATTCATGACGATTACTTGACCGATATTCACAGCATTACAAGCAAAGTTAACCGCATCGGCTTCTTCAACGATAATGCGTTTTTCTTCGGGAATTTTTAACTCAATTAACCGATTAGAATAGGCATCAAAAGCATCGGGATAGTAGAGGAGATAACCGCCACTAAGGGGACAAAAACAGGTATCAAGGTGATAAAAACGTTCATCGATTAAACGTAAGGATAAAACCTCGATATCGAGCCATTTAGCGATTAAAGGGTGGGAATCTAACTCGGTTCTGAAGCCATATCCTGCCCATAACCAACGTCCTTCCCGATCTAATAGTGCGTCTCCTGCACCTTCAAAGGGTAAATCTTTTGGCAGTTCGTGAACCGTAAAACCGTTATCTTCAAACCACTGTTTAAAATAGGGTTCTTCTCCCTGTCTTTCTTTGTGTAAAAAGCGACTGAGAACGACTATTTTTTCCAGAACTAAACCTGCATTAGCGGTAAAAACCATGTCGGGCCAGCCTTTTTCTGGTGGGACTAAATCCACGAGCGCCCGATCTTTGAGAACATGATAAAGCTGCTGCCATTGTTGCCTAGCTTTTTCCTGGGAAGATTTGTGAATGTTGCCCTCCATCCAAGGATTAATCACATAATCCACATCGTAATGATCGGGAGAACACATCAAAAAGCGAATAGTTTCAGTCATATTTTTTGACAATGAATATTCAGTATAAGTAGTCTGGAGATAAGTTTAGACCAATCTTCCATTATACTCTACTTTGCCCCGAAATGTCACTAGGCCTAAGATTAGGACAATTCCCGCTCTACAAGCTAAAAACAGCATAATTTTAGCCGATAACTGACGGCGAAGCTGTTAAGTATTTAAATTGCTTGTGAAGATAAGGCAAGAGGAAACCCCCCCCGATGTCGGGGGGTAGGGGGGGTGGGGGAGATTCAGCTGCTCTAAGGATAGGCGGTTAAAATGGGTCTTAGCTTAGAAGCTTAAATCATTGTAAATCCTGATGTTTAAATAACCCCATAAATTTCGATTTGCGTCCGTGTTCCTTAATTAAACTTTCCCGATAAGTTTGCCATTCTTCCCGTCTTCCCGACATATAAAAAGCATTACGAGCTTTTTTTAGCCATTTAATTGCTTCTTCGTAGCGATCAGCCTTTTTTTCGTCGAGTATCTCTTCCGCAGCAGAACGCGCGCGATCGATCACCCAGTTAGGATCGACGGTAGCAGCCGCATCCATTATCCGCCAAATTAGGTGAGACTGCACATAGGAATTATCAGAAACGACTTTAATTGCATCTCTAACTAAATTTTCGTGGAGAAATATATCAATTTTAGCCTCTGTGGAACGTCCACCGCTAAACTCGCGCAAGTAATCTAACAAGTCTAGTTTTAAATCGGGCCAATCTTGCCCCGCTAAAGACTCAATTTTTTGGTAATGGGAAAAGGAAGGTTGGTCTTGAAATGCCTTAATTCTAGCGGCCAAAGCTGTATCTATATCCCCTAAAGATTGCGCTAGTTCACTTGTCCAGAGAGCTAATTTATAATGATAATCACCTGGGAAATTTAGACCACTTCGGGCAATTATGAGAGCGGATTCTGGTGCGGATTCATCGCGTAAAGCTTTGGCAAAAAAGAAAGCTTCATCGTTTTTAGTTATCATATTTTTTGCCGATGCCATCGCTTCGTCAATGCGATCAAGATAGACTAACTTAGTTAGGTATTCTACCACTTGTCCTGAAGCTAAAGCTAGATTCAAATACTCCTGATCTTTTTCCTGCTGCTCGAAAATTTCTAAGCGAATAGAAGTCAATGTTTGGGCATAATCGGGGATATTTCCTGACCACATTTCTGAAAAATTAGCCGATTCTCCTCGTAAAATCTTCTCTAAAACAGGATCATCCCATCCCTGTTGTAAGGCTGCTAAACTCATCTCAAAATCGGCACTCCATTCATGCTGCCATTGCTCGATCTTTTCCCTTAAATCTTGCTTTTCTTGGGGATTAAATTCTTTGCTTAAAATTGCTGCAGTTAAAACTCGATCGATTCTATCACTTAAATCATCATTGACAGCACCGTAATTTTCTAAATCATCCCATTCCTCGATACAGGCGCCAATAATTGCTTCTAAAACAGCGATCGCATTATCCGGTTCTCCCTTTTGATAATAATCTTGGGCCTCATCCACCAGGGCATAAATTTCATCAGAAATTGGATCTTCTTCGCAGTAATCTTCTTCGATCGCTCGCAGGAATTGCCGCAGTTCATTACGGACAGTATTACGATAAGTTTTGATATTAATAGTTATCTTTCCTGCTGCTTTATTGACTGGGGTATCTGGAAATAAAAACTTATCAATTGCCTCGATAATTTCTGGGTGTTTAGCCACTAAATGATTAAGCAATTTTCTTAATTTACTTTCATCAATCGGTGTCAATAACTCCTCTAGGGAGGCTTTTTTAATAATTAATTCTGGTTGGCGAGAACAGGTTAATAAAACCGCCACAATATGCTTACACCAACCCTCGTAATCGTAGGGACAGGAACAGGAGACATTCTCAAGATTTTCTTGGTTAAAATCCATGACAACTCGATAGGGTTTAACCTCACTACCACGGACTAAAGCTTGCAGATTTTGCCCCCGTTGCCAAAGAGAAATAACTGCATCGCTATCGTAATAATACCGACCGCGCTGATAGGAAGCATTGGTGCTATTTTGCCGGATAATTTTTTCATTGATAGGAGGAATAGTCATAGTCAGAAAAGGAGAGGATTGGGTGATAAAATCTTGTCTGTGTCAAGAAAACTGCCAGCACCGAGACAGACCACTGCATCAGCAACCGAGTCAACTTATCTTCAGTTTAGCCTAAATGTGCTATAGTGAAGACACTATGGAAATTAAAAACATTCCTCTGTCCCAAATTCGTCGTCCTTTACCGCGACAAACCGATCCCGAAAAAGTTAATCAGTTGATGCAATCGATCGCTGAGGAGGGATTACGAGAACCGATCGATGTTTTGGAGGTGGATGGTAACTACTACGGTTTTTCCGGTTGCCATCGCTTTGCCGCTCATCAGCGTCTCGGTAAAGAAACAATTCTCTGTCGAGTTCGTCGCGCCCCTAAATCCGTTTTAGCTAAACACATCGCTTAAGCTGAGAATTCCCATGAATGAGTCCTTATATAAATATCATCGGCAAAAATTAGAGCAGTTAATGGCAGAAATTGGCTGTAAAAATCTGGAAGAATTGAGTCGGTTATCGGGTCTATCTTCTTGGCAATTGCAGAGAGTTCGCCATGGCTTAATCGCCAAATTATCCTCTGAATCTTTGGTGAAATTAGCTAATGGGCTGCAGCTGCCAGTTAGCGATCTCCTTGCTCATTTTCAAATCCCGACGATGGGGACAGAGGATCGTTCAGGGGAATCAAAAATTCTCGAACAAGAGTATCAAAATTTACAGCAAAAATTAGACAAGCAAAAAGAAGAATTAGCCGCAGAATTTCAACGTCAAAGCATCGAAGCGATCGAATCTTGGTTAGTTCAATGGCCTACGGCCGAGGCCGTTGCCCGCAAAAATCCCGACCTAGCAGCCGTCAAAATCCTCTCCCTAGTTAAACCGATTATGCAGTTACTGGAGCGCTGGGGAGTGCAACCAATTGACAGTGTCGGTGATCATGTTAGTTATGATCCGCAAATCCATCAATTGATCGATGGTCAAGCAGCAATCGGTACACCCGTTTTAGTTCGTTATCGGGGCTATCGTCATGGGGAAAAACTACTTTATCGTGCTAGAGTGAGTTTAATTAAAGTAGAAATGCCAGAAATTCAACCAGCAGAAACAGAAAATGTCACCCCTTAAAGCGATGATTCTTACATAGCTTTAGTGCTGCGAAAAATTCTCTCGTAGTCTGCTTTTATCGAAAAAATCGGGTCTAAAACCTTGCCTTAAGGCGAAAAGTTTTTGGAGCGGAGCATAAATCCCCATTACAAAACTAATGGCTACTTGATAACCGCCCCCTGAACGGTTAAAATAAGATTATGGGTGATTCGGAGAAAAAAATATGTCAACGCCCTACGATAACTGTTTTGACCACATTACTGATCCTGTCCAACGAAATTCTGTTCGCCAGCAATGGTTACAGATGCTTGACGGAGGTTTATCTGTTGCCGATGTTAGGATGCTCCTAGATAAGTACCCAGATTTTCAGTTTGCAATTAGTCGGTGGATTCCCTGCCAGCCTGCAAGTCTCGGTTTTAGTTATGATACAATGGACAGGTTAAAGGAGTTTCTTGCTACTTTGCCTGAGTTTAAATATGTATTTGATAAGTATGTTTCTAACCTTGTTTCTGAACCAGGTAAACAACCGGAATATGAAAAAGAATCAAAATTAAACAAGCTTGCCACCATATTTCCTGAGTTTAAACAGGTAGCTGAAAAGTATATAGAAGCCAGCCTAAAATATCACAAAGAACAAAGAGAAGCCGCAGAAAGAGAACGATTAGAAAGAGAGCGAAGAGAATCGCCAGAAGAAAGAAGGGAAAGAGAACGGAAAGAATATGAATATCTGTATCCCGATAGCGATTGGTACAGCGAACATAGAACACGCTATCTTTAGAATCTAGGAATTTTTCCAAAAATCCTAACCTAGACAAAAAGAGTAAAGGAGAAGAATTGAAAACAATTTTCATAGAGATTACCAATTTTTTTCTCTATCTATGTCTTCCGTAGCCGTAGATTGGGTTGAGCAATAATAACTTTTGTCTGTCAAATGTTAGCGACGCTTAAGCGAAACCCAACCACACCAATATCGTCAAGAATGTTGGGTTTCGCTCAAACCATTGAATTGAGCAGTTGGCTCTTCTAGGTTC
>NZ_CAIP01000084.1 GCF_000297435.1 Microcystis sp. T1-4 | reverse complement strand
GATAAAATCAGAAGTAATGACTAATTTTAGCAGAGAGTTTCCCTTTAAAAATTCCAACTCAGTAGATTGACAAAAATGAGATGCAGCCTTCTCGTCTCTCCCTGCTGCTTTTTCTTAATTTAAAGATAAACTTAAGAAACTATAGCTAGGTTAGGGCAATAATTTCGCTTAAAGTCAGCCATTTTAGCTAGGATTAGCAGACTGGAGTATTTCCCGAAAAATCCTGCGTCGATAGGAAGGAGATTCATTACTCATATTCCATAAAGTTTCGTAGAAAAAGAAAGAAACGCCAAAATTTTCTTGTCTCGATTTTTCCACTTGTTGAGTAATATTAACCATCGGAATCGGACGACCTTTTAAACCAGATAAAATCCCAATAGCTACGGGAATAGATTCTCTAGCTTGCTGTAATTCTGGTTGGGATAATTCCCAGTCAAAGGCGTTCATATCAGTTCGATACACTTGCACTATTAATTCATCAATCAAGTTTTTTTGCTGCCATTTTTGCCAATCTAAAAGATAGGATTCTAGGGAGAAAGTGTAGGGATTAGGAGATAGGGAAATAATTGCTTTAGGTTGCTGCTTTTTAATCGTCTGGGCTAAACTATTCATATAGTCAGTAATTTTATCGGCCCGCCATTGAATCCATGCTTTATCTTGGTAATCTTGCGGTGGTAATGCTCCCGAATGTTCCCTTTGATAGAGTTTAATTGTGGTTTCATCATAGCCAAAATCGGCGGGATAACCAAAATGGTCATCAAACTGAATTCCTTCTATATCGTAGTTAGTAATAATCTCGCTGACTAAATCGGTAATAAAGTTTTGTACTTGCGGATGTAAGGGATTTAACCACACCCGTTGATGCACTTTTCCTTCCCACCAAATTACGCTTTTATCCTGTCTTTGGGTTAACCAATCGGGATGTCGTTTGGCTAATTCTGAATCCGCAGGAGCCATAAAACCAAATTCAAACCAGGGAATAATTCTTAATTTTTTCCGATGACCTTGGCTAATTATTTCCTTTAAAAAGTCGCGATTTTTTAAAGATTCATGGGGATCGATCGCTCGTCCCGTGACTTTTTCTGCTACCTTAGAAGGATAGAGTGTATAACCCCAATTCCAGACCGTGGGATAAATAGTGTTAAAGTTTAAATCGGCTAACCTATCAAGGGCATCTTTTAGGGTTTCTGGGTTAAATAATACCTCACTATCGATATTAGTTAACCAAACTCCACGAATTTCGGGGTTTTCTTGGGTTTGATTGGTGGATTGTGCGGGATAATTAAAGGTTATCGTCATGATACAAGCAAAGATAATTAAAAATATTAACCAGCTTATTTTTCCGTATCTTTGACTATAAATCACCAAACTATCGGCGAAATTATTAAAGGTTTTACTGATTCTATTCATAATGGGAAGTGGGAATTATAAATTATAAATTATGAATTATGAATTGGGGAAAAGGGAGAAGGGAGAAGGGAGAAGGGAGAAGGGAGAATAAATAAAAATAATCTCCTGCCGACCGCCTCCTGACTGCTAAAATAACTAAATTATCTCTCTAAATTGCGAGGATCTAGAGAATCGCGTAAACCATCACCGAGTAAATTAAAAGCTAAAACGGTGAGAATAATTAACAAAGCAGGCGGCCAAATTAACCAGGGTTGTAGAACAATAATTGAGGCATTGGTAGCCAGAGAAAGCATATTTCCCCAACTAGGATCTGGCTGTTGAATTCCCAAACCAATTAAACTTAAAACCGATTCGGCCACGATAAACCCCGGCACGGCTAACGTAGCAGAAATAATGATATAACTGGCAGTTTGGGGCAGCACATGACGCAGAATAATATAAAGGGGTTTTGCTCCCATAGCTTTGGCTGCCTGAATAAATTCCTGTTCTTTCAGGGATAAAACTTGACCGCGAATTACCCGCGCTAATCCCGACCAACTGATAAAAGAAGTAATCAGGACGATTAATAAAAAGCGCTGGGTGCTGGTTAATCCTGCGGGTAAAACGGCCGCTAGGGCCACGAGTAAATATATGCCGGGGATAGTCATTAAAACTTCCACAAAACGCATTAAAATACCATCTAACCAACCGCCAAAATAGCCAGAAATGCCACCGACAAATAAACCGATAGGGAAAGAAATTAAAATCCCGACCAAACCGATAAATAAACTAATTCTGCCTCCGAAAATCAGGCGACTAAAACTATCGCGTCCCGATTCGTCAGTTCCCAATATATTGATTCTACCATCGCCGATCACCCCGAACAGATGGAGATCAAAAGGGATACCGGGGAATAAAGTTACTTCCTGCCATTTTGGCGGTAAAGGTAGGCGAATTTGACCGAAATTATAGGTTTCACCCTGAACAAAGAGACGCAGCGGCAAGGGGTTGTTAAAATCTCTCATTAGCTTCCGCTCACCAGTTTCTATATTAATAGCACTTTGACTGGTGGGATAGACGTGGGGGCCAATCCACTCACCCTTGTTACTTCCCGACTGGGAGCGCCAAAAGATTTCGGTGGGGGGTAGGAGAGACTGACCGGGTTGGGAGGAGTAGGGAGAGTAGGGAGCGACAAAATCCGCCGCCATTACGCTTAAATAGAAGATTAACAGTAAAACTGCTCCCCAACGAGCGAGAGGATTATCTTTGAGTTTGTGCCACCAGTCCATAGGCGATGAGGTCAATAGGAGAGTTAATCTTTATTTTGTCAGTTTGATTGCTACAATTTATCATACCAACAAAAAAGCTGTCTAATGTTTATCAACCCCCTTGTTTATGAGAAATCTCCTGTCTATCGTCAAGATTTTGAGACAGCGCAACCGTTTAAGCATTTGGTCATCGATAATTTTTTAGTTGGGGAGCAAGCGCAAATTTTGCTGGAAAATTTTCCCAGTTTTAATCCGCAAAAAGCCATTAGTGAGCTAGGAAAAGTTGGGGGGAAGGCAGTTAATGAGGATTTAATCGGTTTGGGGGGTGTTTATCAACAGTTTGGCCGCTACGTTCAAGCTCAAGAGTTTTTAGAGTTAATTTCTCAATTAACCGGTATCGATAATTTAATTCCAGACCCTAGTTTTTATGGGGGTGGAACCCATGAAAATTTACACGGTCAAGAATTAGACCCTCACATTGATTTTAACCTCGATGAGCGTCACTGGTATCATCGCCGCTTGAATTTATTAATCTACTTAAATCCCCAATGGCAAGCAGATTGGGGGGGGAATCTAGAGTTACATTCCAATCCTCGTCAACCAGAAGAAAATAAGATTAAATCTTTTGTACCTATCTTTAATCGTTGTCTGATTTTTGAAACCAATGAACATTCATGGCATGGATTCTCTCAGATTAACTTACCAGAAAATCAACGGCATTTATCCAGAAAATCTCTTTCTATCTATCTCTATACCAAAGAACGTCCTATCGAGGAATTATCGCCATCTCATACAACTTTTTACATCCCGCGCCCGCTGCCAGAAAATATTCAACCCCATCAAGTTTTAAGCGCGGAAGATTACCAACAAATTAAAATTTTATTGAAAAGACGGGATGATTTAATTCGTTTTTATCAAGATAGAGAACTGAAAGAATCTCAGGATTTAGTTAGTTTAAAATCCCATATTAAGCGCTATCTATCTCTCCAATACCCTCGCCTATGGCAAATCATTAAAAGTTTGCCTCGTTGGTAAAAGTGACCTGAGAAAAAAATCCCTACTTTCCAATCAGAAAAAGTAGGGAATAACCAAAAAAACTAACTGGGAACTTAACCTAATAACTGGGTAGCACGCACAGTTAAAGCATTGGCAGTTAAGCCATTATAGGCCATAATTTCCCCGGCGCTGGCGGTGGTTTCTCCCCGTTTCCAAGCGAAGACATCCCGAGGCGCATTACTGCGTAACATAATCGGTTCTAACATGGCGCTTGTACCACCGGTTACTCCGATTAAAGCATCACCAGCAAAGAGACTATCAAAACCAGCATCATCGAGGAAATTATTATCCGCTTCCGAGCTAGTTTCACTCATCACATCGCTAGGACGATAGAGACGACGGGGATTAATTACCGAGACAATTTTTACCCCGATTCCCGCCGCTTCTAACTGTTGTGCAGACTCAAAGACGGGTAATAAAGTCATGTCACCAATGACGGCAAAAACGACTTTTTTACTGCCTTCCGATTCGTGGAGAATTACGCCGCCTTTTTCCAAAGCTTGACGAGTTTGCTCAAAGGTGGTTCGCACCGGTAAAGGCGATTTACTAGCGGTGATTGTAATGCCTTTATTGCTGGTTCCTAAAGCCCATTCATAACAGACTTGAATACTGTTAGCATCGCAGGGAAAGAGAGGAAAAATATTACCATTTCGCATCATAGCGGCGAAATAATTTTCAATCTCTGGGCGTTGGTGTGTCCAACCATTACGTCCTTGCTCTAAGGCTCCAGCGGTGAATAAAGTAATAGTAGAAGGGGTAGGACGACGTAATTCGGCCATCGCTTGGGTTACAGTCTGCCAAATCGGTAAACCATTGATAGCAAAAGACTCGTAGGAACACCATAAAGTCCGCGCTCCCAAGAGAGATAAACCCACGGCTAATCCGGCACAGGCATCCTCGCTTAAAGGCTCATAAACTTGACCATTAGGTGCTTGGAAATAGGTATCATCGCTGGTGGGGTGAATAATCTTTAACCCGACGTTAATATTATTAATTCCCGAAGCGGCATTACCATCAGCATTAGTGACAACAAAATTGGGGTCAGCTTTACCCACAGCTACCACTAATTCCCCCATGGCAGTGGTGGCCACTTTTTTATCGCCACCCACAGTATATTCGGTCATCGGTAAGGTTCCTAAATCCAGCAGCGGGAGGACTTTTTCCGTCACCACTGTTTCTGCTGCTGGACCACCTCCAGAGCGCTCGAAATTAGTACGAACAATTGCCCAAGCTTCCGGGGGTAAAGCGCGTTCCTGTAAGGCACTAACGATATAATCTTTTTCTAAAGAATCGCCGGGATAAAGATTATGGGAAGCCGCTCCCCGTTTGTGAACTCCCGCCCCTTTAAGTTGTTTAATAATGATCACCGTTAGTTTACCACCTAGAGCTAATTGGGCGGCTTTATCCGTGGCCATTAACACCGCTTTCATGAACTCTAGACGCTGGTTAAAAGAGAATTTGGTGCTATCTACATATTCCCCATTTTGATTAGCATCATCGAAGTCTTTAGCATTAATGAGAATCACTTCCTCGAAACCATTACCGCGCCAATAGGCTTCCATTTCGGCGTTAGTTTTCAGGGAAACCATGCTATGGTGTTCTTGGGAATAGCCATTCCAGACTAAAATCGGCAAAAAATTAGTAATTTCTGGATAAGCAGTGTGAAAATGACCAAAACTACTCATAATGTAGGGTTCTCCTAAACCACCATCCCCGATAGTCACAGGGAAAAGGGTATTAGGGTGTAATTTGGCCGCCGCCATGGCGAAATGTTGGCCTTGGCCCAGAGGACCGGCCGGCCCAAGAAGTCCGGGGATTTGTCCCGAAAGATGCCCTAAAAGTCCGTGTTTTTCCCGAAAACGTTCTCCCAATTCGGTGACGTTGCTGATGCCCATGGCTTCCAGAGAGCGATCAAGAAAGACGTTACTATAAAAACCAGGGGCATGATGGCCCACTTCGGTGAAAATATTTTTCTGGCCTAACATCATCAAAGAGGCAATCACGTCGGCAGCGCTGGCAAAACCGCCAGGGTGTCCCGATTCTTTGGTAGCGGTGATTTGTAGGGTGAGGTAACGCAAAGCATCGGCTGCTAGGAGGGTTTGATAGATAGCATTTGGGTCATTAGCGTCACTAATAGCGGTTTTTCCCTCAGCAATAGCGGCTTTTCCTGCATATTTATCAAATTCGGGTAAGGAAGCCCCAAAATATTTTATCCCTTGACAAAAATCGGGAATTGTGCTAGTAGCTGTCATAAAATTAATATACCCCTTTACATACAGGCAATCGTTAACACTATCTTACAGTTAGCGGTAACTCTCGATAGATGCGATATTAGAGGGGGTTTCCATAGGCGATCGACTATTTGTGTTACACTGATCGCCAATGTTAACAATAAAATTAATCCTATTGATCATGTTAAATAGCAGCCAATCACAGCATTTAATCAGCAAATCACTGCGTTATCTATTAATTATCGGCACTATTGCCCCTCTAACTTCCTTAGAGGCTCGCTCAGTCCAAGCCACTCCTCCGAGTAGTGCTGCACCCCCTAAAGAAGCGACCGCCCCTATCCCCGCCCAAAGCAAAGATTACACCCTGGGAGAAGGGGATAAAGTGCGCGTCACCATCTACCAAGTGGCGGATTTAAGCGGCGATTTCCTTGTTTTAGCCGATGGAACCCTAACTTTACCTCTGATTGGTAGCGTCAAAGTGGAAGGAATGACCGTCACCGAAGCCGGCCAAACCCTGGCTAAACGTTACACCACCTATCTCAAGCGTCCCGTGGTTACTGTTAGCGTTCTCACCCCCCGGCCCCTGCAAATCGCCATCGCGGGGGAAGTCAATCGCCCAGGTACCTATACAATTAACCCCGAACAAAGCCAAAAAACGCCCCTATTGACCGAAATAATCCGGCAAGCAGGGGGAGTGACTACGGTGGCCGATATTGGTCAAGTTCAAATCCGACGCAACCTCAAGGGACAAGAACAGCTAATACAAGCCAATCTCTGGCAATTAATCCAAAAAGGCGATACAACCCAAGATATTAGCCTCAGAGATGGCGATAGCATCGTTATTCCCACTAAAACGACCCTTAGCGTCGGGGAAGTCAATCAATTGGCCGATGCCAATTTTGGACTAGATAGCGATCGAGAAATTAATGTTACTGTGGTGGGAGAAGTTTATCGTCCGGGGTCCCATCGTATTGTCCCCACTGCCAACAATAACAATAATAATAATAATGACCTAGATCGCGGCGGCACCAGGAAACCGGCCCGACTAACCCAAGCTATCCAACAAGCGGGAGGCATCAAACCCCTCGCCGATATCCGACAGGTGCAAGTGCTGCGTTATACTCGTGACGGTTCCCAGCAGAAAATCCCGGTAGATCTCTGGAGTTTGCTCGATAAAGGTGATATGACCGGCGATATCTTTCTTCAAGAAGGTGATACGGTGATTATCCCCACCGCGACTGAAATCTCGGCCAAGGAATCGGAAACCCTAGCATCGGCCAGTTTTGCCCCTAAAACCATTAACGTGAAAGTGGTCGGGGAGGTGAAAAAACCGGGGATAATTGAAGTTCCTCCCAATACCCCTCTCAATCAGGCAATTTTAACCGCAGGAGACTTTGATAAGCGTCGGGCCAATCAGTCCACAGTGGAATTAATTCGTCTCAATCCTAACGGAACCGTCACCAAAACCTCAATTAACATCGATTTTTCCCAAGGTATCAACGAGAAAACTAACCCGATTCTCCGCAATAATGATGTGGTTGTGGTTCATCGTAGCAATCTGGCCTCTGCCACCGACACCCTCGGCACGGTTTTAAGTCCCTTTACTGGTCTGACAGGCCTCTTCAACGGATTTTTAAATCTTTTCCGTTAAAAAAGTTTACTTTAACCCGATGTCATTGGCTAAGTAATCGAGCTAATAATAGATATAGAAACGGCGAAAAGTCGTGAGCGGTCACGGCTTTTCTGCTCGATAGACTCAGGAAAGAAAACTATGATTTTTCTCCTTACTCTAGCCCTAATCTCCCTGTCGATTAGCTACAATGTTCAAGGCGAAATAATTAGCCTCAGTACCCGCTTATTAGGTCTTTTTTGTGGCTTGTTAAGTTTGTTCTTTACACCCCTAACGGTAAAAGTTTTTATTCTTGTCACCCTAGTCCTCTTCTACTGGGATTTTCAGCCCTAAACCCGACTAAAAACCCGGGCATACCTCACCCATCAAAAAAACTGTTATGCAAAAACGCTATCTCGGTCAGACTAATATAGAAATTACTCCCCTTCTCGTGGGTACTTGGCAAGCAGGAAAAAAGATGTGGGCAGGTATTGAAGATGAGGAAAGTATTAAGGCTATTCGTGCCGCTTTTGAGGCAGGAATTACCACTATAGATACAGCCGAAATCTACGGGGAGGGTCACTCGGAATCCATTGTCGCTCAAGCTTTGACCGATGTGCGAGAACAGGTAATTTATGCCACCAAAGTCTTTGCTAATCACCTCAAATATGAGCAAGTTGTCGCAGCTTGCCACCGCTCTTTAAAAAACCTCCAAACCGATTATATTGATCTTTACCAAATTCATTGGCCTAGTGGCTCATGGAACACGGAAATAGTGCCTATTGCTGAAACTATGTCCGCTCTTAATTATCTGAAAGCACAGGGAAAAATTCGCGCTATCGGGGTTTCCAATTTCTCCCGCTCTCAACTGGAAGAAGCCAGTCAATACGGCAGAATTGAGAGCATTCAACCTCCCTATTCTCTCTTTTGGCGCTCGGTGGAAAAGGAAATTATGCCCTATTGTATAGAAAATAATATTTCTATTCTGGCCTATTCTCCCCTTGCCCAAGGTTTATTAACAGGAAAATTTAGAAACGGTTATCAGTTGGCAGCGGAGGACCATAGAATTAAAAATAAACTCTTTCATGGCGAAAACTTTCAGAGGGTACAAGCGGCTTTAAATCAATTAGAACCGATTGCTGACCGCTATAATTGTTCCCTAGCTCAATTATCTCTTGCTTGGTTAATTAAGCAACCCCAAACTAATGCAATTGCTGGGGTAAGAAATGCCGCTCAGGCAGTTAATAACGCTCAAGCAATGACAATTAATTTAACCCCAGAAGACCTAAAATTAATTGATAATATTGGTAAACAGGTAACTGATTTCTTGGATGATAATCCTGTGCTGTGGGATTTCTAAAAATTATACAGCAGTTATCCTAAGGGTGAAGACAGAAGTTTTGGTGGGTGCATCTCAACATTTGCAGAAATACCGACAATCAGCAATTATCAGTGACTCTTAAATTGGTACAAAAATATGAACAATTGCGTCTAAGCATCCCACCGAAAAACTAATGCGCGGGGGGTTTGGGGGCGGCGCCACGACCCCAACGGGGGGTTTGGGGGGTAGAACCCCCCAAAAGCTTGGATTGAGTGATAAAATCGGAAGTAACGCCCAATTTTAAAAGAGAGTTTCCCTTTAAAAATCCCAACTTAGTAGATTTACGAAAGTGAGATTCAGTTCCTGTTCTTTGATTGTAACTGGCTACTTAGTTGATAATAGGTGGTGCGTTAGTAACGCACCCTACTGGACTGTTTCAGCTAAAATAGGGCAATAGATTTCGGCTTAAAGTCTTAGATTATAGAATTTCTAGCATTTTTCTAATACACCAAATTAGCTGAAACAATCCACTACGTTTTACTTAGGCTACTTAGTTGATAATAGGTGGTGCGTTAGTAACGCACCCTACGTTTTACTTAGTAGATTTACAAAAGTGAGATGCACCCTATTTAATTCTCAGGAAAAAGCCTGTATAATGACAGCTATAGTCCGATTCTTACCGCAGGATTATCCCTATGGCTAAATCCAAAAAACACAATCTGCAATGGATTAAAGAAACCCTCGACTTAAATCCAGATCATAACTGGAAATCTAGTCCGGGTAACAGTATTTTTGTAGCTGGTCGCGGTGCAGTGCGCTTTGAAGTTCCCCAGGATTGGCATTTTGAACCCGATGATAATTCCTTTCGTTTTTTGGATAGAAAACCCCCCGATGATGATTGTCGTTTAGAGGTTTCCTATAATTTACTTCCCCCCGGAGATTGGAAAGAATTACCCCTAAAAGGAATGGTCAAAAAATTAGCTCGTGAAGATAGCCGCAATCCTCACGAAATCGGCGAAGTTATCCAAGAAAAACGCCAAACTGTCCGCATTGTTTGGGTGCAAATTCAATTCATCGACCCCCAAGAAAATCGACCCGCTTATTCGCGCATTGCCGTGGGCATTGGTTCCGGGGTTCAATGTTTAATTACTATGGATTATTGGGTCAATGATGCGGAAAAATTCACCCCCGTCTGGGATACGGTTATCTCCTCCCTGGTCTTAGGTTTATACATTCGCGATCCCCGCAGCGGTTTAGCTTTCCCCGACTAAAGGTAATAGCAATTTTGCAGGAAAATTTCCTTGACAAAAAACCTTAATTGTGATGTGAGAAAAATCGATCGCTCGACTCTGGTGGGGATAGCTGCCGGTCCCCGCATTGACGGGATGTGCAGGAAAGCAAGAGGCACTGAGACTTAAACGCAAGCTATGACCTTGAGGAATAGTGATAAAAGTGGCTTGCATGACAATATTTAGGGGCGATTCGGGATGATTTACCCGTTTATAACCCTGATTGATATTAAAAACCTGACCATCGGGGGTAACTTGAGAAACCACCGCACAGATATCGAAACTAACCGCGTCTGCTTGACAATAACAATCCAGACGGGGACTACCCAAAATAGTTAAATCCTTCTCTAGGGGGGGAGAAGTGTAGGTAATCACATCACTGCGACAGTCTAGCATGGTGCGGTCGAATATTCCCCCCGGTAGGGCGCTATGACCCCCTAAAGATGGGACCGGTCGCCAAGGATCGTGAACGATGGTATCCTCGATCGCAGGTTCTAACAAAATCGCGCTTAATTTCCCCTCATCCTCGCGCAGATTGGCTAAACCTTGACTAGCAAGATAATAAATTTGCTGATTTTCTGCGGGAAACTTCTCCAGATATCGCCATTGATTAGACCCCATTTGAAATAGATACATAGGAGGATTTTTTAATAACTCCGTTTCCTGACCTTTTAAGAAATAATCAAACCATTGCAGCTGCATTTTATCCACAGGACTAATTGCCTCTTGACCATAATCTATCTCTCCTACTTTTCTCCCCCAGGGTAGATGAGTCCAAGCACCAATAATTAGCTGTTGGGGATAGATAGAACGCGCTTGCATTTCTTGGTATAAACTCAAAGTTCCCCGGAGATGAGGATCGAACCAACCTCCGATATGTAACATCGGTAAATCGATATTTTTTAAAAGGTTTTGCGGTGATAATTTTTGCCAATATTCATCGGGAAGATAACGAGTAATCCAATCGTGATAAAAAGAATCAGCAGCTAAATCTTGCAGAATTTGGGGAGAGGCAGCAATAGGATCAAAAAGGGGTAAATTTCGGGAAGCTACCCAGAGTTTTTGATAAGCTGTTTCGTCCCCTTTTAATCTAGCTGTTTCTGCGGCTAATTGTATTGCCCAAGCGAGATTATATTGTAAATTAAATGCTTCATTTTCATAGCCCCAATCTCGATATAAATCGTGAGCGATCATCGCCGGGCAAATAGTTTTTAAAGCAGCATGACCATTGGCAGCCGAATATAATTGGGTCATTCCCTGATAGGAAAAACCATACATTCCCACCACACCCGTATTATTAGGAATAGTTAAAACCCATTCAATAGTTTCTAATCCGTCCCTAATTTCATGGGCAAATAAATTAAATTTTCCCGTCGAGTTTCCCCGTCCTCGGACATCCTGAATTACCACAATATAACCCTGACGTGCATACCAGCTAGGATGAGCATAAACCACCGTAGAAGCGATCGCTTTTCCGTAGGGTTGTCGCATGAGTAAAATGGGCAAAGATTCCCTACTATCGGGACGATAAATATCGGCAACTAAACTAATTCCATCTCTGGTGATGAAACTGACCGTTTCTTTTTTTACGGGGTAGGGATTAAGCATTATTATCTCTGTCAAATAAAAAATAGTGTTGAGTCACTCAATTTAAGATTACTTTCAGTATAGTATATAGCATTTCTTCCGATCAAGAGCTATAATAACTAATATCGGCTATCAGTATTCAGTTTTTCTCCCCCCAACCTGGCCGCCTTCCTGATCTGAGCAGGTTCAATCTGAAAGCGGCTAGGGATTATTCAGTTCAATAAAATTAGCTTAACCTATATTTTCCTATGAATGATTCTTCCGATCAAGAAGCAATTATCGCCACCCATGAGGAATTTTACCGTGCTTTTTCCCAAAAAGATATTAGTAGTATGAGTCGTCTTTGGTGGCAAGGTTCCACCAGTGTCTGTGTTCATCCCGGGGGGCAAATGCTCAGGGGATGGGAGTCAATTCGTGCCTCTTGGCAAGGGATTTTTCTCAATACAGAATTTCTGGAGATAGAGACAGAAATTATTAAGATAGAAGTTGACCAAGCAGTGGCCTATGTTATCGTGGGAGAAACGGTTTTACAGTCAGTACGCGGGAGAAAATTAAAAGCACAATCGATCGCCACCAATCTCTGGCAAAAAATAGCCCAGAAATGGTATTTAGTCTCCCATCACGCTAGTCCAATCATGAGATAGCTTGTCAGTTGATAATTGTTTCCGGCTATTTCCTCGAAAACTTGACAAAGACCAGATTGCGCTTAACTAAATGTTACAATAAGGGCGGACTGCCTCACCGGCCTAGGACTGGAGAAAAATCAGCGATGCTACGACTAGAGAGAATTAGTAAGATTTACCCGACGGGAGAAGTGTTAAAAGATGTCACTTGGGAAGTAAAAACTGGCGATCGCATCGGGTTGGTGGGAGTCAATGGGGCCGGAAAGTCCACCCAACTGAAGATTATTATGGGGGAAGTGGAACCCACCGCCGGGGAGATCATCCGTCCTACCAGTCTCCATATGGGCTATCTTACCCAAGAATTTGAAGTGGACCCCCGTCGGACGGTACGGGAGGAATTTTGGACGGTGTTTCAAGAAGCGAATCAAGTCCACCATCAACTCATCGAAATTCCCCAGCGCATGGAAAAAGCCGATCCCAAAGAATTAGATCGCTTAATTCATCAATTGGATCGCCTACAAAGACAATTTGAAGCGTTAGATGGTTACGGATTAGAAGCGCGCATCGAGAAAATTTTACCGGAAATGGGCTTTACTATTGATGATGGCGATCGCTTAGTAAGTTCCTTTAGTGGTGGTTGGCAAATGCGGATGAGTTTAGGCAAAATTCTCCTACAAACTCCCGATATTTTACTCCTCGATGAACCGACTAACCATTTAGACTTAGAAACCATTGAATGGTTAGAAAAATTCCTCAAGGATTTAACCACTCCCATGGTCATAGTGTCCCACGACCGGGAATTTCTTGATCGTCTCTGTACCAAAATTGTCGAAACTGAAAGGGGAGTTTCTACCACTTATTTAGGTAATTATTCTGCCTACCTACAGCAAAAATACGAACAACAATCTGCTCAGTTAAGCGCCTACGAACGTCAACAAAAAGAACTAGAAAAACAGCAGGCTTTCGTCGATCGGTTCCGGGCTAGTGCCACCCGTAGCACCCAAGCAAAAAGCCGGGAAAAACAATTAGAAAAGGTAGAAAAAATTGAAGCACCAATCGCCGATGTGCGTACCTTAAAATTCCAGTTTCCTCCGGCAGTGCGTAGTGGTCGAGAAGTGGTAACTATTAAAAATCTTGTTCACATTTATGATGATAAAATTCTCTTTTTGGCAGCAAATCTGGAAATAGAAAGGGGCGATCGAGTGGCGTTTTTAGGACCAAATGGTGCAGGGAAATCGACGCTTTTACGTTTAATTGTTGGCTTAGAAACTCCCACAGAAGGCTCGATCGAAATCGGTAAACATAACGTTATTCCTAGTTATTTTGAGCAGAACCAAGCGGAAGCTTTAGACCTAACTAAAACTGTTTTAAATACCATTCATGATGAAGTTCCCGATTGGAAAGATGTGGAAGTTCGCAGTCTTTTAGGGCGATTTTTATTCAGTGGGGAAACGGTATTAAAAAAAGTAGAATCTTTGAGTGGTGGCGAAAAAGCGCGTCTTGCTTTAGCCAAAATGTTACTTGCTCCCGCTAACTTATTAATTCTCGATGAACCCACTAATCACCTCGATATTCCCGCCAAGGAAATGTTAGAATCAGCTTTAAAAGTTTATGAAGGTACGGTTTTAATTGTTTCCCATGATCGTTATTTTATCTCCCAGGTAGCTAACAAAATTGTCGAGATTCGGGAGGGCGAATTAATTGCCTACGCAGGAGATTATCACTATTATCTAGAAAAACTAGACGAAGAAAAACAAAAAGCCGAACAAAAACGCATTGAAGCAGAAAAAGCGGCCAAAGATGCCGCTAAACGCGCTAAACAAAAGGCCAAAAAAGGTTAGAATATAAAGCATCACCCTATCCACAATTATCTATCGATTAATTAATCTTATGGCAGCTATAAAAGTAGGCGATCAAGTTCCCAATTTTTCTCTCCCTTCCCAAACGGGAACAACGGTTAATATCGGCGATTTAATCGGTAAAAAATCCCTAGTAATTTATTTCTATCCCAAAGATGATACTCCGGGTTGTACCGCAGAATCCTGCGCTTTCCGCGATAGTTACGAAGTTTTTACCGATGCGGGTGCGGAAGTTATTGGGATTAGTGCCGATAGTCCCCAATCTCATCAACAATTTGCCCAAAAATATAATCTTCCCTTCACCCTTTTAAGTGATAGCGATAACCGAGTGCGGAAATTATTCGGTGTTCCCTCTACCTTATTCGTCCTCCCCGGACGAGTTACCTATATCATTGATAAAGAGGGAATCGTCAGACATATTTTCGATTCTATGTTAGATTTTAAAGCTCACGTTACCGAATCTTTGAACACGATTAAATCTTTTTAGGTTGATGATTATGCAAGCAATTAAAACATCTATCCCATAATTGGGACAGTTCTGACTTAAAAATAAAATTAATGGTGTGTTAATTTTGACTAACACACCCTCAATCTGCTTTAGTTATTGGCAAAAATGACGGCTGGAAACAGAAGGCTAACATAGGCAAAGCTAACACCCAAAAGTTTGTCGTTATTCCTTATAAACGTCTAATTGAAATGTTAACTTATACTAAATCCGTTGAGTAGTGGTTTCAAGTTACAACATCCTAAGAAAAGCATTCCCAAATCCGTTCAGCTATGGGATAGAGAGGTGCGTAGTTCAGCCAAGGAGAATTAATCTCTCGAAGTAAAAGTGAAGGGAATTTCTCAAATGGAATTCAGTCTGTTTATATTTGACTATACTTTTACTAACTATATAGTAAAGACTTTCAGGGTGTTTTGCTTGACCACTCCAAGGGACTTGCTATAGGAACGATAAAAGTTTAACTTTCTTGGCACGATGCTAAATAACAAACTACAACTTCTGTTAACCAGGGTAGGCACATGGGCTGTTGGCGGCCTGCTCGGAGGTTTGATCGGCTCTCTGGCCGCGGTACTGCTGACTGAGGCGATCAAGCAAACCCTCGATATGGCCTCTGGACTGGATAGCGTTTGGCGACTGCTGCTGCCTCTGGTGGGCGTTACCTTAGCAGTGCTAGTCCTGTTTGGACTGGGTAGGGGGCAACCCGTGCAGACCTTAGCTCCCCGGGGGGCAACTTCCTCTGGCCGCTGGGGTTCTCTGATGGACTGGTACTCCTTCCCCCATGACATTGCTCGCGCCGACCTGACCGGTGACGTGGTGAACGCATCTGGTGCCGAAGAGCGCTTCCCCTGGAATCTAGCCCCCTTGCGCGCCCTGGCCATCCTCTCCACCGTTGGACTGGGTGCGCCCATGGGAACAGAATCACCGGCAGCTCATATTGGCGTGGCGACGGGAACCTGGTTAGGTAGCATAAATCCAGCCCTAGGTCAACTGGTGCGGCCCCTGGCCATCGGTGGCGGTGCGGCCAGTGTTTCTGCTCTGATGGGAATCCCTCTGGTGGGCAGCTTTTTTATGTTTGAGTTGAGTCAGCGACGCCAGGTTCCGATCACCCCGGAGCGGGCAGCGGCGATGTTAGCCGGGGGACTGGTGGGATGGGGAGTCAACGCTGCCTTTAAGCTGCAACTGATCCGGCTGGTCGTGCCGCAGGTTGCCCCGACTGACTTCTGGGATGCGGTGGGTGCCACTTTGTTGATCGGAGTGATCGCCGGCACGATTACAGCCCTCACCGGTGAGGCGATCTACTGGGCCAGAGGCTTGCGGGACAGGCCCGCCACTCGTCTCCTGATCGGTGGCCTGGTGATGCTGTTCTTGGCGATCGTGATCGGACAGGTGGCGACTCCAGCAGCGGCTTTTGGACCAGGGGTGGCCGCTATCCTCTGGGCCGAAAACACTGAAACAACTCCTTACCACCTGTTGGTGGTAGCTCTGCTCCGGGCCGCGGCCACCACCGCTGCCGTTTTAGCCGGGGGCTGTGGCGGCGTGTTTGTCCCTTTTCTGGCGATCGGCGACCTCAGTGGCCGGGTGTTCGCCACCACCTTTGAGATTTCGGGGGATCTGGCCGGTGCGGCGGGGGCAGCGGCCGGTATTGCTGGCGGTTATCGCCTACCTCTGACCGCCATGGCCATGGTGCTGGGGGTGGGTGGACCGGGGGCAGCCCAGCTAACCTGCCTTGCCACAGTGGTGGTGGCTGCCCTTTCGGGATTGGTGGCCGCACGGGCAGCCAATCAACTCTCCAGTTCCCTCCGCGCAATGTTCCGCTAGAAGCCACCCTCAGGGGATTGACCGCGATATCCAGAGGGTGCTGACCCACTCTACCAGATCGGCGATCGCACTAATTGGTCGGCTGCGAAGCGCGAAAGCGTAACGCACCAGTTTAATGATCCATTGGCTGTGTGGGGCGCGGATGGTTAATTTTGCTTTTTTAACACGATTAGTAACCCCCTAACCCATCCTAATAGACTGTTTCAGCTAATTTGGTGTATTAGAAAAATGCTATAAATTCTATAATCTAAGACTTTAAGCCGAAATCTATTGCCCTATTTTAGTTGAAACAGTCCACTACAGGATCGGCTATCAAGTCAGCTGTTGACTCAAATGCTTGATAAAATTTTGAGTAATTGGGGTAAGGGGTCAGGGAAATGGGGAAATTTCAACTAAAACCCTAACACCCTAGTCCCCCAACCCGAATGTCTTTTTTTCTTTTCCCTTGGGTGGGATAAGATTGTGATCGATCGAGTTTAGGGAATTTTTATGACCACGGAAAGTTTAGCGACTTCAGAAGCAATAGAGTCAATGTCCGACCAATTTCTGGCTAGTACAAGCAGTCACAAAGAAATGATTGAAACGGTTATTTCTACTCTGCAGCAGAATGATACTGCTATGGTACAACACGGAGAAAAAGGTTATCTTTGGAAGTTTCAGTATGGTAGCGTTGAGGTGTTTGTGCAGTTAACCGGGGAAAGCGATGATGATTTTCTCACGGTGTGGTCTTCTGTGCTGAAATTGCCTGTTAAGGATGAATTGGGATTAACCCGCAAGTTATTAGCGATGAATTGTGCCGAAACCTTTGAATCTCATTTTGCCATTATGAATGATCAGGTGGTGGTGATTTCTCAGCGTACTGTGGCCGATTTGTCTGCTGGGGAGATTTCCCGAGCAATTACTCTCGTGGCGACGGTAGCAGATAATAATGATGAAATGTTACGAGAATCCTTTGGTGGCAGCTAAAATTTGGCGTTATATCCCTCCAATTATCTTATCGGCAGAGCTACAAATGGCGATCGATTCTTGGTTACTAGAGCAACACCGTTGCGGCCATCATCCCCCGACTCTGCGTTTTTATCAATGGTCGCCCCCGGCCATTTCCTTGGGCTATCATCAACGACAATATCCCGATTTTTGGCGTGATTTGACTTGGCAAGGTCAAAAAATCTCCCTAGTTCGTCGTCCTACCGGTGGACGATCCGTACTACATCAGGGGGATTTGACTTATATGGTGGTAAATTCGGGTATGAAGGGGAATATTAGGGAAGTTTACTGTCAAATCTGTCAATTTTTAATCACAGGCTGGCAAAATCTCGGTTTGGAATTGTCCTACGGTGCTGCTGGCCGGGGATATATCCATTCTGCTAACTGTTTCGCTACGGCTACCGGTGCGGATCTAGTTGATAATTGGGGGCATAAATTTATTGGTAGCGCCCAACTGCAAAGGGGTTCCTCGGTTCTCCAACATGGTTCCATGGTGCTAGATCAAGATAATTCGCTCTTTGAGCAAGTTTTCGCCAGTGCTGCCCCTAAAAAGCTCAATTTAGCCCCAGATTTGACCCTAGAGACCCTTATCGCTACCCTGAAAACCGCCGCCGAGGATTGCTTTGATTGTCAATTGCTAGAACAACCCCTTGAGGATTGGGAATGGCAATCAATTAAAAAAATGAATATAAATACTCATTGACAAAAAAGCTTTTGTGTGCATTTAAAATCAATTATGAGTCAAGTTGTATAGATTTGTAATTTTTTGCTAATAATGAGTAAAGGTAGATAGAGGCCGCAAAGAACCAAAATCTTACCAAACTCGAAATTATTGTCTAGCTTGTGCTAGTTTAAGAAACGTTAATCTTTTACATTTTGTGAGGATTAACAGGCGATCGCAGCTAGGTTAGTCAAGCTAATCCAGTCAATCGAGCGCCCCATCTTATAAGACAATGGGAGTAATCCCAGACTCAAAAAAGTTAAGAAATCTTGCCCTTGATTTCAGTTAAGCAAGAGGAAAAATACCC
>NZ_CAIP01000085.1 GCF_000297435.1 Microcystis sp. T1-4 | reverse complement strand
TGGGGCAAAAGCTTTTAATCGGCTTAACCTATACCGAGAAATTTTAAACTGTGGACAAATAAATTGTGACAACAGTAATGAGCAGATAGAACTAAGATTGTCTGGTTTAGTTTTAGAAGCTCAAAGTAAATTAAAACCCTATAATCCTATATATACAGCGATTTTTAATCCAAGTTGGGTTGAACAAGAGCGAGCAAAACTTCGTTTATATATTGAAGAATTTGAGAATTGGGAAAAAATGGGAAAAAATGGAAAGAAACTAATAATCTGGCTTATGATCTACAAGAACGTTACTTATTGTACGGAACCAAATGTGATCGGGTACAGCAATGGAGGATAAAATTTAACAAGGATAATGGGAAGCTTTATGAAAAAGAAGGTAATTTTTTGGATCGATCGGAGACTTTTTGGCAAGAAGTCAAAAATTTATTTTCTGATTTACAGATCAATGAAGGGACGATGGAAAGTATAATTCAATCGGCCAATGATTTGACAGGAGGGTTACATAAATTCAATAGAATAGTTTTTAATATTGCTAAAAACAATAACGTTGTAGATTTACAACAGGATGAAGTTCAAGGTCGGCTAGAAGATTTAGTTTTCTCACATCTCAATCTTTTTGAGGAATATGATCAGTTTCAGAAAGATCGAGACCAATTTTTAAATCAGGACGACAGTTTTGAGTTAATTTCTCTCTTTGAAAAAATTACTCAAAACGAGCCGATTCTCTTCGATGAAAAAAATCCACAACATCGTAAACTAAAAGATATGTGTTTTATAATTCTAGATAAGGAGCATAATTTAAGAATACTCAACGAGATTTACGGAAAAATTCTAAATCAAAACTGGATCAAGGAAGTCATGGCGGGACTCCGTCCCTATACAAAAGCTTTTCGAGATTGGCAACATTCGGATCGTCAAGAATCATCTTATTTATTACAAAATAATGATCTAAAACTAGCCCTAGAATGGCTAGGAAAAAAGCCCACACCTAAATTAGAGGAAGGAGAGATTGAATTTGTAATGACCAGTTTAGTGGCGGAAGTCTGGGCGAAAGCTTCACCTTCTGTTCAATCTGAAGCTGTTTTATTGATCAAAACTTTTCGACCATCATTACAAGGGAAAAATAACTACTCCGATTTTCTACTCCGAGAGATTTTACAATGGACAACCTCTCAAACTCCTGCCTTAGAAAAACTTTTAGGATGGGTAAATGAGTCTGAAATTCCTGTCGAAAATAACCGTCAATGGATTGAATCTCTTGTTCGCTCTCATCTTAAGACCTGTAACGCGCAACAATTGTCAGAATATATTGACTTTAAGCATCCCTATAATCACCGTTGGCAGGAGCTTAAAAAACACGACGAAAATTTCTTTTTAACTCTTGATCGCTTCATCTCTCAAAAAAATATTAATCTTGATGAAGAAACCCTCAAAAGATTGAAAGAAACGCTTGACATAAATCCACCAATAGGCGAAAATCTTAACAGATATGAAACTGTTACAAACTTTCATGAACTAGTTTGCTCATTTTTATACGAAAAACTTTCTAAGGTTAACACTATGATTGGACAAAAAGAGTTTGATAAACTTCTTGATGGCATTGTCACAGACGCGGGCGGAGATCTCGAATCAATTTTGATTTTCGATTTAACCGAAGGTTTAGCTCTATACGGCAACCGTGAACTAAAAACTAGCAATCCTTCACTCTATTTTGCTCTTTTTGGAGATGGTGACGAAGGAGGCGAAGCAATTAAAGGCTTTAATTATTTGCTTAATATCGAATCGGCTTTAAGTAATTTCGGAGGGAAAACTGGACGTGGCGATCTTTCCTATTCTATTTTCAAGCTCAAAGAAGGAAGTATGATGGTCTATTTTGTAAAAATAGATATTCCTATTGCTATCTGTTTTATTGCGGCTGAAGGTATCAATATTGGCAATTTACGTCGTCATGGAGCGATCAATATTAGCAAGATTCAAGGCGCAATTTCTTAGATGCAAAATACAATCTAATTTTTTTCGTGTGCGGTCTTTAATTCAATCAAAGGCTATTTACCAATTTATTAAATCGGATGGTTTAACAATGGTTATTCTGGCTGGTGAAATCGGCAAACAAACAACTCAACTAGCTCTTTTTACTCACAAAAGAGATGAAACAGAAAACAGAATAGTTCTGGATTCTTTGTTAGTAGGTCATACTTTTACAACAAAGGATTATGCTGATCAAGGTATGCGGAAAATGGTAGAAGAATTTCTTCAAAATCACCATGATGGTCGAGAAGAAATTTATGGTGCTTGTTTTGGTATTGCTAGCCCAATTAATCATGGTAAAGCCAAAATTAATGCTCAAGACTTCAGCCTTAGTTTTACAGAACATGACTTACGACAGGTATTTCCCTATAAAAATATTCCCTTAGCTTTTATTAATGATATGGAAGCCATTGGTTACGGCATTTTCTTAGGTGATGGAGAGGATAAATTAGAAGAACTTTACACTGCTGAGTATCAATCCAAACCCGAAGATAATCGAGCCTTGATGCTAGTTACTGACGGTCTAGGTCAAGCATTATGGCATAGCTGTTCAGAAGGACAAAAATTAAAACCGATACCTTCTGAAGGGGGACATACTGATTTTGGAGTAAGCAATGACCAAGATATAGAACTTCTAAAATTCTTAAAACGACTGAAACAAGACAAAGATGATAATAGCCCTGTCAGTTATGAATATGTCCTTTCCAGACCTGGTTTGGTCAGAATATATCAGTTTGTGAAAAATCTACCTGAATGGGGAAACCAACCCGATGTGAATGATGCCGATACCATCATACAATTGGCACAATCTGGAAATACACTATGTAAAAATGCCTTAGATCAATTTATTTCTATTTGGGGAGCGCAGGCTGGAAATCTAGCTCTCACTTACAAGGCGGTTGGCGGTGTCTATATTGGAGGTATTTCTATCCCGATTGAAATTTTAAAAGAAGGTAAGTTTCGGGATGCTTTTATTAACAAGGAAGGAGATTTTGGAGAAGACAACAAAAAAGTTTCAATTAAAGTCTTTCAAGAGAAAGATATTGTTCTCTGGGGAGCCGCTCGCCATGCCATTGAATCGGGCTTTGTTACCAAAGGAAAATTTGCAATTATGAGGGCGAATCAATAAAAAGAGCATTGAATCCCCTCACAATCAAGACAACTTCTAGGATTGTCTATCCTATGCTTCTACATTTTTGTAGCAGCGTATTTTACTGCACCTCTTAATCCCTCCAGGGTATTCAAAACAATATGGACAGGAACTTTTTCTAGCAAAACAGGATTAACCCGTGCCTTATCTGTAAATGCCTTAATAAAACTGCCATTCCGCATCAATTCAATATTTTGGGCTGCAATTCCCCCCGCAATATATAAACCGCCAAACGGTAAAAAACTCACCGCCATATCCCCTGCCGCAGCCCCAAAAGCTTCTACAAAAATTGCCATTGTTTGCTGACAAAGAAAATGACCTGCTGCTGCTCCTTTAGCGATCGCCGCCCCAGGATCAGGTTGACTTAAAAAATCACCCGCATCTTCAGAAGCAAACTTGCGATCCTGCAAAAAACGAAAAATATCAACAATTCCTGGGCCAGAAACCACCCGTTCCACATCAACCTTGCCGTCGGCCCGAAGATATGCCAATAACTCCTGAGCTAACAAATTATCAGGAGCAAAACTTTCGTGGCCTCCTTCCGTTGGAAACACTCGATAGCTATCACCTTCAGGAACTGCAAACGCCTTTCCCAGACCCGTACCCGCCCCAATAATAGCGATCGCCGCATCAGGCAAAAATTCACCTTCCTGTAAAGTAACTAAAGATTTATTTTTTTCTAAGACAATATTGTAGCCAATTGCTACAAAATCATTAATAAGACTCACTTTAGCAATGTTCAATTCTTCTTGTAACCGGGCCGCATCTAATTCTGGCCAAGGTAAATTAGTGATTTTACATTTGTTGTTCAGAACAGGGCCAGCCAAAGCAAAACAAGCCTTATAAACATTAGACTCATCACCCAGGAATTGTCGCACTAAAGGAACTAAACCCTCATTGCCGCTCGGATAAATTTCTTCTCGGAGAGTTGATTCATTTTTTCCGTCCGTTTCTACCAAACACAACCTGGTGTTAGTGCCACCAATATCACCGGCTAAAACTAGCATGGATTTAACTACTAACGAAACTGTTCAAGATTATAGCATATCAAATATATTGCGATCTCTGTTCCAATTATCAGAACACTTAAGTAGGGAGGCACAATTATTTGTAGGATGGGTTAGCGGTAGTGTAACATGAGCGGGCGTTGGGTTTCATGCTTCAACCCAACCTACGTTCATCTTATATTTAATTCCACCCACCCACTTAGATTTATTCAGCCAACCATCTGTAAAACCTGTTTAGCTAGATTCACAAGGCCTTTTGTGGCAAAATTTTGTCTATATTGGCTAAATTGATCCGCAGAGGGGGAACATACCCCCTGTCTGGTTTTAATCCGAACTGAGGTTAACCACAGCTAATTCTAATCTTGGCTCTTCCTTTTCTAGCTCCTTTTTGCTAAAACTTAACACCTCATCCAGACAATCAATTACCACCGTATCCCCTTCCATAAAAGCTTGTTCGAGAATTTTTGTGGCTAAAGGATTCTCTAACTCCCGTTGGATAGCGCGTTTTAAAGGTCGCGCACCGTAGGTGGGATCGTAACCAACAGTAACGATATGGTCTTCTGCTGCTGCGGTTAATTCCAGATTGATTTTTTGTTCTGCTAATAATCTTTCCAGACGCTGTAATTGCAGACGAACAATGTAACGCAATTCTTCTTTTTTCAGGGTGTGGAAAATAATTAAATCGTCGATACGATTCAAAAATTCGGGACGAAAATGACTCCGCAAAGCTGTTAAAACCCGTTTCCGCATCTCCTCATAATCGGCATCTTCGGAAACATTTAAAATATGGTCACTGCCAATATTACTGGTCATGACGATAATCGTATTCCGAAAATCCACCACTCGCCCCTGAGAGTCGGTAATGCGCCCATCGTCAAGCACTTGTAATAAAATGTTAAAAACATCCCGATGGGCTTTTTCCACTTCATCCAATAAAACCACAGAATAGGGACGACGACGCACCGCTTCCGATAGTTGTCCCCCTTCCTCGTAACCCACATAACCCGGAGGCGCGCCGATTAACCGCGAAACCGCGTGTTTTTCCATGTATTCCGACATATCGATGCGAACCATGGCTTCTTCGGAGTCGAACAGTAACCCCGCCAAGGCCCGCGCTAACTCGGTTTTACCCACTCCCGTGGGTCCCATAAATAGAAATGAACCAATCGGACGGGAGGGATCTTTCATTCCTGCGCGTGCGCGTCGAATCGCCGCTGCTACTGCCGTGACCGCTTCATTTTGTCCGACCACTTTTTTCTGTAAATGAGACTCCAATTCTAATAATTTTTGTCGTTCCGATTCCATTAAACGATTGACGGGAATTCCCGTCCAACGGGCAACTATTTCGGCGATATCGGCATCAGTTACCTGTTGTCTTAATAGGGTTGCCCCGGCAACTTGAATCGTTTCTAGTTCTTTTTCTTTTGCTTCTAATTCCCCTTGTAAAATTTCCAGTTTGCCATACTTTAATTGGGCCGCTTTATTGAGATCATAAGCTCGTTCCGCCTGTTCCACCTGTAGGCGCAATTGTTCTTCTTCCTCTCGCAATAATTTAATTTCCTCGGCAATATGTTTTTCTGTTTGCCATTGGTCAGCGAGAGGCTTTTGTTTACTTTCTAATTCCTCAATTTCTTCGATAATTCTTTCTAAACGCTCTTGAAAAGCTCGATCTTTTTTCTCCTCTTTTTCTAAAGAGAATTTTTCCATCTGTAACTGCATTAAGCGACGATCTATCATTTCCAAATCGGCGGGTTTAGTGGTACTTTCTACCTCTAACTTTGCCGCCGCTTCATCGACTAAATCGATCGCTTTATCCGGTAAAAAGCGATCGCTAATATAACGATGGGATAGGGTAGCTGCTGCCACTAGGGCCGAATCGGTAATTGTCACCCCATGATGCAGCTCATAACGTTCTTTTAAACCCCGGAGAATCGAGATAGTATCCTCCACGGAAGGTTCCTTAATATAAACCTGTTGAAAACGTCTTTCTAAAGGGGGATCCTTTTCAATATGATTGCGATATTCATCTAAAGTTGTCGCCCCAATACAGCGCAATTCTCCCCGAGCTAACATAGGTTTTAATAGGTTGCCCGCATCCATCGATCCTCCTTCCCTAGAACCCGCACCGACAACAGTATGTAGTTCGTCGATAAAGAGAATAATTTGCCCTTCTGATTGGGTCACTTCTTTCATGACTGACCGCAATCTTTCCTCGAATTCGCCTCGATATTTTGCCCCAGCGATTAAACTTCCCATATCGAGGGAAATTAACTGACGATTTTTCAAAGATTCGGGAACATCTCCGTTAACAATCCTTTGGGCCAATCCTTCAGCAATAGCGGTTTTTCCTACCCCCGGTTCACCGATTAAAACCGGGTTATTTTTAGACCGTCGCGAGAGGACTTGTACCACCCGTCGAATTTCTTCATCGCGACCGATAACCGGGTCTAATTTGCCTTCTTTGGCCGCCGCTGTTAAATCCCGGCCATATTTATCTAAAGCTTCGTATTTTTCCTCTTGATTGGGTTCAGTAACCTTTTGAGTACCGCGAATCGCTTTGATGGCTAATTCTAAATCTTGGGGGTCAAGATTGAAAGTGCGTAAACATTTCCGGCCAACCCTTTCATCTTCGGCAAAACCGACGAGAAGATGTTCGACGGAGATAAATTTATCTTGCCAACTTTCCCGGGATGCTTCCGCTCGATCGAGCAGCAGATCGAGACCACGACCTAGGTATAATTGATCGACGATGGCCACTTTTGGCTGTCGGTTGGTGAAGACTTCTAGCTGTTGTTGCAGTCGGGGAATTTCTATATTAGCTTTTTGTAAAATCCGGGTGGCTAGACCGTTATTCTGCTCTAGGAGGGCAATAATAACGTGTTCCACCTCTAAGGTCTGATTTTTGAAGCGTCGCGCAATTTCTTGCGATTTAACGATCGAATCCCAAGCTTGTTCGGTAAATTTATTCGAGTCTGTGGGTTGCATTCTGCACCAATGAGGAAAGCCAGTGTCAGAGGTATAGTATAGCAAGGAGTCTCGATCGATCACAAAGTTCCAGACTCGACAAAGGGTCTGACTGGAAAGAGGGTGTGGGGTGTAGGGTGTAGGGTGTGGGGTGTAGGGTGTGGGGAGAATAAATAAAAAAGTCTCCTATCTCCTATCTCCTGACTCCTATCTCCTGACTTGAAAATAGAAGCTGAAATAAGGCAAATTCGTCAATCATACTAAATCCGTTGAGCATAGGCCACATATCAGGAGAGGCACTCCTGCGAGTGAAGTGACTCTCAAATTATTACAGATGCGTCAGCGGCTGCGTGTAAGCATCCCACCGAAAAACTAATGCGCTCCGGGGTTTGGGGGGTTCTACCCCCCAAAAGCTTGGATTGAGTAATCAGATCTGAAGTAATACTAAATCCGTCGAGTATAGGTTACATATCAGGAGAGGCACTCCTGCAAAAGGGGGAATAAATAATCAGTTTTTAATAACCGGATTTAGGATCAGAATATTTTCATGCTTGACGGTGTAACTTGTTGCATCGGGACTGACTTATTTATCACTATTACCCAATTGGGTTAAAGCAGTCCCGGTGAGGCGACAAATTTGCCACTCTTTGAAGACCTTAGCCCCCATTTTTCCATAAAAATCGATCGCCAGTTGATTCCACTCTAAGACAGTCCATTCTAAAAGTCCTGCATCCCTAGCGACGGCAATTTTAGCCACAGCCATTAGTAAAGCTTTGCCGATCCCTTGACTGCGATAATCGGGTAAAACGAAGATATCTTCGAGGTAAATCCCCGGTTTAGTCAGAAAGGTGGAATAATTAGCAAAAAATAGAGCAAAACCGACTATTTTACCCTCTACCTCCGCCACCAATGCTTCGATGTAGGGTTTTTCTCCGAATAAATGCTCGCCTAAAGCTTGACTATTTCCTGTCATTAAATGGCTGAGTTCTTGATAGGCCGCTAAGGCAACAATTAAGTCAAAAATAGCCTTGACATCGGTAGCAACGGCAGCACGGATGGAATAATTCATGATTGCTAGTCAAAATTTTAATGCTGATGATGTTTATGGGGAGATTCAGCAGGGGGAGAATTAAGATTGGAAAAATGACCGTTATTTAATCCCATCCCAACGCTACCAATACTGAAAAGTCCCATGGACACAAAACCGGCTGCAATTGTCCCCATGGCCACGGTTCCAATGGAAACTACTCCCATAGGAACAATACCGATGGAAATAACGCCCATGGGAACAATACCAATGGAAATTATACCAGTGGGGGCAATACCGATCGACAACCATTTTCGCCCGGAATTACCACAACTATTCTCTTTTTCTTGACCTAGATTGGAATCCATGCTTTTAACCCCGAAGATGCTTTGAGCCTTACCATACTAGGTTAGGGGTAGAATTCTTGTCAAAAGACCAGTAGTCAAAATGAAAGTTAATTTTTTATAAAAACTATTGACTTTTCATCTTAGTTATGTATTGGCGGGATACCAGCCACGTCGAGAATTTTTGGGACTAAATCCTCCCGTTTAATCGCCATGATGTGGACACCTTGACATAACTGCTGGGCTAATTTTATTTGTTCGGCGGCGATTTTGATGCCTTCTTCGAGGGGATGGGGTGCGTCGGCGAGTCTTTGAATGATCTGATCGGGAATTTGTACCCCTGGCACATTTTTATTTAAAAATACGGCATTTTTAGCTGATTTTAACAGAAAAATCCCCGCTAGAATCGGTTTATCGGCCAGGGAGGCCACCTGTTGCATGAACTTATCAAGACAATCGAAATCCGTAACTAATTGACTTTGAAAAAACTGCGCTCCCGCTTCGATTTTACGCTCAAAACGGCTTTGAAGACCAGACCAACTTTTTGACTGCACATCGACGGCAGCCCCGGCAAAAAGCTCTAGGGGTCCATCAGGTAAAGATTTATCGTTAAAGTCAAAACCTTTATTTAATTTATCGATTAATTTTAACAAACGTACCGATTCTAGGTCAAAAACTGCCCTAGCTTTGGGATGATCTCCTGCTTTGACGGGATCTCCGGTTAAAGCTAGTATATTTCTCAATCCCAAAGCATGAGCGCCCATGAGATCTGCTTGTAATCCGATCACATTGCGATCGCGACAGGCCATTTGACAGATGGGTTCGATGTCGTGTTGATAGAGAATAGCGGAGGCAGCCAGAGAGGACATTCGCACTACGGCGCGACTGCCATCGGTGATATTAGCCGCATGAACACGATTTTTTAGCCAGAGGGCCATTTCTAGCATATGACTGGTATTACCACCTTTCGGGGGAGTAATCTCGGCTGTAATCAAAAATTCTTGGTCTTGAACCGCGCGTTGTAAACGAGTAGTCATCGAGTTATCTAGGTTTTAACCATAAATTTTATAGCAGATTTAGCCCGGAAATGACTCGGAGGCAAGGAATGATCATCGGGCTGCGTGCTTTATACTGGTCAGTGCCAGTGCTTGGCTGATATCAGATGAGTTAACTGGCAGGAAAAATTTTCTAATGTAGTATAATACACGGACAGTTTAACCAAATTCGTTTACAAGTGTAAAGGACAACCGATTCGATCGAGCGATCATGCAAACTCTTTCTCGTTTACCTACTAAAGACAAAGCCGTAATCATGACCCATCCCCTCAAAATCGTCGCTTTAGGAGATAGCCTTGTTTATGGCTATGGCGACCCCGTGGGTGGCGGTTGGGCCGAGCGCCTACGTCGTTTGTGGATGGAAAGTGCCGGTCATGCCCTGTATAATTTGGGGATTCGCGGCGATCGAGTGGTACAAGTGTCCGAACGTTTAGAACAGGAATTTCGTCTCAGGGGAGAAATTCGCAATCGTCTCCCCGACCTGATTCTTCTCTCCGTCGGTGTTAATGATACAGCCCGTTTAGGCCGGCCCGATGGTCGTACCTATACCGATCACGATCTTTTTCAAACTCAAATCGAACATTTACTCGGCAGGGCCCGTTCTCTTTGTCCGGTTTTGTTTATAGGCATGATTCCCGTGGATGAGCGGAAAATGCCCTTTTTAGATTGCTTTTACTTCAACCATCGCGATCAGTATTCTTTTAAAGAAACCACTAAACAAGCTTGTCTAGAGCAAAATATTCCCTATCTGGATTTATTTGATCTCTGGATGAACCGGGGTGATCTGTGGTGCCAAGAAAGATTAATGCAAGATGGACTTCATCCCAATGTGCAAGGCTATCAATCAATTTTAGAGGATATTTTAAACTGGTCGCCCCTCACCTCCTTTGTCGGTGTGGATGGTTTTATTCAACCGTTCACAGGAATTGCACAAAAGTGATGTCCTCTGTTATCAGTGGATCTAGCGGCGTTACAGAAACCAGAAGAGCCGGTAAAGAAACCGGTCAAACCCTGTTAGTCTAAACTCCAGAGCTGAGAAACGCTGTAAGTCTTACATTATGGCTTGTTTCGGGGCATAAAACGCTCAAAAACATGGCTAAAGAGGGAATCGCTGACTCTAGAGATTAATGACATCGATGATCAGGTTAGCGATCGCTATACAGCCAACTCTACGGAATCGCTCCACTCTAGATATAGTCAACGGTACGGCCCTTTTCAAGGAGAAATATACCCAGTGGCTGCTTGTCAATTTTTTCTGAGAAGCTTCATGCAGTAAGGGTTTTGTCAATTACTTTCTCAGAAGTAATTCTCAGAAAGGGGAGCATCTCACCTTTGTAACCCCTAAATCAGGTTTTTATGTCAAGCTATTTTGAAAGCCTTGCTAGAAACCAGTTTTATAGATAAGTATAATTACTCACTTGCATAAATGAGATGCTCCCTCAGAAAGCTAAAACCGTGGGTAATGCTGTAGGAGGTGGTGGTTTGTGCAAGAACTGAAGTACTAAGTCCGAAAACTACCCCAGTACCCAAAACGACTGAAAAAACGGTTCGATAAGATGTAGTCATCATAAGCAATAGAATTCCTGTGTTCAAGTCAGGGCCGATGATATTCCTTAATGATGCTGAATGTTCCCAGAAGTTTATGTTAATTTTGTGTAGCTGTTGAGGAGACATAGTGCGCTGGATAAACATACTAGCTATGGCTAAAAGTCTTACAGAGCCTGAGTTAAAGCAATATAACACTAATGAACTACTGAGTGCAAAATCCTGAAGTCTTTACGCAAATAGGGTTTGAGTCCAGGATTTTTAAATTTGGACTTTCGACCATTATAGCTTGTTTCGGGGCAGAAAACGCTCAAAAACACGACTAAAGAGGGAATCGCTGACTCTAGAGATTAATGACACTATCTGTTACAATCAGGTCGGCGATCGCTATATAGCCAACTCTACGGAATCGCTCCACTCTAGATAGGGCTTGCTGAAAAAGTTTTTCGTGGGGGCAGAGTGTGGGCTTCGGCCATGAGCTCAGTGTTCGACAAAAGCTCACGCGGCTCGACTGAGCGTTCGACAAAAGCTCACCCCGAAGTCTCGCCGAACGTCCGAGGTCTGAACAGGTGTGGGGTTTTACCCATTTTCAGGGGGTCAATTACCTAATTTTCAGGGAAAAAGTGCCTAATTTTTCCCCCCGATCACTGGAAGGGGTAGCACTTTTTGATTTCAAAAAAGCCTAAACATATTATCCAACAAGGTTTTTAGATTTATTCAGCCAACCTTAGATATAGTCAACGGTACGGCCCTTTTCAATGGGAAATATATCCAGTAGCCGCCTGTCAATTTTTTCTGAGAAGCTTCATGCAGTAAGAGTTTTGTTGATTTTTTAGTATTTCTGTATGGGGGAAGTCCAGTTATTATCTTTCTCAATCTATAAGAATTTGCCAAGGGAAATTCTTTAGGAAATTCTTGTAGATTGAGGATCGTTCTGGAACCAGCATCAGCTTTCTAGCTAATTTGGGGCCAATTAGCGGCAATTTAGCTCTGATGGCCTGAGAATAACTTTTCTAAAGCTTCCTTCAGGGTTGGTTCCATGACAATTTTATTTTGATAAGCAACTGTTACTCTAGCGATTGTCGGGACACTATTTTGGTCTGCCACTAGATACAAAGGTTCTACATAAAGCAGCGATTGTTCAATGGGAATAATTAATAGGTGTCCCTGCAAAACTTTAGAACCGTCTCGATTCCAAAGGGAAATCTGTTGAGAAATATCTGGATCTTGGTTAATTAAAGCCTCAATTTGATTCGGTCCGTACACTAACCTTTGTTTAGGAAATTGATAGAGTAATAACTTACCATACTCTCTATCGTCTGAACGCGCTGCCAACCAAGCGATTAAATTTTGCCGACTAGAGGGAGTATAGGGATGGAGGAGAATAAATTCTTCTTTGTCGGCATCGGGCAGTTTCATGATTAAATAATAGGGTGATACAGCCTGGGGTTCCGTGCCGTAAATTTCTAGGGGAATTTCCCATTGATCCTCCCGATTATAAAATACTTGCGGATCGGTCATGTGATAGGTTAATAATCTTTCCGCTTGGGTACTAAATAAATCTTCAGGATAACGGATATGACTGCGGATAGTTTTCGGCATTTCTGCTAAAGATTTAAAGAGATGAGGAAAGATTTTACTCCACGTCTGAATAATTGGATCATTTTCATCGGCAACATAGAAATTCACCGTTCCATGATAGGCATCCACTACCACTTTCACCGAATTGCGAATATAGTTAAATTTATCTTTCCCGGGGTCAGAATAGGGATAGCGATCACTGATAGTATAAGCATCGATAATCCAATGTAATTTACTACTACTATCGCCCACATCTGCCGCTACTAAATAGGGATTGCGATCATAATTTAAAAAAGGGGCGATAGTTTGCACGCGATTTTGGATATCACGACGCATTAATAGCCGAGTTTCGGGAGTAAAATCTTGGCTAAATAACATTTGCCAATCCCGCAGATAAAGGGCAAATAGCCAACGTCTCCACCCCTTCCCAATTAGGATCCCTCCCTTTCCATCGTAGGTATTATAGACATTTCCATCCCCGCTAGGAAAATCCAATTCTTCTGCGGTGGTGGGAGTCATCACATAATTATTAGTTAATTCCCCGTAGTAAATTCGGGGTTTACCAATGGGAATGCTATAATCAATTAATTCGCTAGAGGTTTGTAGAGCCCCTTCGTCTTTATTTGTGCCGATATCTTTGACAAAATAGTAGGGTAAACCCCCGGCAGCGACTAAATTAACAGGGGAAAGAGTGAACCCGTAACCGTGGGTATAAACGAGATGTTTATTCACCCAAGTATTAGCAGTAGTGGGAACCGCACTATAATCTAATTCTCTAGCGGCAATAATGGTCTGTTGTTTTTCCGATATTTGACGTTCCTCGATTTTTTCAGGCACTCCCACTCGCACTCGATAGCGATCGATATCAGCATCGGGGAATTTATAATATAAGCGAATTTGCTGTAATTGTCGGTTAGTTTCTAGCAGTGGTTTGGTGTCCCAAAGACGAATATTATCGATAGTTAGATGATTTCTCTCTAAAACTTCGGCATTTAATTCGGCCTGTGGATCGAAAACTTGGGCATCAATTCTATCTAAGGAAAAAGCCGCTCTTGTGGATTGAATACTTCTTTCAATATAGGGTCTTTCTCTCACTAATTCATTCGGTTGTACGATTATTCTTTGTAATCCTCCACTGATAATTGTGCCACTGATCCAAACAATTAAATATAGAAATACAGGAACTAAGTAGGGGAAAAATAACAACTTTTTCTTGGCGATTTTGTGTAATTTGCGACGGTTTATTTTACCAAATAATGCTTTTTCTCCTAACCATATAGAGGTTATTGCTGCAATAATTCCCAGAATAATTTCAATAAATTGACCAACATGAGCATCGATATAACCTGCACCATAAACTACTCCTTCGGGAGAATAAAGTAGCAGGTAACGCTGAATAATATGGTGTAATACTAGCAGCCCCATTAACCCACTCCACAGAGCGTATAAATGACGCAGTTGCGGACGGGAAAACCCCTGGAATTTTCCCTGAGAAAGACTATCACCTGAAAAAAGATAGGTTAAACTAACGGCAAAAAGAGTATATATTCCCACACCACTGAGCCATAATTCTAGTAACTGCCACAGGGGTAATTGAAAGATGTAAAAACCTAAATCATTCCCGTATTGAGGATCGTTAATATTGAAAGGAACACCATAAAAATATTTTAAAAAATTCGCCCACTGCCCAGCAATAATGAAAGATAGCGTTACAGTGAATACTATAGATATTATTCGCAAAAAATACTCGGTTTTAATTAATAATCCCAAGACTAAAAAAGCGATAATTACCCCTTGCCAAAGATTACTGGAAATATCGGTTAATACTTGCCTAATCCAAACTATTTGCAGAGGAGAACTTAGGGAAGAACTGAGGTTAGGGAGATTAAAATCTGGTGTCCAGAGACTGAGGGCTAGTTTACTGTAATACAATAACATTGACCCGATCCAAGCTCCAATTCCCGTTGCGATAATCAAAAGGCCGAGTAAATTAATACTAGGAGATTGAGGACTAAGAGGATAACTATCTTCCTGGGGTTTTTGCCAACGAAAACGCTGGGCTAAACGTAAATTTGTAAAAATAAAGAGTAAAGAAAGAATCGCACTTCCCCAACCTAATCCTAGTTGCCAAGATAATTGCTTCAGGAAAGTGTTTAAATAACCCATCTCGGTAAACCAGAGGCTATTGGCTACCACTAATACCCCCAACTGCCCGATCACAAGGCAGCCGAGAAAAAGTAAAATAGGTTTAGCGATCGAGCTTCGGTTATGTCTGATCAGCATAAATAAAGTGATAAGGGAGAGTCTTTTTTTATTCTAGCGATTCTCGTCGGGTGCATCTCACATTTACAGAAATCCGGAAAATCAGCAATTAGTCAGTG
>NZ_CAIP01000086.1 GCF_000297435.1 Microcystis sp. T1-4 | reverse complement strand
AGATATTAGCTGAATTGACCTGCTTCTAACCAGATTCGTCCACAGCGATCAAAAAGTTTATCGAATAGGGAATTGGCTGTGCCAAAGTAATAAAGCAACTGGTGTAAAGATCAGTTGCTCTGGAGAAGGACTGTATTTCAAGGGGGAATTGCTGAACTGCCCAATTTTGCTATACTGAAACCCATAACTCAAAATAGCGTTTGTTAAGTCGAGGTGTTAATGCAATGGAACCCATAGCTCTTATTTTGACAGCATTGGCGGCAGGTGCGACTGCGGCAGCGAAGGATACGGCTGGTACGGCGGTTAAGGATGCCTATAATGGGTTGAAACATTTGTTGAAGAAAAAATTTGAGGGTGATGCCTTGGCTCAGGCAGTAGTTGATGCGAAACCTGAAGATATTGACAAAGCAGAGGGACTACTAAAAACCAAAATCACTGAGTTTAGTGTTGAGAAAGACACCGAGATTTTGCGAGCAGCAAAGACATTAATTGATACTTTAAACTCTGAATCTGTTATTCAAGGTGGTTCTCCCGACTTAAACTTAAAAGCAACAGCTGGCCGTGATGTGAAAGTCAACGTATTTGGGGATGTCATTACAAAAGAGGGTAACACCACTATTACAATTGAATAAAAGTCAAAGATGATAACTTGCTGACGCACAATAGCTACCTCGCAATAGGTATTTTTATTGATAATTGAAATTGCACCCAAAATCTCAAGACTTACACTCAAAATGCTTATGTCAGACGCAAATCAAAAAAATATCGAGGACAATATCGCTCGTTTAGAAAACCAATTAGCCGATAAACGTAATGCGTTAGTTACTGCTGCACCTGGAGACAAGGAAAGGATTAAACAGGAAATGGAAGATTTGAAAAAGTTAATTCGAGAATTTGAGGCAGAGATGAATGATTTACCGAAGGCCGAACAGGGAGTAACAATATCTAATAACGATAATTCTTCTACGACTGAAAATTATTCTATGAATACATCAAAAGATGGTCATATTTATAGGCTCGGTAATATTATAAGTCACGGCAACAATACGAGTATAATTGTGAAGATAGAACCACCTGGTAAGGAAATAAGGGAAAATCCTATTAGTTTACCCATTAATCAAAATGGTGATCAAATATATATAGAACGTCCTCCTATTGAGCAAGATTGTTATGAAGCAATTGAATATGAGCGATTAATTCGGATTAAAGCACCACCAAGAATGGGGAAAACTTTATTATTAAACAAGGTAATAGAATATGCAAAAGAAACAAAACATTACTCCATAGTCGAGATAAATCTTGATGAAGACATTTTGAAAGAACGTCATTACGCTGGTTTTTTACAGTGGTTTTGCGGGCGTTTATCCGACAGTTTAAAGTTCCCAGCAGTATCTTGGGATCAGGATAATGGAAATAAATTAAACGTTACTAATCATATCACATCTATTTTGTCAACAAATATATTTGATAAAGTTGATAGTAAATTGATAGTTACAATAAGCAATTTTGAGGTTCTGTTTGAATTTCCAGATATGTTTCAGAAATTTTGTGAGCTTGTACGAAGCTGGGTTGATAGTAATGATAGAAGTTTGAGAAAATTATCCGTCATAATTGTTCATTCTACAGAGCCTTATATAATCTACGATATAAATAGTTCACCATTTGGAAATATAGGTAAACCATTTGAATTATTAGGCTTTACAAATGAACAGGTTAGAACTCTAGCAAATCGTCTTCAATTAGAATATCTCGTCAAGAATTATTCCAACGAAATTAACCAGCTTCAAGAATTGGTCAATGGACACCCTGAACTTATTACAAAAGCTTTAAAATGTATCCAAAATGGCAAGAACATTCAATGCGTACTAAACAATGCTTCTACTGAAGAAGGTATTTTTGGAGGTCATCTTAGGGAAAAACAAAACAATCTTAGACAACTTGGACAAAAAAAAAATAAAAATTTGTTAGAAGACTATAAAAAAATAGTCGTCAATTATTGTGAGCCTAATCGTATTTCTACAAAGCTTGACAGTAATTTAATTTTTCAATTATACGGCCTAGGTTTGGTAAAATATGACAAGAATAAATGTTGGCCAAGCTGTGAGCTATACCAAAGCTATTTCTATGATATTCTAATTAACAATGAGCAATAAAATGATGACAAATGAACTGATAAATATGCCAACCACTGGCGGGCCTGTGCTTGAAAACAATCTCTTTTACATTGAAAGAAATGTTGATGGTGACTTATATGAACGACTAAAATTGAATGAACTTTGTTACATTTTGCAATCTAGACAGACAGGCAAAACGAGTTTGTTGTTTAGAATCTGCAAGAGATTATCAGAAGATGGCATCAAAAGTATGCGTATTGCTCTTACTGAAATCGATATCCAAGATGCAGAAAAAAGAACATGGTATAACGATCAAATGGATATTATAAAAAAAGAATTGAAATTAGAGCTAGACTTAAAACAATTTCGAGAAGATAATAAATCTTTGTCACCACTAAGGACATTTGATAAGTTTATTCAAGATATTTTACTCGGTAATGTGGAGCAACCTATAGTTATCTTTATTGATGAAATTGATAGTGTTTTAAGTTTACCTTTTCCTACTGATGACTACTTTGCCTTTATTCGCAATTGCTATGAAAAGAGGGCTAATAACCCTAAGTACAGACATTTGACTTTTTGCTTGGTAGGAGCAGCATCACCTAATGACTTGATTGCAGACAAAAAACGAACACCTTTTAATATTGGAACTTCTATTACGCTAAGTCCATTTCCA
>NZ_CAIP01000087.1 GCF_000297435.1 Microcystis sp. T1-4 | reverse complement strand
TTTTTCTGGTCGGGTATTTTTGTTTAGTAAATTTGTTCTAATTTAGCCCTTGATGGAGGTGACGAGGTTTTTGAGCAAGAGCAAGCTGGAGTATGAGGGGATTTGGCATCATCTCTGGAGGACGACCTAATGTTCTGGCGTTGTCTGTTGCCTATAGTCAACAACTCAGCCACCACTTATCAATAACAATTTCTAGTCAGCTTGCTCCTGTTCCCGATTCTTGCTTTAGCTTTTTGCCTGCCATTGCTAGATCTATTTTGAGCAAGAGAAGCTGAGAACCTTTGGGGCCAGGCTTTTGAACCAAGCTTGTGTCCGTCTGGGCCAGTTTTCCTAGCCATTGCCTGATAACTGATATATTTCCTGAAAAACTGGGCAATCTAGGACTAGACAGCATCGTGATAAGGGGGATAAGACCTTGGACTCCGCTAACGCTCAGAAAATTCTCGGCTATTTCATCGAAGAAGCAAAAGAACACCTAGAAACTTTGGAACAGGGGATTTTAGACCTAGGCAATCTGGTCAACAATACTGAACAGATGAACGAGATGTTTCGTGCCGCCCATTCGATCAAGGGGGGGGCGGCCATGTTAGGTTATGGCAGTATCCAAAAAACTGCTCACCGTCTTGAGGATGCTTTCAAAATACTGAAAGAAAATCCCCTGCAAGTGGATCAAAAATTAGAATCTTTGTTCCTCAAGGGTTATGATCTGCTGCAGACATTGATCGATAAGCTGCCCGGTCCATTAGGGTTGCAAGCCGAAGAAGCTAACGCTATGGTTAAAAAAGGTGAACCGACTTTTGCCGAATTGCAGGCCCATCTTAACTATCTTCTCGACCAAAAAAAATCTACTCCAGCTATTGCGGCAGCGTCTTCTATCTCCATGAGCATCAGAGCTATCCTCAAACAGATGTTACAACTGTTCAAACAGGAAGAAACCAGTGCTTCCCGTCAGCAATTACAAAAATTAACTTTATCTCTATCTCAATTGGCTTCGGAACAGCAAAACTGGCAATATTTAGTTAAAAATGCCCAATCTGCCCTGGCTAACCCCAAACATTCCTACCGCACTCTCGCCCCGGTTATTATTAAAGAATTAAAACAAGCCAGTGATTTATTAGAATGGGGTCGCGGGGAAGAAATCACCGTCAGTCAAGAATTGCAATTATTAGCCACCGCCAAATTACCACAAATCCTGATTACCCTAGAACCGGAATTGGTAGCTAGTACCCTGCTGCAAATGTTCAATCGGCAACAGGTCTCGCAACTGGTACAGTTATTACAAACGAGACGTTGACATCTGCCCAGGCGTAAATAAGGTGGGGGATTCCCAGGAGAATAAACATAATTGTTTTTAATTTTGGTGAGTTAGGAAGATATGTAATTGATTGTGGGCCAACCGAGGTGGCAATAATCCCAGAGGGGGAATTGGGATAGAGCCAAACCAGAAAAAGCTAAGATATGGCAAGATAAAAACTTAATGCTGACGGCTGACCAATATCAGACCCGATGCAGTATCTCTTGAGTCACCGGTCAAGCTGGGATTTACTGAGAGTAAGCGATCTGCTAGAGTTTTAACGTTCGTTAAATTTCTCGGGCAGAGAAAACAAACAAAACCATAATGGTGTTAGTGGGTGTGTGGAAGTGCTTAAAAATCTCAATTTTTCGGGGCGATATTCCTCGCTGGCCCTGCTGCTGGCTATTTTCGGATTATTTCACGGGACGGTCATGGCCGAAGAAAAACCGCAACCAACGGTTTTTTCACCTGTCGAGGAGATAGTACAGTCTCCCCCGGCGACGGCAGAAACTACTCCACCCGTGGCACCAGCACCGGAAACCCCGACGGAAACACCAAGCCCTGTAGAAACTCCCCCAACAGCGCCACCAGCGCAGGCCGAGGAGTCGCGAGTTTTGGTGGCTGAAGTGGTAGTACAGGGGGGCGATCGGGAATTAGAAAATCTAGTTTATAATACCATTCGCACCCGACCAGGACGAGGTGCGACTCGATCGCAACTGCAAGAAGACATTAACGCCGTTTTTGCCACGGGTTTTTTTGCCGATGTGCGGGCAGTTCCCCAAGATACGCCCCTAGGGGTGCGAGTCACCTTTGAGGTGCAGCCTAACCCCGTTTTTCAGGGCGTACAGATTCAAATCGCCCCGGAAACCGTGGACAAATCGATTTTACCTGCTGGGGTGGTCGAGGAAATTTTCGCCGGTCAATACGGCAAAACCCTGAATTTGAGGGAATTACAGGCGGGGGTGAAAAAAATCAATGACTGGTACAGCAAAAACGGCTATGATCTAGCCCAGGTAATCGGTGCGCCGCAAGTAACTCCCGATGGTCGGGTGATTCTGGTCATTTCCGAAGGTTTAATCGAAAAAATTCAAGTACGCTACTTTAACGTTGAACAGGAACCAGTCAACGGTAAAACCAGAGAATTTATCATTACTAGGGAAATGCGCCTAAAAGCGGGGGATATTTTTAACCGCAATACGGCCCAACAGGATTTACAGCGTGTTTTCGGTCTCGGTTTATTCGAGGATGTGCGTCTGTCTTTTTCCCCCGGCAGCGACCCAAGGGAGGTGATTGTTAACGTCGATGTGGTGGAAGGTAATACCGGTTCCGTGGCCGCTGGGGGTGGTATTAGCTCGAATGCGGGCCTATTCGGCACTGTCAGCTATCAACAGCGCAATTTTGGCGGTAATAACCAAACTTTGGGGGCAGAAGTTCAGTTAGGGGAACGGGAATTTTTATTCGATCTGAGTTTTTCCGATCCTTGGATTGCCACGGATAATTTCCGCACTTCCTACACGGTCAACGTTTTCCGGCGACAGTCGATTTCTCTAGTTTATGATGGGGAAGATTCCTCAATTCGGACCCTTAACGATAATGATAGTCCCCGTATCGTCCGCACGGGTGGCGGTATTACTTTTGTCCGTCCTTTGGCCCCTGATGTTTTTACAAAACCAAAATGGGTGGTTTCCCTAGGTTTTAACTATCAACAGGTACAGGTGCAGAATGCCAATGGTGACATCTCCCCCTTGTCTGCACCCCTCAACGGTTTTGGCAGTCAACAACTGTCTTTTAGTTCCTCTGGGACTGATGATCTACTTTCCCTCAATATTGGCGCTATTCAAGATTTTCGCGACAATCCCCTGCAACCCACCAGTGGTTCTTTCCTGCGTCTAGGTTTGGAACAAACTATCCCCGTCGGTTCTGGCAGTATTTTCGGCACTCGTGTTCGGGGTAGTTACAGTTACTTTATCCCCGTTCGGTTTATTAATTCCTTTAATCTCTTTGAAACCGATATTTTTAAAGGTCAGCAATCCCTAGCTTTTAATGTGCAAGCAGGGACAGTATTAGGCGATTTACCCCCCTACGATGCTTTTATTGTTGGGGGTAGTAACTCTGTACGGGGTTACGCTGAGGGAGAAGTGGGTAGCGGTCGCAGTTATTTCCAAGCGACGGCCGAATATCGTTTTCCCATTGTGGCAATTATCGGAGGGGCATTATTTGTCGATTTCGGCACTACTATTGGTTCCCAAGGTGATGTCCCCGGTCAACCCGGTATTGTCCGGGATTTACCCGGTACTGGTCTCGGTTACGGTTTAGGTGTTCGGGTACAATCTCCCGTCGGCCAAATTCGGGTTGACTACGGTTTTAATGTCGATGGTAGTTCTCGTATTCATTTCGGTATCGGGGAACGATTCTAATCAGTTATCAGTTATCAGTTACCAGTTACCAGTTATCGATGAATTTAGTTATTTTTGCTGTTCACTGATAAAAGCTTTATTACTTGATAATTATGGTTTCTACTATCGCTAAACAATTTGAATTATCGGGAATTGGCCTACATTCGGGGGAGATAACCCGGGTGCGCGTCTGTGGGGCAAATCCAGGAGAAGGACGTTATTTTGTCCGTAGAGATTTAGCCAATCAACCGATTATTCCCGCTCTAGTTTCTTCGGTTTACCAAACGACTTTATCAACAGAATTGGGACGAGGAGAAGCAAAGGTTAGAACTGTTGAGCATTTATTAGCGGCCTTAACCGCTTTGGGGGTAGAGGATGCTCGCATTGAGGTGGATGGTGCGGAAATTCCCCTCCTTGATGGTTCGGCCAAAATCTGGGTGGAAGCGATCAAAAATGCTGGTTTAAATAACTCTTTTTCTCCATCAGATTTAACCATTTCTCAACCGATTTGGTTGTACGAAGGGGATGCTTTTGTGGCGGCGATTCCTTCCCCTGAATTACGTTTTACCTACGGCATCGATTTTACTTATAAACCGATCGGTAATCAATGGTATAGTTGGAGTCCTAATCAAGAAAGTTTTCAAAATGCGATCGCAGATGCTCGGACTTTCGGTTTTGCCGATCAAATTGAGTATCTGCAAAAGGCTGGTTTAATTAAAGGAGGCAGTTTAGAAAATGCTTTAATCTGCGATCAAAATCAATGGTTAAATCCTCCTTTACGCTTTGATAATGAGCCAGTAAGACATAAATTATTGGACTTAATTGGTGATTTGAGTTTACTGGGAACCATTCCCACTGCTCATTACATGGCTTTTAAAGCCAGTCATAAACTCCACGTTCAATTAGCCAAAACAATTCAGGGTTAATTATACTAAATTATGTTTAAAAGGTATAGGGGAGTGGGAAGTGGGGCTGTCTAGAGGCGGGGTTTTTACTTCTGTCGATGAGATGGCTTTGGCTCGCTCGTTCTCTACTCAAGCCTTTATCCTAGCATTGATAACCCTTGTCTATCAGCCGTCAGCTATCAGAATCATTCCAACACCGTCGGGTTTGCTCGGTGACAGGTTGCCAATCCAGAACTCAACCCACCAGAGCAGCATCGCACTTTAACCCACAGTTTCAATAAATGTGCATGGTGCGTTCCCCAAAATCGATCGGTGGAGCAGTAGGACTTGCATTAGGGAACGCACCCTACAAGATCGGCGATCGCACTTAACAAGCAATATAATCGTGAGTGGTTAATCAGTTTGAAGATGGTCGCCATTCTTTCTGATATGCTCTATTTCGCTCCACAAGAATTTTAATAGACTCATCGGGAAGGTTTAGCTCTCTTAATAAGCAAATTTGTAGAATCACAGTCAACGTATGAAAAAGTTGAAATAACTCCCCACCCCTTGCCGCCTGTTGTCGTTTTTCTTTATTATGATGCGTCAATGCATTCCGAGTTTCAGAAGCTCTCCTAGAAAATAATTCCCTATCTTTTTCGTTTCCTATAAAATCTGGCTCATTTGGCAGCAAGGAGGACACTTTATTAAGAATTTCTTTGAGTCTTGTCTCTAAAGTAAAGCTTGTTTGATTTTTTAGTTTTCCCTTTAAAGCATTTCTAAACTCATCACTAATTCCATTTTCTTGATTATCACTTTCACTTGGAAAATCGTTCAATACCTCTATAAATTTCTTGTAAAGTCCTTTTTTGTAAATCTTTTTATCTTGATATGAACCTTCATACTTGCTTGTATGATAAGCCTCCAAAGCTTGGATTATATTTAGAAATTTATAACCCAAGTAAAGGCTAGAGCTATACATTGTTGCCATTAACAAGTCAAAAACAGGTTCATATTCCTCCCTTTTATTAATCCATGCTTCAAAGAATGATCCCAAATTGTTTTCTACATCACTAACTACATCACTAAATAGAAATAGCATTTTATCGGGGGACAAGTTTATCTCAGAACTCTTCGTAGGATTCCATAAACCAAATATTATGATGACTTGAGTTTCCCGCGCCTCTTTTTCCAGTGTGAAATCTCCATTTGCTTGCTGTACAGGCTTTTCATGAATGACATCTGCTTTCCCAGTAACCTTAATTACTGAAGTTGCTTTTGTCATTGCAAAGCTTAACAAATCACTAAATTTTATCAATAAATTGACACAATCATCTATTGGTTTATTGCAGGGATTTTGTATGGTCAGATAAGTTTTTTGCTCAATACTTGCATTGTACGCGTCAGGGTAAAATGGATAAACACATACTGGAGAAAAGGTAATATATAAATCCAGACTGCCAAGTTTCGCCAAATGAATACTCGATGGCGGCTGATAACTCATCCATATTTCGTTCTCTTCTACAGAAAACTGCATTCCAGATTTGCCAACCCATTTCTCTAGATGAGAATATTGAACAGAAATAGATTTAAATTTTATGTCCTGTTCATATTCAAAGTGAATTTTTCTAAAAACATACCTGACATTGAATGAAAGACTCGCTGTGAGTTTTGTAAATTCAAAGCTTTTAACTTGTCCAGAACACCTGTATAAGGTAATTTTTTCATTGTTATCAAGCAAACCGAGAATAATGATTTCCTCAGGCTTTATAAAGTCAAGTCGTACACCTGATGTTAGATTTGATTCCCCTTCAATGGAAGAAATCTTTACCTGACCTATCTCTTTAAGGTGTGAACTATAAAACGAACCAATTAATTCTAATGTTGCGCCACTCTCAGGCGAAAAGCTTAGTTTTCCTGGAACTACTACTTCTGGTTTGTTAGGAAGCCACCACTTCCCTAAGCTCACAAATTCTTCAAGCATCTGCGTTCAGTATGTATTTGGCTCGGCGCTGATTATACTATGAAATTTTCTCCAGAGCAATGTTTGCTCACAAGTAACCTTAAATTACACTTTACTAAAAACTTTCCGCCAGTCTAACCCTACATCCCAACAGCTTCGCCTCCGGTTACGCCCCTACCAAGGACTAAGCGGCATAACTACATATAGCGTTTCCTAAGCTAGTGAGGTACGCTTATTTTTCTTCCCTTTTGCCTAAAACCCATAACTTTTGTACCTCATCAGACTGAAAAACGCTATATTATAGGTCAACTTTCTGCATAACACTCTCCAGAGTAAAAATATACGAAAACTTTCTGCATAATACTCCATTTAGGCGCAATCGCCAGAAGTTTTCCCCATATCACCCCACACCCCCGAACATTTGTCAAGACTCCTGGGGAAAAAGCCGCGTTTGTTTACACAGCTTAATTAAGAGTTGTAACTTTTAATGAACAGGAAGGGAGTCTAGGGCTGAGAGCTTGCTATAGTAAATCCTAGCCGTTTTTTCACGGCTCGTCATTATCAAGTCAGAGCCTTTACTCGTCTCAATCATCATCCCAGAGTAAAATCAATAATCCCTATGGTCAGCACGATCCAAAAACCAGAATTCGAGGAAATCCGTCCGGGTATAAAAGTTCCCGCTAAAGAAACGATCCTCACTCCCCGCTTCTATACCACTGATTTTGAAGCGATGGCGGAAATGTCGATCGCCGCTAACGAGGAAGAACTGAAAGCGATTTTAGAGGAATTCCGTACCGATTATAACCGGCATCACTTCGTTCGCAATCAAGAATTCGATCGCTCTTGGGAGCATATTGATGGCGAAACTCGCCGCTTATTCGTGGAATTTCTGGAAAGATCCTGCACGGCCGAATTTTCCGGCTTTCTTCTCTACAAAGAACTCGGCAGACGTTTAAAAAACAGAAATCCCGTCCTCGCGGAATGCTTTAACCTCATGTCCCGGGACGAAGCGCGTCACGCTGGATTCCTTAATAAGGCTTTATCGGATTTTAACCTCTCCCTTGACTTGGGATTTTTAACCAAAAGCCGTAACTACACCTTCTTTAAACCGAAATTTATCTTCTACGCCACCTATCTTTCCGAAAAAATCGGTTATTGGCGTTATATCACCATTTATCGTCATCTCGAACAACATCCCGAAGATCGGGTTTATCCGATTTTTAACTTCTTCGAGAATTGGTGTCAAGACGAAAACCGTCACGGGGACTTCTTCGATGCGATCATGCGCGCGCAGCCTGATATTCTTAATGATTGGCGCGCTCGTCTCTGGTGTCGTTTCTTCCTGCTTTCGGTCTTCGCTACGATGTATCTCAATGATACTCAGCGTTCCGGTTTCTACGCCATTCTCGGTTTGGACGCTCGCGAGTACGATAAGTATGTAATCGAGAAGACCAATGAAACCGCAGGCCGCGTCTTCCCGATTGTTCTTGATGTGGATAGTCCTGAATTTTATGATCGCCTAGAGATTTGTGTTCGCAATAACGAGGGATTACGGGCGATCGATAGCGAAAACAGTGCCGCACCAGTTAAATTCCTGAAGAAATTGCCTATCTTCGCCTCTAACGCTTGGCAATTCCTCAAATTGTACCTGATGAAACCGATTCGGGTCGATAAATTAGCTGGTAGCGTCCGTTAAAAAGTTTGTTTTCTTGAGACATGGTGAGGGTGGGTAAAACCACCCTTTTTTTGTCGATAAAATTCTTAAGAAAATCCTCTAACATTTTTATCCTCGCTAGACTGGATCCTAGGGGTGTTAACTAGGTTTTTACTTTTTACTTTTCACTGTCAAAAATATGGCTATTTATAGTGAATTACCCACAGGACAACGTCTCTATCTCGATAATCAGGGGCTGCAGACGATTGTAACCCTCGCTAGTGGTGCAGTGGGACAACAACAGCAGTCTAGCAGTAGTTTTGCTACGGGAGTTTGGACACAAGAACCCCAAATAGAGATAATTCCCCAAGGGGCAATTATTGAAATTATCACTGAAACCGGACCCCACAGAATCCAAATTCAAGGGAGCAGTATCGGTTTTTCCTCCCCTCATACCTCTGGAGTTTCTCAGTCCTCTCAATCGACAACCGCTACCAGTTTCTCCTCCTCACCGATGCAACCGATGCAACCGATGCAACCGATGCAACCGATGCAACCGATGAAAATGGGTAATATGTCGATGAATTTTGCCCCTATGGAAATGGAGATGGGAGATATGAAAATGAGTATGGGAGACGCAAAAACCGTCAGTAAAACGCGATTTTGTAGTCAATGCGGGGCAAAAGTAGCGGCAACCGATCGCTTTTGTAGTAGCTGTGGTCATCAGTTACAGCAATAAAACCTGTTTAGCTAAATCCATAACTCCTTTTCGGGCAAAATTTTGGGGAGCATCTCATTTATCCAGGTGAGTAATTATACTTGTCACTAAAACTGTTTTCTAGCAAGGCTTTCAAAATAGCTTGACATAAAAACCTGATTTAAAGGTTACAAAGGTGAGATGCTCCCAAATTTTGTTTATATTA
>NZ_CAIP01000088.1 GCF_000297435.1 Microcystis sp. T1-4 | reverse complement strand
TTACAAGACCTGAAAAAAGATATAAAGGTCAACGCAGACACAGCAGTTTTTATGTGGGTCAACATCTCTATCATTGGCTCCAGCTACATCAAATGTTCCCAAAAAATATAGAAGAGCTAATGCAAATTAGCCGCTATCGGTTGAAGGATTACATCAAAGGACAAAGAGCGATATCGCTTGCCCTATCTACCTTCTAGCTCGCTTGTCCCCCTCCCAGCTCGCTGTGACAATTTCTCCTCGCTCAATTGAGACTTGTTCGTTGATAATTTCAACGATTCCTATTTCATCGATAATTCCGGCTACTAATCCCAGATGGTCTAGATTTTTGACTTCAATTTCTGTTGATTGATTCATGGTCGAACAGCCCACTGCCTAAGTTTTTCAACAATTCCTATTTTTTCATAATTATGGGTCTCAAGACCCCCCTAGCGGCCACCGAGAAAACCTTCACCAGCTAAGTATTTTTACTCAAGTCTCTGGAGGGGGACAGCTTATGTGACAGTTGAGGGTGCGGAATGTGGGTTTAAATCCCCCGCATAAGCGTGTCGCGTCCGGGGCGAGCGCTTGGCCGCAAGCAGTTGGGCTAATACGTCCGGGTTGTCGAGGGGGGCGATATCCTCGCGTCTGGTTAGATCGGTGGCTGACACGAATTTAGGGTTGCGATAATCCTGATTTCCGATAGCTGTCCCCTGAATCATCCCGCAGTTTTATATTTTCTTTAGAGATGGGCTGTCCTAAAACCTGCTCAGAGCGGCCAAAAGTCAGAAAATAGAAATAAAGGTGCGATTGGAGAACTTGAGCAGCGATCGCACACATAAGCCGCCATTGGAGAAAGATAAAGTTATGGCAGATAACTACAGAAGTCGCATTGTTACCCAAGGTACCCAACGCAGTCCGAATCGGGCCATGTTAAGAGCGGTAGGTTTTGGGGATGAGGACTTTAGCAAACCAATCATCGGCATCGCTAACGGATTTAGCACCATTACCCCCTGTAACATGGGAATTAATGATTTAGCAATGCGTGCCGAAGCAGCCACCAGATTAGCGGGGGGAATGCCGCAACTTTTCGGGACTATCACCATTAGTGACGGGATTTCCATGGGAACAGAAGGGATGAAATATTCTCTCGTTTCTAGGGAGGTAATCGCCGATTCCATTGAAACCGTCTGTAATGGTCAAAGTCTCGATGGAGTCCTCGCTATTGGGGGTTGTGACAAAAATATGCCGGGGGCAATGATTGCCATGGCCCGGATGAATATTCCCGCTATTTTCGTCTATGGTGGCACGATTAAACCGGGGCGCTACAAAGATTGCGATTTAACCGTAGTCAGTTCCTTTGAAGCCGTGGGACAGTACAGCGCCGGTAAAATCAGTGAAGAAGACCTCATCGGAATTGAACGCAACGCTTGTCCCGGGGCCGGTTCCTGTGGTGGAATGTTTACTGCTAATACCATGTCTTCCATTTTTGAAGCCATGGGGATGAGTTTACCCTATACCTCAACCATGGCCGCCGAAGATGCGGAAAAAGCCGATAGTACCGAAGAATCGGCCAAGGTTTTGGTCGAGGCGGTTAGAAAACAGATTCTCCCTAGCCAAATTTTGACCCGTAAAGCCTTTGAAAACGCCATTTCGGTAATTATGGCGGTGGGAGGTTCCACTAACGCTGTCCTGCACCTTTTAGCCATTTCCCGCACCATCGGGGTAGAATTATCGATCGATGATTTTGAAACCATCCGCCAGCGTGTACCAGTTATCTGCGATCTTAAACCCTCCGGGCGTTACGTTACCGTAGATCTGCATAAAGCCGGCGGTATTCCCCAAGTGATGAAAATTCTCCTGGTTAATGGTTTACTGCACGGGGATGCCCTTACCATTAGCGGTCAGACTATCGCCGAGATTTTAGCCGATATTCCCGACCAACCGCCCTCAGGCCAAGATGTTATCCGTCCTTTTAGCAATCCTGTCTATAAAGAGGGTCATTTAGCCATTTTAAAAGGAAATCTGGCCACGGAGGGGTCTGTGGCCAAAATCAGCGGCGTGAAAACTCCGGTCATCACCGGACCCGCGCGGGTGTTTGAGTCGGAAGAAACCTGTTTAGAGGCAATTTTAGCCGGAAAAATTAAAGCCGGGGATGTGGTGGTTGTCCGTTACGAGGGACCAGTAGGCGGACCGGGTATGCGGGAAATGTTAGCCCCCACTTCGGCAATTATCGGCGCCGGTTTAGGGGATTCCGTGGGATTAATTACCGATGGTCGTTTTTCCGGGGGAACCTATGGCATGGTGGTCGGTCACGTCGCTCCAGAAGCGGCGGTGGGTGGTACAATTGCCCTAGTCGAGGAGGGGGATCAAATCACTATTGATGCTCGTCAGCGTCTCTTGAGTTTAAATGTATCGGAGGAAGAATTAACCCGTCGTCGTAACCATTGGCAACCGCGCCCCCCACGCTATAAAACGGGAATTCTCGGCAAATTCGCCAAGTTAGTCTCCTCTAGCAGTCTCGGCGCTTTAACAGATCTGAATCTGTTCTAAAAGTATAACTAGGGTTTGCGGCAAAAAGCTTTTCCTGGGGGCAGGGTGTGGGGTGTGGGGTGTAGGGTGTGGGGTTTTATCGATTTTCAGGTGGTCAACTACCTAATTTTCAGGGAAAAAGCACCCACTGCTCACCCAACACTCCCACTGATAACTGATAACTGATAACTGATAAGACTGACGGCTCTAATTAGGGTTTGCGGCAAAAAGTAGGGGCGAAGCATTCGGATAGAAAATCTACGGTTTCACCGATAGGTTATTGCCCGAATGCTTCGCCCCTACAGGACGCGGGCCGATGAAGACACAAGGTTTTGAAGCATGATTCTCTCAAAATCTGGCACCTGTTTCGCTCGTAAAGCCACAAAACCCTTACCTTGCCTACATTTCACATTTATTCAGCCAGCCCTAATTAATGCTCATTCTTAATTCTCCTGACTCCTGACTCCTGCCTCCGTTAAAGATTAATAACTATGACCTATCTACTCACTGTCTATCGAGCGCTCGAATGCCGTCCAGATACCTATCGGGACTGGTATGACCAAGGCAATATTTTAAAAGAAAGAATGGACTATTTTGGAGCCTTAATCAGCTACGAAAAAGCCTTAGAATATTATCCAGATGATTATTGGGCATGGTACAAAAGGGGTATGATACTAGAAGACTTGGGAATGTATGAAGAAGCGGCTGAAAGTTATGCTAACGCCGCACAGGTAAAGGATGATAACTATTGGGCTTGGTACGATCAAGGTTGTGTTTATCTACAGGAATTAAAGGACTACGAAAAAGCGACCGCTTGTTTTCAACGGGCCCTAAGTCATAGTCCGGGGGACTATTGGGCAGCCTACCGGCAAGGGGAGGCCTATCGATTGCTGAAAAATTACGAACGCGCTATCACTTTTTATGACTTGGCCCTAGGGGCGCGACCCCGGGATTATTGGGCTTGGTATCGTCGCGGCGACGCTTTCCGGGATTGGGGCAATCCCCAAGAGGCTTTATTTAATTATCGTACCGCCCTCGATATCCGACCGCAAGATTACTGGTCCTGGTATCAACAGGGTGTGATCCTACAGGAATTACAGCGTTTACCAGAAGCGATCGCCTGTTATGAAGAATTGTTAAAAATCGATCAAGATGATCGCTATGCGTGGTATAATCTCGCCTGCTGTTATGCCGCCCTCGGTCAACAAGAAAAAGCGATCAACTGTTTACGGGAAGCTCTAGACATAGAACCGGATATATGTGGCGAATTAGCGCGTAATAACTTTGTTTTCGATGGTTTAAGGCAAAATGAAACCTTTAATGACCTCTTGAGTTGCTATTCCCCCAGCTAAAGTCTTTTTGCAGCACCTAGGGTTTGCTGAAAGGGTTTGTCCTGGGGTGTGTGGGATTTTAGGCATTTTCAGGGAAAAAGTGCCTAAAACTTCCCCCGGATTGCTCAAATGGCTGGCACTTTTTGACGACAAAAAAGCCTAAAGATATTAGCCAACAAGGTTTTTAGATTCATTTAGCCGGTTTGGATTAGCTACAATTGCAATTAGAGAAAAATTATTGAGAATCTTATGCGAGAACTAGACAGAGACAAAACCATCGAACAACTGAACGAAATCATGGAATTTGAACTAGCGGGAGTTGTCCGTTACACCCACTATTCCCTGATGGTGACAGGTCCCCATCGCATCCCCATCGTCCAATTTTTCCAGACTCAGGCCACGGAATCCCTCACCCACGCGCAACAAGTTGGGGAAATTCTCACCGGTTTAGAAGGTCATCCTAGCTTAAAAATTGCCCCAATCGAGGAAAGCTATGAACACAATATCAAAGCAATCTTGAGTGAGAGCCTCAATCATGAGAAAAAATCCCTTGATTTGTACAAAGCACTCCTAGAAACCGTCGAAGATGCCAGTATTTACCTAGAAGAATTCGCTCGCGGTATGATCGGACAAGAAGAATTACACAATCTGGAAATTCGCAAGATGCTGCGGGATTTTGCTTGAGCTAGGATCAAAGCTAGAGTTTATCCACTAGCTTATGAATCTTAGTTCCGCTTTACCCACTTTTATCATCACTCTCCGGGAAGGTTTCGAGGCCGCTTTAGTGGTGGGAATTGTCCTCGCTTGTTTACAAAAATCGGGTCGATCGCAACTTAACTCATGGGTGTATCGTGGTATTGGTGCGGGAGTGGTCGCTAGTGTTTTAGTCGGTATTTTGCTAGGGGGAATCCTTTTGCAAGTGGATGCCTCTCCTAGTCCATTCGTACCAATGCTCAAGGAATTACTGGCCGCCACTTTTGGACTGATTGCCGTTTTGATGTTGAGTTGGATGTTAATTTGGATGACTCAACAGGCCAAATCTTTGAAATCTGAGGTAGAAAGTGCGGTAAAAGCGGGTTTAAAAGCGAAAAATGGGGCAGGAAAAGCGATTTTTCTGCTCGTTTTTATCGCTGTCTTGCGGGAGGGATTTGAAACTGTCCTCTTTATCCTGGCCCAATTCCAAAAAGATTGGCAGATACAAACCTTCGGTGCGATAGCGGGGTTAAGTGTCGCAACCTTGTTGGGAACTCTCCTATTTGCAGGGGGAGTAAAAATTAATATCCGTCTCTTTTTCCAAATTATGGGGACTTTCCTCCTCTTAATCGTTGCGGGATTACTCATCGGTGTTTTGAAACATATCGACGCAGGAATCAGTCTTTTAAGTGAAATTGACCCTTTTTATCGCAATTTCTGTCCTTCTCTCCCCTCCTCCTGTCTTCTCGGTTTTCAAGTTTGGGACGGTTCCCAAATTTTGAGCGATCGCACTTTCCCCGGACTCCTCCTTAAATCTCTGTTTGGTTATCGTCAAAACCTCTATATCAGTCAAATTGTTGCTTATATCCTCTTTTTACTGCTTATCGGTGGCCTCTATTTCCAAAGCTTACGACAACGTCCTCAAACAGTAAACAGTGATCAGTAAACAGTAATCAGTAAACAGTGACCAGTAAACAGTAAACAGTAATCAGTAAACAGTGAAAAGATGGCAAGAAACTGCTATTTAATACTGCTCACTTAACACATACTGCTCACTTAAAACTCAAATCTGATAACTTACCCACTGATAACTTACCCACTGATAACTGATAACTGATAACTGATAACTGATAACTGATAACTGATAACTGATAACTGATAACTGATAACTGATAACTGATAACTGATTATGACTACTTGGCAATGTGACGGTATCCCTAAAGATGGTAAAACTTATCCGCAAGCGATTGCGGGAGGTCATGAACCCTGCGAAAATACTACTCCTGATTGTCCTATCTGTGGCCTACCTAGGGAAGCGATGGATCCCGTCACAACGACGGTTAAAACCACGGTGGTGGTCTCCCCGGGGGGTACAACTAAAGTCGGCCGAAAATCGAACTGGTTACTTCCCTTCGCTTTGATAATTACCGCTTTAACCGCAGGTTTAGGGGGTTGGAGTCTATTGCAAATGCTCATTCCCAAACCCGATACTTCCCAAGTTACACCAGAAGAAACCCCAGACAAGCAACCCAAGGCAACTTTTGTGAGTAATACGGCTAAAAATCCCGATTTATTTAGCCAAGGTGAGAAAATACTGCTTAATTCCACTCCTAACAAAGAAAAAGGCGCAGCGGCCTTTAAAAAGGAAGATTGGGCAAATGCGATCGCAGCTTACCAACTAGCAGCCACTCCCCAAGCAAACGATCCGGAGGGCAAAATCTATTACAATAACGCCAAAGCTAGACAAAAAGGTAATCAAAAGACTATAGCCGTTGTTGTCCCCATCGCTAACGACCCCAACAGCGCTAAGGAAATTCTCCGAGGTGTGGCCAGGTATCAAGAGGAGTTTAATAATTCTAATCCGGGTAATCCTTTGGAAATAGTTATCGCTAATGATGGCGGTGGGTTACAATCAAAAGCGATAGCCGATGATCTGATTCAATCCGGTCAAGTTTTGGCAGTTATGGGCCACGGAATCGATCCTTTTAGTCAAAAAGCGATTGAAAGTTACGAAAAAGAAGGATTAGCGATTCTTTCTCCCCTGACTACCAGTGTCAGTCAAACGGGAAATGCAACCCTGAAAACCATTCCCCTTAAGGATAAATCTCAGGAAGTTTTAGGCAGTTATCTGGAAGCAGTGGCCAAAACTTTGGCTAATTATGCTAGTCAGCAAGAGAATTCTCCGTCAGTGGTTCTGTTTTATAATTCCGATAGTCCCTATAGTCAAAAATTAAAGGATTCCTTTGCTAAAGCGATCAAAGAACCGGGAGGCAAGATAGTTAAGGCAATAGACACAACCAAAGCCAATTTTAACGCTAAAACCGCCATAGATCAGGCCAAACAAGCCGGCGCTAGGGTGGTATTTTTGGCCTTGAGTAAAGACGGCGATCGCATCGATCAAGCCGTGGCTATTGCCCAAGAATCGTCTGGAATGCTCTTATTAAGCGGAAATGAACTTTATACACCCGATATACTTATTCAAGGAGCGGATAGCATCGACGGATTAGTTCTAGCAGTACCTTGGAGTTTCCAAGCAACGGATCCTTTTGCCAAGGATGCGCTGAAAAGTTGGCGCGGTCGCGTCAGTTGGCGTACTGCTACCGCCTACGATAGCATGAAAGTATTAGGAGAAGCGATCGCTAAAAGTTCTGACCGTGCTACTGTAGTCGAAACTTTAAATCGAGGAATCACCTTGCAGGGAAGCACCACGGATTTTAATATTTTTAACCAAGTTCCCCTAGTACGCGCTAATCGCGGCAATGAGGGGCCAAAGGGTTCTCAATATCAGTTCGATCCTATCTAAAATAGACAATGTGATGTCGAGGAGTAGAATCAAGTCTAATTTTATGAACAATATCTTACCCATCCTAGCTTTGTTAATGTCGGTGTCGGGAATTGCCGTATCTTTGGGACGGGAGGAAGTCCGATGTCATCTCGGTTTAGAATCGGCAGCTTGTCCCCAGGAAGAACAAAAAACCAGGGAAGACACCCCCGCAACTACCCCTGCAACTACCCCAGAATCTCCCCGGATAGAAGAAACTCCCGCGGAAACTACCCGCAATAGCGAACCTTCCCCCGAAGTTTCCCCGTCTCCTGAAAGCGAAACCCCGGTGGAATTCACTCCCATCCCGGAAAAGAACCCCAGTCCAGAAGTACCCCCCGAAAATCCCCCCACCTCAGAAACCAAAGCGGTGGAAAAAACTCCAGATGCAGAAAAAAGTCCGGATGTCAATCCATCTAAAGATGGAGAAACTGAAAGTATTCCGTTAGAAGTTATTCCCCCCGCACAGTAAAATCGGACAAAATCAATTTCTAGTGGGGTAGGGTTGATTCATGAATCAACCCTACAGACTCCGGACAGTAAAATCGGACAAAATCAATTTCTGGCTGAGGATAGGCACTCATGCAAGAAGTAGTTATACTAAATCTGGTTATTAAAGACTGATTATTTATTCCCCTTTTTGCATGAGTGCATGAGTAGAAAACGGGTTTCTCGGAGAAACCCGTTTTCTGTGCGTTACTCAATTGTATCTAGCTTCTTTCGGCACACCCTAACTATTGGATTAACGTTTCTTGCGAAGTCCCATTAATCCGAGTCCTGTAAAGGCCAGTCGATTTTTTTGAGAAAATTGAAGTATATTAAGTTTTATTAAGAACAATGAAACTGCAACGGTTATCGGTGATTCAAAAGTATTATAATTGTCTTTGTTATCCTGGATCAATAGTTTCTGCTTGTCAATAATTATGAATAGTTATCAAACCCATAATGCTTGTAGGGGCGAAGCATTCGGGCAATAACCTATCGCTGAAACCGTAAATTTACTATCCGAATGCTTCGCCCCTACCCTAAATTTTTTCTTGTTTTTCTCTTGTTCCAAGGCTCTGCCTTGGAACAGAATATTTAAGGCTCTGCCTTAAAGTAATATTCAGAGAGAACCCTTGATTCAGTGAACAGTTATTAGTTCAGGTAGAACCTGGGAACGAGATATAAAAATCAAAAGTATTATAATTGTATTTGTTGTCCTAAGTGGGTGGGTGGAATTAAATATAAAATGAACGTAGGTTGGGTTGAAGCATGAAACCCAACGCCCGATTATGTTACGCTACCGCTAACCCATCCTACAAATAATTGTGCCTACCTACTTAAATTAATAGTTTTTGCTTGTCAATAATTATGAATAGTTATCAAACCTATTTAATCATCGATCATTCTCAGAAGATTATCCTCTCTAACTTACCCTTTAAAGCAGGAACAAAGTTAGCCATTAACATTCAAGTAGTTGAGGATGAAAAGACAGAAGCCGATTTTGAAGCCTTATTAGATAAAACTAAGGGAATCTGGACTAAAGGAGATGGCTTAGAATATCAGCAAAAAATTCGGGAGGAGTGGATATGAAACGATTAATAGACTCCTGTATTTTAATCGACCATTTTAATGGTATTACCCAAGCTACAGTTTATCTAAAAGCTCACTTCTGTCATTACTAAAGCCGAAGTTCTCATTGGTTTTGATGATGATAATTCCTTTGACAAAGCAGGAGAGTTGTTAAGCCATTTTTCCCTGATAGATTTAGATATAAACATCACTGATTTAGTCATTCAAATCCGTCGTGAACAAATCAAAAAAAAGGCAACCAAACAGCCTAACAAAAAGGTTATTCAATGGAAATTGCCCGATGCCATTCAAGCAGCGATCGCCCTTTACTATAATCTCAAATTAGTCACTCGTAATACCCAAGATTTTGATCTCAATCAACATCCATTTATTGAGATTCCCTATACCATCTAACAATAAAACTGAAACAGTTATCGGTGATTCAAAAGTATTATAATTGTATTTGTTATCCTAAATCAATAGTTTTTGCGTGTCAGAACGTAGGTTGGGTTGAGACATGAAACCCAACGCCCGCATGGGTTACGCTACCGCTAACCCATCCTACAAATAATTGTGCCTCCCTACTTATCCTAAATCAATAGTTTTTGCGTGTCAGTGATTACGAATAGTTAGGGTTTGCTGAAAAAGTACGGGCGACGATCCCTAAAACCCTTACCTTGCCTACATTTCACATTTATTCAGCAAGCGCTATTTACTTTTAGTCAAAATTAATTAACTTCTAACCCCGGAATGCTTAACTGTTCGGTTTTTGGCTGTGTTTCCCCCAGATAATCCCCCTGCAACATATTAATTAAACAGCCACCAAGATGATAGGCCATATTCACGGGAACCGCATTACCAATCTGTCGATATTGAGAGGTTAAATTACCGGTAAATTGCCAATCATCGGGAAAGGACTGCACTCGTGCATATTCTCTCACAGTCAAAGGGCGAGTTTCTTGGGGATGACATCTTTCTGTTTGGGTTTGTGCCGGACTACAGGTAATAGTTAAAGCCGGTTCATCCCAGGATAATCTTTTAGCATATCCTGTCCGTCCGCCGTGATTTTTGAGACTATTTTTCATATATTCTTTTTGAATATCCATCGGCAAATTCCGCCAATTTCCTCCTGGGGGAACTAAGGACATAATCTCTTTTTTTCTTTCTTTATATTCTACTCCTGGAGAACTTGGACAATTCTCTAGAGCTTTTTTCAGAGAAATAGTATAGTTTCTATATTGGGGAAAAATGGGTTTAATATTTAGGTCTTGACGGGTGGCAATAATAATTAATCTTTCTCTTTTTTGGGGAACATCAAGAAATTGGGCTGATAAAACTTGATAAGCAGCATAATAACCGATTTCCTGTAAAGCTTGCAGCATTAATTGGAGGGTTTCTCCTTTTTTATTGCTTAATAATCCTCGAACATTTTCGGCTATAGCGATTTTAGGTTGCACTTCCTGTAAACAACGAGCAAATTCAAAAAATAGGCTTCCTCTCAAATCTTCTAATCCTTTTCCTAACCCAGCATAACTAAAAGGTTGGCAGGGAAAACCTCCAGCTACAATATCTATTTTGTCTCTAAAATCAGAAAATTTAATCTTTTTTATGTCTTGATTTATAACATTCCATTGCGGTCGATTGAGTCTTAAAGTATTAACACAATCTTGGTTAATTTCCACCAGTAATTGGGTTTTTAGTCCCGCATTTTCTAAACCTAAAGCCATACCACCACAGCCAGCAAATAATTCAATAACCGTGTAATTAGTTGGCTCAACAGTTTGTAAAATTCTCAATTCTCCGGGGGATTGGTTATTTTTAAGATTGGTTAATTGCTCGAGATCAAATAACCAATCAACTTGATTGATTTTCTGACCTTTGATTAATTTTTTCTTTTGCCATGTTAGTATTTCTGCGGTAGTTACACCGAGAATATTAGCGGCTTTTTGTAGATTTACCTGAGTCATAACCAATAATTAGCAACTTATCTACCTCTCTATTATACATCAAAGTAGCTAAACTTGATGTCGAGAAAATTTCTAGAAATATCCTTGATATAAAACATTTTCCAGTGATGGATTTGTATTATCAATATGAGTTTGTATTTTATCGATCATCCTTTGAAACACATCGGGATAATATTGAGAAGCATCCAAAAAATCTACATATTCCTGTCTGTGCAGCTGTCTTGCTTTTGAGGAGCGATACTCTTGTCGAAGATTAGCGGTCATACGCTTAGTTTTTCGTATAATTAACACATCATCAATTTGAGTAGAAATTATTGAAACTGGTGTCATATCAAGAAATTCGCAAATCAAAAAATATAAAGAGTTAGGAACGGCAATTTTTAAATCTCTACTTGTGGCTACAGCTTCCTGAAACATAGTTTTATCTAAATTGGTTTTGCACTCTGCACAAACATAGCCAAGATGAGACTCAATCAATTCATAATTTTGAAATTCTGGGTCAAAAGATGACTTTATATATAACTTTTTACCCAGCATAAAATCCTGATTTTTGCTTCTAATATTTGCTTGACCACCTTGACCAATATTGCCGAGAGAGGATAGGAAACTTAGTCCAGAGAAGGTATTTCGTGGACCCAATTCAAAAGAGTTATCTATTCCTTGTAAACTACGGAAAATCAGCTGCGGTAAAAATTCTTCTAATATAGTATTATCTAATTTTAACTGTCCCTTCTGTCTATACAAAAAGTTATCTGAACTATCAAAAATCAAGTCAAGTTCAATAAAACGCTTATATCGGTTAGTAGCTGACACTAGCTTTTCTACTGCATCTGCTTGACTAGAATTAATCGATTCTAACTCGATAATCCACTGGCGATATTTTATAATAGCTTCTTCTAAACGTTCCCGATCAGCTTCTGGCAACCGAGGATTGTTAAGACAGGCAGTTAGTTTCGTGTAGTGAGGACGGGAAAATTCGTTCATGTATTTTTGTTGATGTTCAAAGGTCAATATATAATCTCTTATCTAAAATTGGTGTTTTTTGAATATTATTGACTTTGGCAATTGCTGATTCTAAACATAGCTGGTTTTCTGAAGATACAAACAGCCTACTGCTTTCCAATACCTCGAATGCTACCTCTCTAGAAATTTGTTCTATTACCTCTTGGCTAACTTGATTATTTAAGTTAATAAAATTAATTATATCCTCTATAATAACTTTACCAAATTTATTCTTAAATTTTCTTTTTTGTCTTAATACTTTCTGAAATAGTTTGGCTTTGATACCTATTTTTTCAATAATATCAGCATTATAAAAAGGTACGCCAAGAACGTTAGATTCTTGTCCTACAATTAAAACAATTCTTGCTTGCTGCTTGCTGACTCTTGCCAGTTCCTTTAAAATGTCACCCATATCTAAACAGTATTGTACTACAGTGTAGAAACGATTACTCCTATTTGCTCTATTAGAGCCAATTTCTGACTTGGCTATCTTGAGTAAATCCCATCCTAATATTTCAGCAGATTGACGATAATTTTGATGGTAATTAAAAACATTTATATAGGGTGGAGAAGTCACAACAAAATCTATCTGATTATTTTTTAGTGGTAGAGAACGAGCATCAGATAATCCAACCCTGATCGGCTTTTGAGAGTAAGGTAGCTTAGTAATTATATTGCTAAGATGTAAAAATTTTTTCTGAATAAATTCCTGAGTAATTTTATTGTTACACACATCAAGAATGATTACCAAAGCATCAAATAAAACCTTTGACCGATCCGGTAGCATATTCCTAGTATTTTGCAATTTATCTACTAAATTTTCTACTTGGTCACTGACTTCAAAAATTCTCAAAGGAAATTCTTGATCGAGGATATTTCTCAGGTTTTTAAGAACTTCTTTTTTTTGAGAATCATTGATAAATTCATAGGTACGACTCATGATATAAGCAGCGGGATTAATCTCAAATCCATAAGCTTCTAGGGATAAATAACTTGCCTCTAGCAAAACAGTTCCGCTACCCACAAAAGGATCGAGGATGACCGAATTAGATGGGCAATAGAAACTTAAAATAGTCTCTATCAGTTGGGGTGAAAACTGACCTCGCCAAACAAATAAATTGGCTCTAGTTTTCTCAATAATGTCAAGTTTTTCTTGGGGTATAGGTTGATCAAAATCTGGCAACTTTCAATCTCCCTCTCTTGCTAAGAACAAAATTAAAGTTCTACTTTATCTGGAGAACAAACACTATAAAATGTCGGGGCTGAACAAAGTTCAACCCCTCAATATTTTCCTACTTGCGACCCGGAACTGTATATTTAAAATTCATCGGGCCGGTATAACCAGAAACCTCCGCTAATTTCTCTAATCTTTGGGTTCCCGAATATTCTTGACCCTTAATAATCCAAGTGGGGAAACCTTTAATTCCGGCATCGCGACAAGCTTGGGGATTACCATTAACCCCTTGGGGATCGCATTCGATATAAACCCCTTCTTTTTTGAGGATTTCTCCCGCTTCCTTACCAAATAACTGTTTTTGATCGTAACAGTGGGGACACCAAAAAGCCCCGTATTCTTTCGCACCAATTGCTTTTAAATGTTTAGCCAGGGCGATTTCTGCTTTTCCCGAAACCGTGGTTACTTCCCAACCGTAGGGAGGTTTAGCCGCTGTCATTGGCCGGGTAATTTCTTCTTTTCCTCCTGCCACCGTGGGGGAATTTACTCCTGCGTAAACCGCTAAAGTTCCCACAAAAGTAATCATTGCCACTACAACCATCGGCAGTATAATTTGTCCTAAACCTTCCCATTCGCGACCGACAATTGTGAGAATTAATAAGGTTAAAGCGAACAAAGCGGAAGTGATGCAGTAGGGACACAATTCCTTTAATTCCGTGGCTAGAACATACATTAAATAACCACTAAATACCGCCATCGCCGTCGCCCCCGCTAACAGCAATAACCAAGTATTATTTTCTAAACTTTTGCGGAGATTTTTCTGAGTTTCCCCATTGATAAATAGAGGACTGAGGGCAAAAACCGCCATGGCAATATAGGCCAAAAAACCGAACAAACTCAAGGGCAGCCCGAAAACCGTAGCGTAGGGACTATTAAGAACACCACTACAACCAGCCCCATCACTAGCCCCGGCGGTACAGGCCGCAGCCCCTCCCGTCAGTTTGGTAATGGTTAAATAGCCAGTCAGAATCGCCCCCACGATCGAAACGCCCCCAATTAGGGGCCGAGAGTAGCGATGAATCCAAGGTACAGAACGACGACGCATAATATTATTTAGATTAAATTACAGCAGAATTCAGGAGTCAGGAGGTAAATCGAAATGTACTTTGTCGAAAGGAAAAATTCCCTAACCATATTGTGTTAATTAGGACGTTTTCAATTCCTAAAAACTTAGGCTCGCTGACGACCGATAACTATCCGCCATTCTAGCAAGGGGTTATGTGGACAGAGGCAAAGAAGGGAGAGAATTATTAATTTTTGCCTTTTGATCGTTGATCTGCCGGGCCGTTTCCACAAATTGCGACACCCGGATCGGATCCACCGGTTCAGTAATTTTGCCATGACGCTTGAGGGAACTAGCCACGATCACCCCATCGGCAGCCGGCAGCAACTGCCCGATATTGTCCAAATCAGCCCCGCTGCCGATAAAAACCGGTGTTCCCTTGGCCGCTGCCACTGCTAGTTCCAAATCCTCAAAACTAGGGGGGCTACCAGTGGCCCAACCAGAGAGGATCACCCCGTCTGCCAGTCCCCGTTCGATCGTATCTTGCACTGCCGTAGTTAGATTAGGAGTTCCCAAGGGGCGGGCGTGTTTAACCAAAACATCCGCTAAAATTTTGACCTCAGACCCCAATTCGCGCCGATAACGCAGGAGTTCGTGGGCCTGACCCTCAATAATGCCCTGATCAGTGGCCATAACCCCCGTTAGCACATTAACCCGAATAAATTGGGCATTGACACAGGTAGCGATCGCTAAGGCACTATGGGCATCATTGCGGAGAACATTAAGACCAATCGGTAAGACCACCAGATTTTTAATGCGATCAACAATTAACGTCATGGCACTAACCACGGCGGGATCCACCTGTTGCTTAGTAAAGGGGGCATCAAAAAAATTCTCGATAATCAAACCATCAACACCACCGGCAGCCAAAGCCGTCGCCTCCTGTTCAGCCCGCTCGATCACCGTCTTGAGACTGCCACCCCAACGGGGGGAAGTGGGCAGGGGGGCGAGATGAACCACGCCAATAATCGGGTTTTTTGTCTTGAAAGTTGCAATTAAGTTCACAGCGTCTACTACTCTTAGCGTCCCAAACCATGCGCCGCTCACCCATTTTAACAGGGTGAAGGCCTACCCACGGTTCCACGGGGGGGAAATTATTTTAACTGCTAATGATTTTATCAATTCCGGAATCCGTTAAAATGTCTTAACATTAGAGAAGTTTAAGATTTGGTTGATACTCGATCGCATGGGCAATAAGCCAACCATCGCTATCTCACACCTGGGCTGTGAGAAAAACCGGATCGACTCCGAGCATATGTTAGGACTGCTGGCCAAGGCCGGCTATCCCGTAGATAATGACGAGGAGTTGGCCGATTACGTTATCGTTAATACCTGTAGTTTCATTCAAGCAGCTAGAGAAGAATCCGTTCGCACCCTCGTGGAACTGGCGGAAGCTAATAAAAAAATTATTATCTCCGGCTGTATGGCCCAACATTTCCAAGATGAACTGCTGACGGAATTGCCGGAAGCCGTGGCCATTGTCGGTACAGGGGATTATCAGAAAATCGTCGAGATCGTCGAACGGGTAGAGACGGGAGAACGAGTCAAAGAAGTCAGCACCGATCCCACTTTTATCGCCGATGAAAATCTGCCCCGTTATCGCACCACTACCGAAGGAGTCGCCTATCTGCGGGTGGCCGAAGGCTGCGATTATCGCTGTGCTTTCTGTATTATTCCCCACCTGCGCGGCGATCAAAGATCCCGTTCGATCGAGTCGATTGTGGCCGAAGCGCGACAATTGGCCAGCCAAGGAGTCCAAGAATTAATTCTCATTTCGCAAATAACAACCAATTATGGGTTAGACTTATATGGCGAACCCAAATTAGCGGAACTCTTGCGAGCGCTGGGAGAAGTCGATATACCTTGGATTCGCGTTCACTACGCTTACCCGACCGGGTTAACGCCAAAGGTTATCGAGGCGATCCGAGAGACCCCGAATGTTTTACCCTATCTAGACTTGCCGCTACAACATTCCCATCCCGACATCCTGCGGGCGATGAACCGTCCCTGGCAAGGACGAGTCAACGATGGCATTATCGAGCGGATCAAGCAAGCTATCCCGAACGCGGTTTTACGAACGACTTTTATCGTCGGTTTCCCCGGAGAAACCGAGGAACATTTCAGCCATCTGCTGGAATTTGTCAAGCGTCATGAGTTCGATCACGTCGGGGTGTTTACCTTCTCCGCCGAAGAAGGTACAGCCGCTTTTGACCTGCCCAATCCAGTGCCACAGGCAATTATGGAAGAACGCCGCGAAAGGTTGATGTTAACTCAGCAACCGATCTCGGAACGCAAAAATCAAGCTTATATCGGTCACACTGTCGATGTTCTCATCGAACAGGAAAACCCGGAAACAGGAGAATTAATCGGGCGTTCCGCTCGTTTTTCCCCGGAAGTGGATGGCTTGGTTTATGTGACAGGGGAGGCGATTCTAGGTGCGATCGTGCAGGTCCGAATCACTTCGGCCGATACCTACGATCTCTACGGCGAAATAGTCTAATTTTTCCATTTTTCTAATTTAATTCCCACAAAACAATCCCTATGACCACTGGTTTCAACAATTTAGGTTTATCCGATAGCCGTCTTCAACACCTAGAAACGCTTGGATTCACCACCCCCACCGAAATTCAAACCAAAGCCATCCCTCTCCTTCTAGAAGGGCATGACATGGTAGGAATGTCGCAAACGGGAACCGGCAAAACCGCCGCCTATTCCCTGCCTTTACTGGAACGCATGGACACCAAAAATCCTAACGTTCAAGCTTTAATCCTCACTCCCACCCGGGAATTAGCCCAACAGGTGGCCAGCGCCATCAAGGATTTCTCTGATGACCGTCGTCTCTTTATCCTGACAGTCTGTGGTGGTCAATCCATGGAACGTCAGATCCGCAGTCTGGAAAAAGGTGTCCAGATTGTGGTTGGGACTCCGGGCCGGGTAATCGATCTGCTCGATCGCAAAAAACTCCATCTAGAATCCCTAAACTGGGTAGTCCTCGATGAAGCGGACGAAATGCTCAGTATGGGTTTTATCGATGATGTTAAGAAAATTCTGCAAGCATCCCCCTCCACCCGTCAAACCGCCTGTTTCTCGGCAACTATGCCCCGGGAAATCCGCGATTTAATCGCTAATTTCTTGAAATCTCCCGTTTCTGTGACGGTTTCTCAACCCCAGGCCGCTCCTGCTAAGATCGAGCAGAAAATTTATCTGATCCCTCGCGGTTGGACGAAATTAAAAGTCCTGCAACCCCTGTTAGAGATCGAACCCCTAGAATCGGCGATTATTTTCGTCCGCACCAAGCAAACCGCGGCCGAATTAACCAGCAAACTGCAAGAAGCGGGGCAAACGGTGGATGAATACCACGGTAACTTAAGCCAAGTGCAACGGGAACGACTGGTGCAACGTTTCCGCGAGGGCAAAATTAAATTAGTGGTAGCCACAGATATCGCGGCCCGCGGTCTAGATGTGGAAAATCTCAGCCACGTTATTAACTATGATCTGCCAGATAATGCCGAAACCTATATTCACCGCATTGGCCGCACCGGCCGCGCTGGTAAAACAGGAACTGCTATATCCTTAGTAGAACCGATCGATCGGCGTTTATTACGTCAGATTGAACAGCGTCTGCGTCAACGTCTGGAATCTAGTCCCATTCCTAGTCGGACCGAAGTAGAAGCAAAACGCCTGGCCAAGCTGCAAAATCAGCTAAAAGAGGCTTTATCGGGGGAACGGATGGCTTCTTTCTTGCCTTTAGTGCGGGATTTAAGTGAAGAATACGATCCCCAAGCGATCGCGGCTGCTGCCCTGCAAATGATCTACGATCAAAATTGTCCCCAGTGGATGAAAACCGATTGGGAAGTTCCCGCAGCGGCCAGCAGTAAACCTGTGATTAATAAAACTCCCCGCAGTGGTGGTAATAAGTATCCCTCTAAGTCGAATAACCGTCCTTCCCTGGACAAAAAAATCGTCTTTCAAGAACGTTAATTTTTAGTTCTTGAATAGATAATTTTAAGAGTTGATAGACCGTTTTGGTTCTATCAACTTTTTTTATGTTTATAATAGCTTATTAACCCA
>NZ_CAIP01000089.1 GCF_000297435.1 Microcystis sp. T1-4 | reverse complement strand
ATCGCTTGTCCCCCTGTCAGGGCATTTCGACAAGCCGCCGCCAGTTTAGGACGCAGTCAGACAGCATTAGGGAGTTTTTATCGACGGATGAAAACCAAGCTGGGAACCCCTAAAGCAGTAGTCGCCACAGCCCATAAACTGGCACGTATTGTTTACCATATGCTGAGGCATCAAGTGCCTTTCTCTGCTATTCCACCAGAACAGGAGGATGAACGGTATCGTCAGCGACTTCTTCACAATTTGCAACGCAAAGCCCAGAAATTAGGTGCTAGGATTATCTTGGAAACCCAGTCTGACTCTGCCTAAAATTCTAGTTTCTTAGAAGACTCCCTCTATTTACAATCAATCCTTGTCTTAAGGTTAAGGTTAAGGTTAAGGTTTGTCTCAAGACTTCTTCCATTGATAAACAGTTTGTTAATCGTCTAATTCTCATTAAAGGACATAGTTATTGTTATGGTTCGTGTAGTTGAAAATACCGCAGGCAAAACAAGAGATTTGCCAATTGCTTCACGCCTCAAGCAAATATTATCATTTGCTGCCTCTGTGGCTGGAATTGACGAGGTTAGAGTTGAGTCAGGTGGTCAATGTGCAATCGGTACTTGTAGTAAGCGGGTAGGGAGTACTCGACATGACTTAGGCAATGCTGCTGACTTAGACCTGATAAAAGATGGTCGTGTTCTTAAATTTACTGATTCAAATGATTTGCCTTTATTTGAGGCATTTGTTGAAGCTGCGGCAAGTTTTGGTGCTACTGGAATCGGTGGAGATGTTGGTTATATGGGGCCAACAAGAATTCATGTTGGCTTTGGGAGCCGTGCTACTTGGGGAGGAAATGCTGGCAGAGGAGCGGCTCCCAGTTGGCTAGAAAATGCTGCTACAAAAGGTTGGAATAACCCACTTTCCTTCCCAAACCCTCAAAATGGTTCATCTCTGTTTTCAGTTAACGCACGTAGTGGGCTAAATCTCAGATCTGGCCCTAGCCAAAGCTTTAAAATTATTAGAACACTTTCCTTAGGGACTATCCTTACGATACAAGGATTTGATGGAGCAGATCAAGAATGGGCTCAAGTTGATCTTGAGGGCGATGGCGTTATCGATGGCTATGTATTCAGAACATTTTTAAAACCAGTGCAAGAGGGATCACTGCGAGTGATGGCTTTTTCAGATCAGGCAAACATTGAAGAAGAGGAAGAAGGTTGTGCTGCGGATAATCCACAAGGTTTCACAGAGGAGTAAGTAATGTTATCTAAGTAGTGAAAGCTAGTTTTCGCCACTATTGCCATTTTAGGTAATACAAATTCTTGTCAACTATAACTGTAAATTTTACCAGCCTTTAGTCCATTTTTGCTATGAGTATTCAAGACGACATTGTTTGGTTTAAAGACCAATTTCAATCAGATATCATCGCCGCTATTGATAATACACCTTTCCGCCTTGAACTATTAGTGGCGATCGCCTTACAAGAAACTGGCTATCTCTGGCGTAATATTTACAAAAGAGAAAGTGTAGCAAGAACCCTAGAGCTTTGTGTTGGAGACACAATCGGTGCGCCTGATAGAACCGCCTTTCCAGTTGATAGAGCGGCACTGGAAGCAAAACCGAAAGGCAAAGAGATGTTTCAAGTTGCTCGTCAAGCACTTGAAGATATTGCCTTGTACAATCATGACTTCAAAGTTGCCGCCAGAAACCCAGATAGATTTTGTCGAGGCTTCGGCATCTTTCAATATGACCTACAATTTTTCTTAACCAATCCAGATTATTTTTTAGAAAAACAGTGGTACGAATTTGATCAATGTTTAGCCCGATGTGTTGAGGAATTAAACTCAAAATTAATCAGCACTTATGGCAAGGATAAAACCAGCTTGACTGATAAAGAAATGGTCTATGTAGCTATTGCTTATAACAGGGGAAGTGTTGATTTTAGCCGAGGCTTTAAACAAGGCCATAAAGATAGCAGTGGCAAGTATTACGGTGAGTATATCTGGGAGTATTTGCAATTAGCCAAAGGTAGCTCCACCAATACTCAACAATACCGAGTTAATGCTCGATCGGGTTTAAGACTCCGCTCTGGGCCTGGCACTAATTTTGATACCATTGAGTTACTTCCCCTTGGTCGTCTCGTTTTTGTTGGCAAAAGACAGGGCGAATGGGTTGAAGTAGATTTGCAAGGCGATGGAGTTATTGATGGCTTTGCTTTTGCTAGTTATTTGGCTCCAGTTTAGTTACTTTTTTAACTTTGTTGATTTTTAAGGAAATTAGTCCTATGGCACAGGGAAAAGTTACAGCCAGCACTTTAAATTTACGCACGGCTCCTAACACAGCAAGTAGCACTTTAGCAAGTTTACCGACAGGAAAGGTTGTTGATATTCTTAGCACCGTTACAGGAGGCAATTACCCCGGAAGTAGTGGAACTTCCAATCAATGGCATAATGTTCGTGTCGATGGCCAAACAGGTTTTGTAGCCGCAGCCTTTATTCAACCTTTGGCTCCCCCCGGAACCTTACAAGGCAATATTGAATTGGCTCCCCCCGGATTAATTGGTTTTGATTGTGCAAGCAAGTTAAATCCGACATTAATTAGTAAATTTGCCAATGACCCTAAAAATTTTCGTTATTGTTTGCGCTATCTTTCTTTAGGAACACAACAAACAAATGTTGATTTAAGCCGTCAAGAAGCGGAAGACATTTTAGCATCAGGATTAGCTCTTAGTCCCGTTCAGCGAGTCCGCACATCAGGTTGGATTCCGACAGGTTCTTTAGGAACGACGACAGGTCAAAATGCTGCTAATAATGCAGTTTCCGTCGGTTTTCCGGCAGGAATTAATGTTTGGTTAGATTTAGAGGGCGTGAAGTCAGGGACTTCTGCAAGTAATGTTATTGCCTATTGCAATAATTGGTTTAATGAAGTTGCGGCCAAAGGTTATGTTCCTGGTATTTATGTTGGTGCAAATGCAATTCTCACAGGAACTCAACTAGCTAATTTAAAGTTTCAACATTACTGGAAATCAGGAAGTACAGTTCCAAGTATTCCAGGGCGGGGTTATCAGCTAATTCAAACCATCCCTAATCCTCCGATGGGTGAACTAAGGCATGGTATTCACATTGATTACGACGAGACCCAAACAGACAGCCTCGGTGGTCAAGTGATTTGGCTAAGCCGCTAGTTTTTTTTCAATCCCTCAATTTTTCATTGATTCAATTCAGGAGTAAACCAATGGCTCGTACTGGACAAATTACCGCAAGTACCCTTAATTTACGCACATCTCCCAATACTTCAAGCACTATTTTATCTGCTTTTCCTACGGGAACTCTCGCCGAAATTTTAGATACCATAACCGGCGGAAGTTACAGTTTACCGGCGGGGGGAACCTCAAATCAATGGCACAAAGTAAAAGTTGCTGGACAAGAAGGTTTTTTAGCCGCAGCATTTATTATTGATACGGGGAATCCAGACGGGACTAGCAATGTTCTTGACGCAATTTTCAAAGTTAATGCTGGTCACATCTATTACCGAGCAAAAGATATTACTGGAGATGGCAGGGCTGAAACTTTTTGTAATTGGTTTGCCGCCGATGTTTTGGATCAATTAGGGATTGATCTTCCTCGTTTAGATTCTAGTGCTGGCTCCTATGTAGAACCCCATCCCGTTTATGGTAATAACACTCCTTTTAAACCCTTTTCGGCGGAAGCTCTGTTTATTTTTTTTCAAAATCAAAATGCAAGTTCATTGGGAAAATGGAAATTAGTTAGCTCTGATACCGCCGATAAAGCCTCCGCCCAAAGTGCGGCTATCAGCATTGCCCAGGGTGATAAAGTTGTGGTTGCTTCTTTTCCTGGAGTGCGCGGTAGTCGTCAAGGTCATATTGCTATTGTTCGCCCTGATAGCTCTGCTAGTGTCAGAATTGCTCAAGCAGGTCGTGTTAGTAGCAATAATTTAGCCTTAAGTGATGGCTTCGGTAGTGCTTTAAGCTCCACTAAGTTTTTTACTTTTAAGGGTTAATCTTTTTCAAATATCCCTCTTGTTTTGAATAAGGAGGATAAAATTCGCTCTCTCTATATTGTCTAATTTCTTTTAAGGTTACAATCATGGCTCAAGGCAAAATTACGGCAAGTTCTCTCAACTTAAGAAGTCAACCCAATTCCAGCACGGATAGTAACATTATTAAGTCACTACCGACAGGAACTTTGGTTGAGATTATCAAAACCGTTGCCGGTAGTAATTATACTTTTGGGGGGGGGACTCGTAATGATTGGCATCAGGTTACAGTTGGAACTGACACTGGATTTATCGCCGCCGCTTGGGTCGCTCCTGTTACACCGCCGCCACCACCACCATCAATCACAACAGAAGTACGAGGAGTTTGGATTGTTGACCGTACTCACAGTTCTGTTTTAACTTCTCCGGCAACCATTAGTAACGCTCTCAATTTTTTGCAACGTAATGGCTTTAATACTGTTTGTCCTGCGGTTTGGAATCGAGGATTTACCGCTTTTCCAAGTACTGTAATGACGAAGAATGGTTTCCCTAATCAAGACCCTGGTTATGTAGGTTTTGATCCTTTAAGGGAGATTGTTAAACAGGGCAAAAGTCGGGGAATGATGGTTTTTCCTTGGTTTGAATATGGATTCGCGGCTTCACCCGATGCTGATGGCGGTCATATTTTGGAGACTAAGCCTAACTGGTCAGCTTTAGATAGTTCAGGCAATAAAGTTCAACATGGCGGATTAACTTGGATGAATGCCTTAAATCCAGAGGTTCAACAATTTATGCTGGATTTAATTTTAGAAGTCGTTAATACCTACGATGTGGATGGAATTCAGGGATGCGATCGCTTTCCTGCTATTCCTTTTAATGGCGGCTATGATCAAGCGACTAAAGATAAGTATAAAGCCAAACATGGGGTTAATCCTCCCAGTGATGGCAAAGACCCCATTTGGATTAAATTCCGAGCCGATATATTGACTAAATACTTAGCAAGTATATTTGAGAAAATTAAGAGTACAAAATCTACTTGCATCGTTTCAATGTCGCCTTCACCATTTCCTTTTGGGCTAAATAATTTGATGCAGGATTCAGAGGTATGGGTTAAGCAAGAGATCGTAGATTTTTTGCATCCTCAACTGTATCGAACCAGCTTTGCTAACTATAAAACAGAAGTAGATAGCCTGAAAACACGGCTTACGGCTAGTCAACTTAAAAAAATCGCACCTGGAATTGCTTTTACTGCCAGCCGAACAACCTTAACGACTAATGATGTCGTACAATCTATTAAATACAACCGTAGCCAAGGTTTGGGGGGTCAAATCTTTTTCTTTTATGAAGGTTTGACGAACAACAGCAATGCAATGGCGATCGCTCTACAAGCTCCGGGTATTTATGTATGAGCTTGGTTTCAATTTTGTTCACTTACAATTGTCTTAAGGAGTTATTTGTATGGTCTCTGTCAAAAAAATTCAAATCCCAGAAGGTACTGGTTTTAATCGCAAGGTGGCTATGGAATTAGCAAATCTAATCTCCGCTGCTTATAACGAATATGAAGTCTGGGATACCAATAAAGCATTACAACAAGAAAGTCAACTTCCAACTGTTATCACAGGCTCGGAAGAATTTGCTGATCTGGAAATGGATAGTTTAGAATGTCAAAAGAAAAACAGTGAAAATACTGATTTTGAAAAACTTAATCGGTTTTGGAAAAGCTCTAAAAAGTATAATCGCTGTAAAAGCTTCTTTTTTTCCTCAATGGTGGTGGCTTGAACTGTTAAAACCAGGTAATTTGAACAATATAAATATACAGCAATTCTGGAAAAGTCTTAAAGATATTATCACGACGGATGAAGTGTTTGGCTTTATTGCTCGCTCGCAAGAAAATCCTCTGACAGGGGGACAAGCAAGCTGAAAAGCTTATGTAGCATAAAATACAGACACAGACTCCAAAAAAAGAGGCTCTTCTAGGTTC
>NZ_CAIP01000090.1 GCF_000297435.1 Microcystis sp. T1-4 | reverse complement strand
TTGATTTTTATGGGTATAACTTTTGAAAATGCTATCCAACAAACTCAAGATTTACTAAGTCAAATTGAGTTTTTAGATACTGATACAATCACTGAAAAACTTACCAATCTAGTCTCAACAGAAAATGGAGCTAGAGGATTTTTTGTTACTTACTTAACCAGCGATTTATCCTATAGGGAATATCCTAGTTTAGAAGTAATCACTGCTTTAAAAACTTCTCCGACATTGGTAAATGAATTATTAGTTAAAAATCTGGCTATGTCCACGGCAATGGTCATCTATCATCGCCGTCAAGGAGACGAAGAAAACGCTCGAGGTTCCGAGAAAGTCCAAGAAAAAACTGGTCAACTAATTAAGCAGTTATTATCGCCAGCCTTGGGGGAAAAATTACAACAACTAGCCACCAGTTTAAACAGCGGACAAGGAGAATATCAAGTCTTTCTAGAACGCTGGGGATATGACGATTGCCAACGTCAGGCGATCGCAGAAATCATTCAACCTTTTCTTCAGTAACTAGCTGATCTTTTCCCACAGCTTTGGACAGAAAGAGGGACTGATCGTCCCGGTCAATTAACTATTTTACCTCTTGTTTAGTGCTAAAATAGTCTGTTTAAGCAAATCCCTAGCAAAGGCGTTAGCCTAGGAGGGTTTTGGCATAGCCGCAACAAAATCAAGGCATTTAACCACTGTACTGGTATTTCTGAGTCAACTTCCGGGAGGTAAAACCCCAAGCCGATGATGGGATTTGAACCCACGACCAATTGATTACGAATCAACTACTCTACCACTGAGCTACATCGGCACATTGCCAGTTTCCGATTATATCACGGAGAATAGATACACAGCTAGAAAAATTTTTTTATGAGCAAATCCCCTCGACTCGATCCCCAAAAATACGCCCGCTTGAAAGCGGAGGCGGCCAATCCCTACCGAGGACTGCGGCAGTTTATCTATCTCGGTTTAGGTGCTTCTGGTTTTATTGGTGCGGTGGTTTTTCTGGCCCAATTAGCGGCAGCAAGGGACGTAGCCACCGCCTTACCCAATTTTGCCCTACAAATCGGGGTGGTGGCCCTGATGATTTGGTTATTTCGTCGGGAAAAAAAAGCTGGCGGTTGAGGTAGTAGCGGCTGATAGCCAAAACGGTCTCTTTCCCCGGAGAATAAAAGTTAACATTAACTCCAATATTTCTGTGTTATGATCGGAGGGAGAGTCAAGATTGGTGTTCAAGTTCGTTTTCAGTATTAATTCGGTAAGTCTTTTACTTTAGTATTGTTCGGCTTCTCCCTGAATTTTGTGTCTCCACACCGTTTCGAGTATTGATCGAGGATTCAAGTATTATGTCTATTTTTGTTGGTAATCTCTCTTACGAGATTTCCCAAGAGGATCTAACCGACGTCTTTGCGGAGTACGGTACGGTTCAAAGGGTTCATATTCCCGTGGATCGCGAGACGGGCCGCAAACGCGGTTTCGCCTTCGTGGAAATGGAAAATAAAGCCCAGGAAACCGCCGCAATTGAGGCACTGGATGGTGCTGACTGGATGGGGCGATCAATTAAAGTTAACGAGGCCCGCGAGCGGGAAGCGCGCGCGCCCTTCAGTGGTGGTGGTGGTGACAGAAAAAAACGCTATTAAGCTTTTTTTGTGAATAATTGTCGGGGGTGGACAGGGTTCACCCTTTTTTTGTCGGCAATTGCGATCACCGTTCCCCTCAAAACCAATAGAAATCTAAATGTCTGGGTCTCTCTCAAAGCTAACAAGTAAACTATAAAGGATATCGTCATCAGAATCTGAGCGGCGATCGACTCCCGAATATATGGACAAGAAAAACCCATGGAGACAACCTATACTCTAGCTGATGGGCTTGAAGCACTTCAATGCCCCACTTTAGTCGAAGACGATCGCACGGGCATGAGTCCCGAAACCCTAAAACGGGCTTTTCTGGACAATCTATTTTATTTGCAAGGGGTTAACCGCAGCAATGCCAGTCCCTACAATTACTATGTCGCCCTTGCCTACACCGTTCGCGATCGTCTCCTGCGTCGTTTTCTGAAATCCACCGACACCTACAAACAAGAAAAAGTTAAACTCGTCTGCTATTTCTCCGCCGAATTTCTCATGGGGCGGTATTTAGGTAATAATCTCGCTAATTTGGGTATTTACGACCTAATCAAAGAGACGATCGAGGAATTAGGTCTTGATTTTGAGGAAATTATCGAACAGGAACCGGATCCCGGCCTCGGAAACGGCGGTTTAGGGCGTTTAGCGGCCTGTTTCCTCGATTCCCTCGCTTCCCTAGAAATTCCCGCCATCGGTTACGGTATCCGCTACGAATTTGGCATTTTCCATCAAATCATCCAAGACGGTTGGCAGGTGGAAATCCCCGATAACTGGCTACGCTTCGGCAATCCTTGGGAACTACCCCGTCCCGATGAAAGTGTGGAAGTAAAACTGGGGGGCCGGACGGAAATCTATCACGATGATAAGGGACAGGAACGGGTACAATGGCTGCCGGAACGTCGGGTTTTAGCCATTCCCCACGATACCCCGGTCCCGGGGTACAAAACCAACACGGTTAATGCCTTGCGTCTCTGGAAAGCAGAAGCGAGTGAATCCTTTAATTTTGAAGCTTTTAACGCTGGGTTATACGATCAATCCGTGGCCGAAAAAATGGACGCGGAAACCATTTCTAAAGTCCTTTATCCCAACGATAACACCCCCGCCGGTCGCGAATTACGTCTCGCCCAACAATACTTTTTTGTGGCCGCTTCCCTGCAGGATTTAATTCGCATTCACCTAAAAAACCACAAAAATCTGCAAAACTTCCACGAAACGGCCGCTATTCAACTGAACGACACTCACCCCGCCATTGCCATCGCTGAGTTAATGCGTTTGTTAGTGGATGAAAACGGCTTAGAATGGTCAAAAGCTTGGACAATTACCCAAAAAACCTTCGCTTATACCAATCATACCCTCTTGCCAGAAGCCCTAGAACGTTGGTCGGCGGATCTGATCGGGAAATTGCTGCCCCGACATCTAGAAATTATCTATCTGATCAATCACTTTTTCCTCGACGATGTGCGGACTTGGTTTCCCGATAACGAGGAATTATTGGGCAAATTGTCGATAGTTGAAGAAGCTGGTTGGGGTAATAAACAAATTCGCATGGCTAATTTAGCCTGTGTGGGTAGTCACTCGATTAATGGAGTCGCCGCTTTACACACGGAGTTGCTGCAAAAAGACACCCTGAAAGAGTTTGCCATGCTCTGGCCGGAAAAATTCTACAATAAAACCAATGGTGTCACCCCGCGCCGCTGGATTTTATTGAGCAATCCCCAATTATCGGCACTATTTACCGAAAAAATCGGCGATGATTGGTTAAAAGACCTGAAGGAATTGCGAAAACTGGAACAATACCTTGATGATCCCGCATTTCGTCAGCGTTGGTATGAAATTAAACAGGCGAATAAGGCTGATTTAGCGGCTTATATGCTGAAAACCCGCAATATCGAGGTGGATGTTAATTCGATTTTCGATGTACAGGTAAAACGGATTCACGAATACAAACGCCAACATCTGGCAGTTCTGCACATTATCGCCCTTTACAATCGCATTAAACAGAACCCTCAGATCGATATTGTGCCGCGCACTTTTATCTTTGGTGGTAAGGCAGCCCCCGGCTACTTTATGGCGAAGTTAATTATTAAGTTAACTAATGCTGTGGCTGAAATTGTGAATAAGGATCCTGATGTCAGAGGTCGTTTAAAAGTGGTTTTCCTGCCTAACTTTAACGTTTCTTTGGGTCAGCGCATCTATCCGGCGGCGGATCTTTCCGAACAAATTTCCACGGCGGGTAAGGAAGCTTCTGGAACCGGTAACATGAAGTTTGCCATGAATGGCTCCCTCACCATCGGGACTCTGGACGGTGCTAATATCGAAATTCGCGAGGAAGCAGGGGCAGAAAATTTCTTCCTTTTTGGCTTGACAGCAGAAGAAGTTTATGCTAAGAAAGCCCACGGTTATGAACCGATGATCTATTACAAAAATAATCGCGAATTGAAGGGAGTGATCGATCGAATCAAGAGTGGTTATTTTAGCCATGGTGACACGCAATTATTCAGACCGATCGTCGATTCTCTCCTCTACGATGACCAGTATATGCTTTTAGCTGATTATCAATCCTACGCTGATTGTCAAGAACAGGTAAGTGAAGCTTATCGCGATCGGGACAAGTGGACGCGGATGTCGATTCTCAACTCGGTTCGTATGGCCAAATTCTCTAGCGATCGCACGATCAGGGAATATTGTCAAGAGATTTGGAAAGTTAATCCGGTCAAGATTAGTTTAGAGGATTAAAAAACTCGGTCAAGTTCGGGTTTAGTCCTTGACTAGCCCGAATTCGGCTCTTCTCGACTTTGTGTGATAATTTTTGCTTATGGAGTCGTGAAATGCTTATCGAGCAAGACTTTTAGGGCTATTTCGCGGATATTCTATCAGTATAGACCTCGTTTCCACACAGAAACCAGAAGAGCCCGAATTCTAGAACCGTCGCCCCAAAAATGCTTTGTGAAAACGATGAAATTTATTATTCTTTGCTATCCAAAAACTCGGTCAACACTTTTGCGTTTTAGGGAGGAGGAAAAATACAAATGTCGGTGATAATTGAACAAAACCTAGGGGAAATTTTAGCCCAAATTAATCACAAATTAGAGAATTTACAAAAAGATGTTACAGACATCAAAATTGAGTTAACAGAAGCTAAGGGGGAAAGACAGGTATTAAAGGTGGAGATTAATTCCCTCCGAGGAGAGATCAATGCGGTTAAGGAAGATGTTAAGGCAATTAAAGGTTCACAACAGGCTCAAATTTGGACATTAATTGGTATTTTAATTACGGCGGTAGGAGGGTTTTTAGTGGCAGTGGGTAGGTTTGTTATTTCGGGTAATCCTTAATTGCCACCCCGATTCCGCAACCTAAGTGTCAGAACGTCTCATTCCAAATCCTGTTATAATAAAACCAGTAAAGACGAGGATATAAAATGCCCAAAAAAGCTTACTTAGCCGAACATCTAAGTTCAGAGGAACTGAAAGATAGATACAGAAGCAGTCAAGACTCAGTGGAAACAAGAAGATGGCAGTTATTGGCTCAAATATCGTTAGGATAGACAGTCAAAAATGCCCCAGTAGCTCTGGGGTTAGATTATCAATATAGTTTGAGAATTCTCAAAAGCTCTAATGAATTAGGAGAAGAAGACGTTAAAAATCTCAAGTTTTTGAGCAACTTTACTACCCATAATATAACACCACCTTCCCAACTGATAACCGATAATTCTTGAGTAACGCACAGAAAACGGGTTTCTCGGAGAAACCCGTTTTCTACTCATGCAAACGACAAAAGGGGAATAAATAATCAGTCTTTAATAACCAGATTTAGTATAGAATTTAACATTAACGCCATTTTCTCAAAAAAATCGACCCGCCGTGAGGCGGGAAAGAAAAGAAAAAAGAAAAAATAGGGAATGAGGGTAAAAAGGGAAAAAAAGGGAAAAAGGGTTACAGAGTCCTCCCAGCACCGCACACCACCCGAAAACCGTAGAAGTAGTAGGCGAAGTCGCCGCGGCGGTAGCTGTAGTCGCGGGAAGCAGAACGGCAGTTACCAGGATCGTTGCACCAAGAACCGCCCCGCGGAGGAGAACAATTATCATCCCCATTTTCTATCCAAGCACTGCCATCCGTCGGCGCACCGTCATAGTTATCGTGCCAAGTATCGGCGCACCACTCCCAGACATTGCCGTGCATATCGTACAAACCGAAGGCATTGGGCGGAAACTGTCCCACGGGAGTCGTTTTTTTTCGATATTCTCCTTTGGGTTCATCAGCGTAGGTTTCGCTGGCATCATAGTTAGCCAATTCCCCCGTAATGGTTTCCCCAAAGTAAAACGGGGTGGTGGTTCCAGCACGACAAGCGTACTCCCATTCCGCCTCACTCGGTAGTCGGTATTCCCGAACCGTTAGTTTCGATAATCTCGCACAAAATTCGACGGCATCGTACCAGTTGACTTGTTCCACGGGACGGCGATCGCTATCGGGACGGTCTTTAAAATGGGCCAGGTTGAGATCAAGATCTTTTTCAACTTTTAA
>NZ_CAIP01000091.1 GCF_000297435.1 Microcystis sp. T1-4 | reverse complement strand
CGCTTAGATATGGCCACCTTTGAACTTTCCCAACATTGGAAGTTTACCCGCTTCGATGCTATGGGAAGTGGAACCACCCCCACCGCCCTCTGCATGAAAGACGACGGACGGATCGAGGTGGCCAAGATACCCGGCGACGATTGCGAGGCGGTCACTGGATGGCAGTCTTTGACGGCGGGGGTCGGCATCGATATGGCTAACTCGACCCTGCGAAGGGTGAAGGGACCAGCCGGAAACAACGGCACGATCTACCGGGTTAGTTGGGCAGACACGAGGGGCGGTCTGGGCGGTTCTTGGGGACAGTTAGGGCGACTGACACTGACCGCCCAGGGAACGACCGCCAAACGCTGTCTATTTTTATTCCGTGTCGATGGTTCATGGGATATCCGCGAAGACAACCGATGCCGGAAATAAAAAAGAAAAAAAAAGACGGGAGAAAAGGCTAACGCCATCGGGTGTAAATCATTCGGAACACAACGATGACAGAAAAAACCCTATTAGCCCACCTCTCCGGGCAATTCCCCCAGCTTCCCACCCTCGACCTCACCTTGCTAACACGAACCCTCTTTCCTCTATCCCCAGTCGAACTCTATACCCTCAGACTCGCTCACGGCGATAACGCTATCATGAAGGCCGCCATCGATAGCACCATTCGGCAACGGCAAGAAGAGAAGGAAATCGCCGCCCTCGAACTACAGCACGAAATCTATGACGAGTATCGTCACTGCTGTGGCAGTTGTTGACACTCCCCGCTCTAAAGAGACGGGGATTCTTGGTTCACAGAGATTACTTGCTTAGACAGAATTGCTTCTGAAAAAGTAGAGGTATTCTCTCCCCAAGCGTTTATTGGATCGAACCCAAAGGTTCCGACACGCCCTGCCGTACTTAGTCCCCTTTTAAGGATGTTGATTGCGGCGTTTTCATCCCTATCCAAAACACATCCACATTTGCACTGATGGGTTCTAGTCGATAAAGATTTTTTGACAGTTTCACCACAGTTTGAACAGTTTTGGCTTGTATAATTCGGTGAGACAGCAATCGTTATCTTGCCGAATTTAACCCCAAAATACTCTATCCATTCCCGAAACTGATACCAGGCCGCATCATTTATCGATTTAGCTAGACAATGATTCTTGACTAAGTTCTTAACTCTTAAATCCTCGTAGGCTATCACATCGCTAGAGTGAACTACGCACCTTGCTAATTTTACAGCAAAGTCTTGACGTTGCCTATTTACTTTAAGGTGAGCTTTAGCTAATCTTTGTCTAGCTTTTTGACGATTTTTACTTCCCTTTTTCTTTTTAGATAATCGCCTTTGAAGTCGTTTTAATCGTTTCTCGGACTTTCTCAAGAATTGAGGATTATCAACCTTGTTGCCATTGTTATCTGTATAGAAAGAAGCCAAACCTACATCTAAGCCAATACACTTACCTGATGGTTTAACATCTTCTTTAACGTCACAAGAAAGGACAAATTGACAATAATAACCGTCCGCTCTCCGAATCAACCTAACCCGTTTAATATCGGATTCTTGAAAGTAACCTAAATCCCAAGTTCCTACCAACTTAAGAACACCAATGTTTTTCTTGTCAGTGAACTTAACAGTTTTAGGGCTAAGAAGCTTCCATCCTGATTGTTTGTATTCAACAGAGCGAGATTTTTTAAATTGAGGATACCCCTTTTTGCCTGATACTTTACGTTTACAGTTGTCGTAAAAACGACTAATTGAACTCCAAGCACGTTCAGCACTTGCCTGTCTAGCAGTTGAATTAAGTTCATCGGCAAATTTAAAGTCCTGAGCTAATTCTTTAGAATATCGGTATAAATCGTTCTTACCCGTACCTTTTGTATCCATCCATAACCTTACACATTTGTTACGGATGAATTGAGCAGTACGAATAGCATCGTCTATGGCTTGATACTGTTGAGTTTTAGCTTTAACTTTAAACTCTAAGACAAACATTTTACGCAGGGGGGACTTAGACAAAATCAGTATAGCACAATAAAAGTTAAGTTAACAAGATATAGTTTAAAAAGCCGTCCTAAAAGGACGGGGCTTTAACCCAAAATTTCGGTAAACTTTATTGGTGGGGACATTCCCCGCCAAATAGCCATTTTGTCAAAATCAAAATGTTAATCAACGTATTATCCAGTTCCAGTACAAATATGGTCAGATATGAGTTCCAATAAGTCAGATCAAGCGAATGCCCTGTATGAATCCGACTTCTACGGGTGGACAGAGCTACAAGCGAAAGCTCTGGCCACCCGACAGGTAGAAGCTCTGGACTGGCAAAACTTGCGGGAGGAAATCATTTCCTTGGGTAAACAAGAATATCGAGAACTGGTGAGCCGTCTAACCGTTTTGGTAGGACATCTTCTCAAATGGGAATATCAGCCAGATAAACGTTCTCGTAGTTGGTTTTTGACGATTAGAGAACAGAGACGAGCGATCAGACGGCATCTACAGGGCAATCCTAGTTTAAAATCCCGGATACCGACGGCTTTATCCGATGCTTTCGAGGCCGGAGTCGATTTGGCTTTGCGAGACACGGACTTACCGATACGGACTTTTCCCTCTCACTGTCTTTTCACCTTCGAGGACATCATAACCGACCATTTCCTCTGCGATACCAGTCAGGATTGGCCCTAAGTTCAACGATTCGACGATACCGCCTCGACGGGTATTTGAATTTCACTCCGTTTCAGGGGATCGGGAACGTAGGGACCATCATAGAAAAAGCGACGGGGGGAACCGATCGCCCGGTAGCTCGGATGTTCTGCCAGCCATTCGTTCAGTCGGGTCAATCCCTGTTGGTAACTGTCAAAATCGTAACCTCCCTGTAATCCCAAGCTCACCACCGTCATGGGTGGTACATCCTCAATCCGAATATTATCGGCCACCTCTTTCGGGTAAGTGTCGGTGTCGCGGTAGAGAAAGGAAACTTCGGCCTCTCCCGATGTCGCTCCCGTGTCTGCGGGGTAACGGGTTTCAACGGGTGCGGTCATCGAGATATCGTTGGAACTGATGTGTTGGTACAGGGGATAAAACGACCGGTTCGCCGCCTCGGAAAGTTGACCCCGATAGCGGTAAGTAGCGGCGCGATAGGCGGGATAGTTCTTCACCTCGATCCGTCCGTTCGGGGTCGGGGTCGGAAATCCTGCGGGTAGGGGAGTGCTAGAAGCTTGATAGACCCCGATCACTAGAGCGGTTAGGGCGATGAAGCCGAGCGGTATCAATAGGTAAGGTAGTTTCATGGAGAATCGGGCGCGATGACCTCTCTATTGTGGGACGAGTTGACTTCCGTTGACCGCTCAACTGATTTCTAAGCGCGAGTAGAGAGACTTTGAAGGCGATGTTTATAGCGGTGTGCAGTCGTATGAGGTACAGTATCACGAGCTATAAACCATGCTAGGCAAAGCTTGGTCTGTATCTCACTCAAGAGCTTACCGCTATAATATGCTAGTTAGGTTATCGCGGTTCCATAGAAATTTTGGCTCTTCTCGACTTTGTGTGATAATTTTTGCTTATGGAATTGTGAAATGCTTATAGGGCAAGACTTTTAGGGCTATTTTGACGAAGAAACCATCAGTATAGACCTCGTTTCCACACAGAAACCAGAAGAGCCAAATTTTCTCTATTCTCCCGCCAAAACGGATAAAATGCTTGAGATTCAAAGTTAATAAATGATCGACTTCCGCTTTTAATGAACCATAAGCAATTAAAGCATCATAAATCGCTCCTCCTCTTAAATTTAAAGTTACCATAAGATTAATTACAGCTTTATAATCATCGCTTGTTAAGGAAATAATCTCAAAGGAATCTAAATTTTCTTTAATTAATTGTTGTACCAATTGAGGAGATAGACGAGGTTTTGCGGGAAAAGCCGATAAAATTGCGTAGAGTTCTGCAAGAGTATGAGTTCCAATATAACCCTGAATTTCGCCTCGTTTAACTCTGATTAACCAAGAAATACAAGCTGAGTGCTGTTCATGGTTGACTAAAATAGATGCAACCAAAACCGACGTATCGAATAAAACTTTAATCACAACATTAGATCATTCATTCATTCTTTCTTGTCTAAGCTCCTCGATAAAAGCTTCAGGATTAACTAGCAATTGGCTGCCAACAACCAAAACATCATTCTCGTAATAAACCTTTGGCTCTTCCTTAATTGGATTTAAGACTAGCTTACCATCTTGAACTTCTACCTGAAATTGACTATCATATTCAATGCCTAGTTGTTCCAGCAAAGTTTCAGGAATTTGAATACATCTACTTCGATCAAGCGTCACTAATTCCATGGCAATTATCTTGAATTCTTTTATCTTCATTATACCGCTATATTTCTCCTGTAGCTCTTAAAACCCCTAAAATAATTCGACATCCACGAACATTTTACCTCAAAATGTCGGCTTGAAGGAACCCTCGGTTTCACCTCGGAGATGAAAAACCGACCAATATAAAACAGCACTTCGACACATTTCGACAAGCTCAATGTAAAGGCTCAATGTAAAGGCTCAGTAGCACGAAGCACAACTAATATTCAGGGGAATCCTGATTCGGCATATTTTTTAATTTGGTCTATTGTGACACCACCACAACTAGCCACAAAATACGCCCCCGTCCATAATACTCGCTTGTCTTGACCATATATCTTTTTCAAATGGTCAGGGTAGTTGTCCCACATAAGTTTGCAAGAGGTTGACTTTAAGTTGGCTATTAATCCACTTAACAGTTTATGAGGCGGGTAAGTTAAAAGAATGTGAACATGGTCTAACTCTAGGAACACACCTTTAATCGGTTTAAATAGTGTAATTTGAGGAGAATTATAGGTTGGGTTCTAGAGAGGAATATAACCGAAGGGAACTTAAACAATTTTGGGAAATATCCAAAATTAACTGTTTTGCGATCGGTTGCGATACCGCCGAGTATTAA
>NZ_CAIP01000092.1 GCF_000297435.1 Microcystis sp. T1-4 | reverse complement strand
TTACTAGGGGAGCATCTCACTTTGTAACCCCTAAATCAGGTTTTTATGTCAAGCTATTTTGAAAGCCTTGCTAGAAACCGGTTTTAGTGATAAGTATAATTACTAACTTGTATAAATGAGATGCTCCCACTGATGGACGATTTTATCGGCTCTTCTGGTTTCTGTGTGGAAACGAGGTCTATACTGAGAGTTTTTTCGGCAAAATAGTCCTAAATCTTGCCCAATAAGCACTTAACGATTCCATAAGTAAAAATTATCACACAAAGTCGAGAAGAACCAAAAATTTTGCTGCTAAGATTCAACATATAACCTTTAGTTCGTTAGACAGATGACAACCTTAACTGGAATAGTCGAATCAGCCTCTGCGGGAGAAACTGGATTTGATACCGATTATATACTAGACTTAGCTAAGGCGAAATTATTTTATCAAAGCGGTTATCGTTTCTGCTTACGCTATCTTTCCCTTTCCCAAGAAACTACCAAAGATTTAACCAACGGTGAAGCCGATGCCATTCTAAATGCCGGGTTAGCTTTGATGCCCGTCCAACACGTGCTTTATAAAGGTTGGACACCAAGTGCCACACTGGGGGAAAACCATGGTAAAGCAGCCGTCGAAAACGCCAAAACAGTCGGGTTTCCCGCTAAAGTCAATGTCTGGTTAGACTTAGAGGGAATTGATCCACAGGCAACTGTCCAAGACGTAGTAAATTACTGCAACAATTGGTTCGATCAAGTAAACGAAGCTGGCTATCTACCTGGTTTGTATGTAGGGGCTAATTCTATTTTAAACAGTTCAGAATTATACAAGGATCTCAAATTTCAATACTATTGGCATTCCTTGAGTATTGTTCCTGATGTTGCTGTTCGAGGATATCAAATGACTCAACAAGGGGTGCGTCAACAAGTTCATGGTATTAGTATTGATAAAAATACTACCCATAATGATAATTTGAATGGGATTGTACAGTGGCTCATTCGTAAAATAGATTCTCAGTCGTGAATTACCCCACAGACATGATCGGATGTAGTATTTTAATCAATTAACTAACTAAGGCGATAATTGTTATGATTTCTGTCAATGGTTTGCGCGGTCCTCGTATTTTTAGCGGTGCCTTAGTCTTTGTTAATCCTGATAGTACGACACCGCAAGTCATTCCTTTTCAATATAATCCGAGTCGCTTGCAACGATCCTTAGAACCCCAAATGGCAGGAGGTGAGGAAAATAACCGTTCTCTTGCCATCCGCTATACAGGCGCACCCGTTGAAATAATCAACATAGATATCCAGTTAGATGCTTCCGATAAACTGTGCCACGATGATCCGATTACAGTTCAATTAGGCATTTATCCTTATTTAGCCGCCTTAGAACTTTTAGCTTTTCCTTCCCTTAATCAAGTCCAAAAGAATCAATCTTTACTAGCAAATGGCACGCTAGAAGTAGCATCTTTGACCTCTCCTGATATTTACTTGGTTTGGGGGCCTCAGAGGGTGCTTCCTGTGAGAATCAATAACTATACAATTGTGGAAGAATTGTTTGATGCTCGCCTCAATCCTATTCGAGCGACGGTTTCCTTGAGTATGCGAGTGTTAAACTACTCAGATTTGAGTTCTTCTAACCCTCAATACCATCAATTTAGTGCCTATCAAAATATCTTACAATCTATGTCTAGTAGTGCTATTACTACTTCCAGTCAGATGTTGGGAGTGAATATCAATCAACTTAGATAAACCATTGAAATTGAGGAGGATTTTAAGTCTAAATGTTTGATCATACCAGTCGCTATTATGCTATTGCCGATGCTCGATATACGAGTTCTACTGGGCAGGAAATTATTTATAAACGCCGTCGTTTTCTTCCCCAAGGTCAAGATTTACCCTTTCTCACGAATGTTAAGGTTAATGATGGTGATCGGTTAGATATTATTGCGTCCAAAACTTTAGGTAATCCCCTGTTATTTTGGCGGATTGCGGATGCGAATAATGGGATGAATCCCATAGATTTGACTGAACGTCCAGGACGCATTTTAAAAGTTACGATTCCCCAAGTACCTGGAGAATAATCATGACGGGAACAGGTATTACGCTAAGATTAGCATTAGGAAAAAATCGTCCCAGTCCTGCGCCCCAATTTATTGCTGAATCCCTGCAAAGTGTCGAGATTACTCAAAGCGATCAAAGTCCGTCGAAGTTTCAATTATTGTTTCATGCTGACCGAACCAAAGTACTAAGTACCGATTATGAGTTATTGAGAAGTCCCCTCCTCACCCCAAAAAATCGAGTAATTCTGACCATCACACTTAACGGAACACCGAGTATTTTAATAGATGGATTTATTACCCAACAAGAATTAATTCACTCTCAAGAATTTGGGGCAGCTATGTTATCGGTGACAGGGGAAGATGTCAGCATTGTCATGGATCTGTATGAATGCTCTACCGAATATCCCAATTTGGGACACATCGCAATTGTTGAATTAATTCTCGCCAAATATATTCCTTTACTCGGTTTAATTATTCCCGAAATATTTCCTGCTACGTTACCCCCTTATCAATCGCTACAAGTGGATTGGGTTCCCCAACAAAATGCCACTGATCGCGCCTATCTTCAGCAATTAGCCGCCAGACACGGCTATCTTTTTTATATGAGACCAGGGCCAACTTTCTTGAGCAATATTGCTTATTGGGGTCCGCCTTTACGCACAGGAAACCCACAACCCGCTATGACTGTGGACATGGGACCTGCGACCAATGTAGAATCGATTAACTTTTGCTATGATGCTCTATCACCCACCCTAGTCTATGGTTTTGCCCAGTCCGACCCCCTTCAACCCGAATTATCAGAAGACATCCCCATTGTTACTACCAATAGTACCCGAACGCCCCTATCTCAGTCCGAACTGCAACCCTTAGAACTGTCTCTCCCCTTTATACGAACCCAACAATTTACAGATCCCCGTCTTGGTCCCCTAGATGCTTTAGCAAAAGCCCAAGCGATTACCGATTTATCTATAGATAACGTCGTGGTTGCTCAAGGACAATTGAATACTCTCCGTTACGGGCATATTTTGCAAGCCCCTGGTATTGTGGGCGTTCGAGGTGTCGGTCATAGCTATGATGGTCAATATTATGTCCAAAGTGTTACCCACAAGATCGCACGGGGGAACTACCAACAACAATTTACTCTGACCCGTTCTGGTCTAGGAAGTCTGACGAATTTTGTTCAACCCTAATCTTAATTTAATTCTGTTTAATTTATGATGAATGGCAATTGTTCTCCCCGTTCCAACCCGACGAATAATGCAGATGCTGCGTCCTCTGATGGCGGGCAGCGTTTTTATGGTAAGTATCGAGGAATCGTGCTAGATAATGAAGATCCGTTAGGATTAGGACGAATTCGAGCAGAAGTTGCGGTGGTTTATGGATCTAAGTTAAATTGGGCTTTGCCTTGTACTCCTTATGCGGGTCCAGGCGTTGGGTTTTACGCTATTCCCCCTGTTGGGGCTAATGTTTGGCTGGAATTTGAAGGAGGCGATCCTAATTATCCTATATGGGTGGGCTGTTTTTGGGATGAAGGTCAAGTACCAAGGAGTTCCGAAGAATTGCCTAATCCTGCAACTAAGATATTTAAAACCGAATTTATCAAGATGGTACTCAATGATCTGCCGGAAGTGGGAGGCTTTACTTTAGAATGTTCCCCTGAAGCTGTGGCGACTCCCTTAAAAATGGTTTTTAATTCCACAGGGATTGAAATTAATGCTGTCCCTGCCATCATTAAATTAGTCACAGAAGAAGGAATTACCCTCGAATTTCCTCCCGGTACGATTTCCATGACAGAAGCGGCCATTACCTCAGAAATTCCTGAATCAACCCTAACTCTAAACGAAGAAGCCATTTTAATAAATTCGGGTGATGTGACGGTAACAGCCACCGAAGCAGCACAAATAAACGCCAGTGCAGATATAGCAATAGAAGCAGGGGGAGCGGTAGAAGTTACAGGGGGGGCTGATGTGTCAATAGAAGCAGGGGGAGCGGTAGAAGTTACAGGGGGGGCTGATGTGTCAATAGAAGCAGGGGGAGCGGTAGAAGTTACAGGGGGGGCTGATGTAGCGATTACGGCGGTCGGTGCGACTGAAATTACTTCGGTTGGTATTGCTATCACAGGTTTAGTCGAGGTAACAGGAGATTTATTGGTTGATGGTCAGCAAGTCCTCTTTATTTAACGTAAATCTCCTTAAAATACAGCATAACTTACGAAAATCAAAACTTGATACTAAATCCGGTTATTAAAGACTGATTATTCATTTCCCCTTTTGCATGAGTGCCTGTCCTCATAAGTAGCTTATACTCAACGGATTTAGTATGATATATTATTTAGAGTTTTGTTACGTTGCACAGCCCACTTTACCGATAGGAATAGCTCATAAGTCCTAACCTTTTAAAAGGTGAAACTAGATTAAACCTAATGAAGTTAAACATTAACAAAAAATATGCAAATTGCCTTCCCTTTTAACCTCAATAATCAAGGTTTAGTCGCCACCACCGACTACAATCAACATATCTATCAAATGATCGAACAAATTCTCTTTACCATGCCGGGAGAAAGGGTTAATTTGCCATCCTTTGGTTGTGGGTTGCAACGATTAGTTTTTACCACTAATAATACGGAAATGGTAGCCGTTACTCAAGCGATGGTACAAGCTGCCCTTAGTCAGTGGCTAGGAGATGTCATTCAGGTGGCAACAGTAGAGGTTAAGAACGAGGACTCTAAGGTAACAATTTTGATTGAGTATGCTGTTCTGATTAGTCAAGAACGGTATCGAGTTAAATTTGAATGTTGAGGGGAAATCGTCAATGGAAATGACCGATAAATTTAGTTCTTATATACGATTACAACGTCGATTAAATGTTAGTCAACATCCTAACTTAATCGGACTGGATTTTCTTGAAATAGAGCAACAAGAACAACAATGGTATTTAAGAGCTTATTTTGTTTCACCTTCTCCTGAGCATTCCAATAAGCAACATATTCCCCCTAATTTGACTCCCGCTAATTTTCAAATAAAAACACTACAGAAAAATTTAGCACCTTTAAAAGTTGAGTCAGTGAGTTACATTAAAAATCATGTACAATTAGAACTAAATTTAACCACGAAAAATGAGGACTGGCTCGGTTTTTACCTTCTCACATTAATCGATATCGAGTATTTAGACTCGGCGTTATCTCAATTACCTTTTAGTTTATGGCCAGATAACATAATTCCGATTGATCCTCAGTCTCCTACTGATTTACCACCACCTTTACAATTACCTATTGAAATTAATTATTTAGCTAAAGATTATCAAAGCTTTCGGCAATTAATGCTAGATTATTTAACGTTATTACTCCCCCAATGGCAAGAACGTCACGAAGCTGATTTAGGGATTGTCTTAGTTGATTTACTCGCTTATGTAGCTGATTATCTCAGTTATTATCAAGATGCTGTTGCTACGGAAAGCTATTTAGGAACAGCGCGACGGAGGCTTTCTTTAACTCGTCATGCTAGATTACTAGATTATCAGGTATCAGAAGGATGTAATGCTAGGGTTTGGGTACAAGTACAAGTAACGGGAAATACTGTTTTACCGATTGGAACACCCCTATTGACACACAATCAACCCGCCCCTAAACGAATTTTATTTAATGAATATAAGCAACGTATTCAACAGGCTAATCCTTCAGAGCAAGTGTTTGAAACGATGGAAACAGTCTCCCTTTATGTTCAACATAATGAAATGTATTTTTATACTGGTGGAAGTCTTCAACTTTCCCTAAAAAAAGGAACAACTAAAGCGACTTTAAAAGGACATTTTTCTAACTTGCAACAGGGAGATATTTTGATTTTTGAGGAAGTTATTAATCCCCAGACTGGTTTAGCTAAAGATGCTAACCTTCAACATCGTCATGAGGTAAGATTAAGCCAAAAACCTCAACTGAGTTATGATGAACTTTACTCTCAAGAAATAACTGAAATTGAATGGATGCTAGAAGATAGATTACCTTTTGATTTGGTTGTGTCCAGCTTAACAAACGAGGGATGTTATCAACAGGATTGCACAGTGGTTAGAGGCAATATTGTTCTGGCAGATCATGGCTGTACCATTGATAATGATAAGCTCCTAGATATCGTTCCAGAACAGGGAAAATATCGCCCTCATTTCTGTCCGAGTGGATCGCTAACGTTTCGAGTTCTTTTTCAGTCTAATATCGCCAAGAAACAATCAGCTAAAAAAACCTTAGAACAAAAACCGCATCAGGCAACTCCTGCCATTCTCTTGCAAGAATTAGGAGGACTTTACCCATTTCTTCCTCCTAAAATAATTGGAAATAGTAATATTTGGATCGCCCAAAGAGATTTACTTGCCAGTAATCCGTTTAGCCAAGATTTCGTTTTAGAAATGGAAGAAGATGGTTTAATTTATCTACGGTTTGGCGACGGTAAACTTGGCAAACTACCCCCCATTGGGCATCAATTTCAGCCTATTTATCGGTTAGGAAATGGCATTCAAGGAAATGTGGGTCAAGAAACTATTACAACTATTGTAACTGATGATCTTAACATTATAGGTATTCGTAATCCGATGCCTGCCCAAGGGGGGGAAGAACCTGAATCTCTTGAAGAAATTCGTCTGAATGCACCAGTGGTTTTTTATACTCAAAAACGTTGTGTCACCGAGCCAGACCATGCAGCAAGAACCGAAACCCATCCTGATGTTATGCAAGCCATCGCTATTCGTAAATGGACAGGTAGTTGGAATACTCTCTTTATCTATGTTCTTCGTCATGAAGGGCGATCTGTAGATTCAGCATTTGCAGCAGAAATTAAGGATTATTTGACTCCTTGGGCAATAATTGGCACAGATTTAGTGATAAAGGGCGCACAATTTGTGCCAGTCGCCATTACCCTCAAGGTGTATATTAAGCCTCATACTGTGCCGAATCAGGTATTAGGTATCTTAAATTTGGCTTTTAGTTCGGTCATTTTTCCCGATGGAGAAAAAGGATTTTTTTCCCCAGATAGGTTTAAATTAGGTCGCCCCCTTTATCTGAGTCAAATTATCGCTCGTGCTTTACAGGTTCAGAATGTGGTTCGGGTTGAAGCAACTCAATTTCAGCGTTTGGATCGACTTTCGCGCAATGAACTAGATACAGGAGTGATTGAGGTATTACCATTAGAAGTAATTCAAGTGTTAAATAATGTGAAAGAACCCCAAAAAGGTAGAATTAAGTTTATCATTGAGGGATAATTCGGTAATTAGGTAGTTAGCGGTCATTGACGACAAGTTGAGTAGCGGATTATGGGGAGATATAGACCACCAGGAAGATCACGTTCATCTAGGAGAAAAGCCAAGAAACTACAGAGACTACAGGAACAACAGTCAAGGTTTTCTGCACCTTCTGTTGGAAGAAGACAGAGTTTTGAGCTTGGTGTACATGGTGCTAGAAGCCGTGAGCAGCGAAGACTAAGCCGGGATTTTGGTTTTCGTGTATCAGGTAATACACATGAATCAGAACACTCAGTGGGCTTTGAGCCTATTAATCGAACATCAGGCGAGAGAAGAGGAACAGTCGGCGCTCGATTTCTGGAAAATCAAGCACCTGCATATCAGGAAGTAAAAGATTTTCATAGATCTCATATTGGAACGGGTACTAAAAACGACCCTGATGAATCAGGTATGAATTCAAGACAATATCGTGATACTCAAAGAAGTCTCTTAGAAGAAGGGGATGTTAGTAGTGCTGTGCAAATGAACCAATTAGCATACGCTTTCCTTTTAGGTTTCCAAAAAAACAGGGGTAGCAGAGAAAACCAGATAGCCGATGACTCGTACAACCTCATGATAAGGAATATGAACAGACTAAGTTATGCCGATGGACTCTCGAACATAACTGTACCTGTTGATGAAAGGCAAAGAAAAGAAATGCGTCTAGCGCGAATTGCGGCGACAACGGGACAATGGCCAATAAATGAAATAAAGGAAGCCAATAAAAATTTAAGCCGACGTGAACCTGATGAAGAAAATGAGGAAAAGAAAGAGTGATAAAGAGTGGTTTGGGTTTTGATTAATTGTTTGTTCATAGTTCTATGTCTAAAGAAGATAACTTGTGCCAAACCCGATCCGATAAGGATTTTAGCCATCGCTTCTTCTATCAACTTTTACGGTGCAAGATGCGAGTAAATAACAATTAGTTCTTTCAGAGTTATACGGGGTTATGGTGTTAATTGTTATTCTTGTTTCCTTTTCTTCCGTATTTCCTATTTTCTGAAAGCGATAAATTCTGCTTAAGTACCTAAGCAAAATTAATTATACATATCTAACCACCTCTTGCCTCTTGCCTCTTGCCTATCTTCACTAGGAAATTAATTTTGCAGGACTACTTATAATCATACAGTTGTGAGAACCTATGGATTTCGGTGACACTAGCTTGATTCTTCAACATCTTTTAAGAGAGCGCAATTCATTGAAAAATGATGACTATTTTTGGTTACAGAATTTAACCTGTTATAATCCCCCTGGTCTAACGCAACTCAAATATCGAGCGGGAACTTACAGCACCTTTTTGCTATGGATGTTAGCGCAAGCTCCCAAAGAAATCATTACCAACGAGCAACTTTTTGTCACGCAACCCCTCGCTAATCTCAATACATCTAGATTAGTTCCTAATGATATCGTTCTTGCTTTCTTGAAAATTTGGGCAGTTTTAGGGGACATTCTCACCTTTTATAACGAACGCATTATCAACGAAGGCTATTTAAGCACCAGCGTCGAAAGTTTCTCCGTAGAACAATTAGTCCGCAGTTTAGGTTATCAACCCGATCCCGGTTTAGGTGCTACTACTTACCTTGCTTTTACCCTCAGAGTTGCTCAAGGTATCCCCACTGAAATTATCATTCCCGCCGGTCCCCAAACCCGCGTTCAAAGTCTGCCTAAACTAAATCAAAAACCCGTTATTTTTGAAACCAGCGAAAGCATTGTTGCCCGAGCCGCTTGGAATGCCATTAAAATCTATCAGCCGACCGTTTATCCTCAAATAACCCTCAATTCTGGTGCGACAGGAATCCGCATTGCGGGGACAACCACAGGATTAAAACCCAATAGTCCTCTCCTGTTATTAAGAAAAAATTCTGACCAGCGATCGCCCCAAACAGAAGCAGAATTTCGCCTGTTACACGAGGTAGAGGTCAATAAAAGCCAAGGTTACACCCTAGCACTATGGCAAACCCCTTTAACTCAAGGAAAACCCTTATCCCCGACACCAGACAGTTTACCCCAAGCCTTTACCTTTAAACAACAAGCCAAACTATTTGGCCACAATGCTCCCTTCTGGAATAGTCTTCCTGAGCGTACTAAAGCGCAATATAGCACTCGTTTAGGGGGAATTTTTCTGAGCGATAATCGGGGTCAATCTTGGGTAAGTAATAATACCAATTTACCCGATCTCAAATGGCAAACCTTAGTAATTACTACCGACGGAACAGTATTTTTAGGCACAAATAAGGGACTTTATCGAAAAAAAAATCAAGACGATCATTGGGGAAAAATAACGGGGGGATTGTCCCAACAACCGATCTTTTCCCTATTGCTAACCTCTGACGAACAATTACTGGTAGGTACTGTGAATGGGGGGGTATTTCGTTCCGTTGATGGGGGAGAAAGTTGGGATCGTCTTCAAGGATCATTAACGATAGTAGAAACAGAACCCAACCGTAAATTAGTTAATGCTACTCTGCCTGGAACAAGTGTTCGTTCAATAGCTTGGAATAACCATAATTTATCCAAACCAGCCACTCTTTTTGTCGGGACAGATAATGGCATTTTTAGGTTAACAATGGGTGGCAGAAGTTGGCAACCGACTAATCGAGGTTTACCTCATTATAACGAACAAACGGGACAAACTTCTCTGATTATTTATGCCCTAGCCATTAATCCTGTTAATGGCTACCTTTATGCGGGAACAAACTTAGGTATTTTTGCATCTTCTGATCAAGGAAATTGTTGGCGATCGCTCAACAAAGGTTTACCAAATTATCAGAAACAAGTCGCTTCATCCTCGGCGAAATTACCAAGATTGAATAACTGTCTCCCCAGTACAGAAACGGCGATTACTATTAAATCTATTATTCACTATCAAGAGCCTCAAAGTCAAATTTGCTATCTTTTTGTAGTGACAGAAGCAGGGATTTTTCGGTCTCAAAATAATGGCCATAATTGGCAGTTAGTTAATAATGGTTTAGAATCTCCTAAGGGTAAGATTGTAGTCAGTTCTTTAGGGACATTACAAAATCAAAACCAGATCATTTTGTTAGCAGGAACGAATCAAGGATTGTTTTCAAGTGACAATCATGGCAACCAATGGCAATTACTTGATCAAGTTGAAAATATCGAAACTGTAGCAACTAATAGTAAAAATAAAGTTGCGATCGCTACTCCTTTAGGTGAATTTAAAGATCAAGACTGGCCTAACTTTTATTTGCTGGATAATTATATTGACTTAGATAAAGTTTATTCCTCAATTATTCCGGGAAGTTTTGTGATTCTGAGACAGCAATTACCGACTCCAATCGTAGGTATTTATCGGGTAAAAACCGTTCTCAATCTTGTAGCTTCTGACTTCACACTTAAAACTTCAATTACCCGTCTTGAAATTGATAGTCATGAAACGCCAAAGCTCAGTCAGTTTAATTTACGCAATACCCAAGTTTTTCTACAAACAATATCTCTTAAATTATCTGGGTCTTCCTCATCACCTCCTACCCTAGTAAAAGGATTAGAAATTAACCTAAATGGTGAGAATTTAGGTTTAGCTAAAGGACAAACTTTGAGTATTACGGGAAAAAGACCTAGAGCGGTAATTATTGGGTCTTTAGGGGGAGTTTATCACAATAAAGATAAAAAATGGAATCTGTTAGGATTAGAGAATTTCTCAGTGGAATTCCTAAGTTTTAATCAAGATAATAATTTAGTTGCAGCCACAGAAATCGGGATTTTTATCTATAAAAGTAACCAATGGTCAAGACTTGGTAAAAATATTATAAAAGCTACCAAAATTTTGCTAAGTTCCTCTCAAGAATTAGTCTCTGCGACTGAAGATGGAGTCTATTATTATAAGGCATCAACGGATGAATGGAGTCTTTTAGGAAATTTAAAAGAACCTGTCTTAAGTTTAATATTCAGTCCGCAAGGAGATTTGTATTGTGGTACAGAAAAAGGGGTTTTTTATTATCATGATTCCCAGTGGATTTCTCTCGGTTTTAGCGATCAAAAAATATCAGCTTTACTTTGGACTCCTAGCTATCTCTATGTGGGAACTAATCAAGAGGGAGTCTATCGCTGTACTATTCCAAAATTAGAGGAACAAGCTGTCATTCAAGTATTAAACGTTTGGAAAATTAAAAGCTTAGTAAGTGACTCTCAAGGACAGCTTTTTGCTGGAACTGATGGGGGAGGAATTTTTTATTCTTCTGATCAAGGTATAACTTGGAAAGAAAGAAATTTCGGACTCTCAGATCAACATATTCAGTGTTTACTAATTTCTCCTCAAGACATCCTCTATGCTGGAACAGAAAGGGGAGGACTTTTTTATTCTCTCAATCAAGGGGAAACATGGATATTTTGGCCTTTAGGTATTTCTAACAATATCAAAACCTTAACTTTAGATGGCGAAAATAATCTTTATGTTGGAACAGGAACAACTGCTTATTTACAATCTGCCGAAAGTTTAGAACCAACTCCACTTAAGCAACAGCAATTATTTGCTATACCTTCGGAATTTAAAGAACTATTAAATCAAGGTTTTATTACTGAGCAATTGAACAAAATATTCCAAGATAATAACCAATCGTTAGATCCTAGTACAACTATCAAGGTGGAACAAGTTGATCGCTGTTGGAGATTGTCAGATAATCACGGCAATACCTTCTTAATTCGGCAAAATTTTAGACAACTAATCGTAGAATATACTCCTCAATTTGAAGTGCTAAAAGCTCCAGTTTCTCATCCACAATATGCACATCTGTATTACTGGTTTTTGCAATCTCCCGATAGTCCCGAAATTAAATTGATAGCTCAATCGGATGAAATAATTTGCGAATCTGCCGTTAATTCTTCTTCTTCAATTAGTGAAATTACAGTTGTTGCAGATGTAATTAACAAAAATAATAATCATACAATCGTGAGTTTAACTAAGTCTTTAGAATTTGTTTATGATGACAAAACAGTAACAGTATGTGGGAATGTGGCCAGAGCTACCCAAGGGGAAACTATCCATAATGAAATTCTAGGAAGTGGTAATTCAGCCCAAAAAAATCAAAAGTTTACATTACAAAGACATCCTTTAATTTTTCTTCCTAACCCTAACGGGATAGAAAACCTTAGCACCTTAACAATAGCAGTAGAAAGACAATCAAATTTTAACTTTACTAATGTCAATCATACTGAAATTATTTGGCATCAAGTTTCTAATTTATTTAACTCCACTACTGATAGCCATGATTATTTACTACAAGTTTCCGAGCAAGGAAAAGCTACCATAACATTTGGTGATGGTAAACAAGGCGCTCGTCTCCCCACAGGACGGGAAAATGTCTTGGCAACTTATCGTACAGGTATTGGTCAAGATGGGAACGTTGATAGGGGACAATTAAGCATTATGGCTAACCGCCAACCAGGAGTGGATAAAGTTATTAATCCGATTCCTGCGTCTGGGGGTAGAAATCCCGAAAAAATGGTCAATATTCGGCAAATAGCACCTCTATTTGTGAGAACTTTAGGTCGGATAGTTTCCTTAAATGACTATGAAGATTTGGCGATTACTTTCCCCGGTATTGCTAAAGCTAAGGCACAAGTTTTGTGGAATGGACATCAACAATTAATTCATCTTACTATTGCTGCTAATAACGGTGTTCAGATTTCTAAAAACTCGAAGCTTTGTCAGGATTTATATCAAGAAATTCAAAAATTAAGTATTCATTCACAACCGATACAAATTGAATCTTTTGTACCCTTATTTTTTCAGTTCCAAGTCAAGGTAATCATAGCTGAAAATTCCGATATTCTAAGTATCAAATCTCAGATTAAAGAAACTTTCAATTCTCAGTATTGTTTTCAGCAACAAACCTTTGGACAAACTATTACTTCCGATTCTATTATTGCCACCATCCAGAGTATTACTGGTGTCTTAGCTGTTGACTTAGAAGCACTTTGTTTTCATGGCGATTACCCACAAATTTATCCTACCCTACAGGCAAAATTGGCTGAATGGAACATTGCATTACAAGAAATTGTTCCGGCTCAGTTGTTACTCTTGGTTTTTCAAGAAAGTTTTCTGCAAATTACGAAAGTATAATGCTTCCGCAAGAATAAATCAAGACAACCAATCTTTAATTTCATCACTGGTTAGGGTTTTTTCTAACTTACGATATTCACTTCTTGCCGCTTGTAGTAAATCAGTCATCTTAACAGCACGTCCTTTTTCTGAGGCTAAAAAAGCAGCTTTTAAAGCAATATTACGAATTTCACCCCCAGATACATTTAATTGCGCTAGTTTTTGTATGTCTAAATCTGCTTGGGGCATTTGTGGTGGAAACATTTTTTGCCAAATTTCCACTCTTTGAGCAAAGTCAGGAAAGGGAAATTGAACAATAAACCGTAAACGTCGTTTAAAGGCACGATCTAAGGCTTCAGGAATGTTAGTAGTCAAAATAGCTAATCCTCGATAGGCTTCCATTTTCTGCAATAAATAGCTAACCTCAATATTAGCATAGCGATCATGGGAGTCTTTGGTTTCTGTTCGCTTACCAAAAAGAGCATCCGCTTCATCAAATAATAAGATAGCACCCCCAGCTTCAGCCGCATCAAAAACTCGTCGTAAGTTCTTTTCAGTTTCGCCGATATACTTATTAATGACGGTACTCAAATCAATACGATAAAGGTCTAAACATAATTCTTTGGCTAAAATTTCAGCAGCCAGGGTTTTTCCCGTTCCACTTGAGCCAGTAAATAAAGCACTAATTCCTAGTCCTCGCTCACTTTTCTGATTAAATCCCCAATCTTGGTAAACTTTGGCTCTTTGGCGTACTTCTAGGGCGATTTCTTCTAGAATTTGCTTCTGAGTTTCGGGTAATACTAAATCACCCCAACCTGCTTTAGGCTCAATTCTTTGGACTAAATCATCTAATTTTTGTCTTGCTTGTAGGCGACAAGTATCCCAAAGTATTTGGGCAACTTCTTTTACAGTAAATGTCTCGGTTTCAGTTTGACTGAGTTTACCTAAAGTCTCTGTCCAAGTAGCATAAATGTTGGGATAGTTCATATTAAACTGAAAGACAATTTCATTAGCCAGTCCCTTTAAATCTAGATCAATTTCACTAAAAAGCATCTTCCAGAGTTGTTCTTGCTCGCTTTGAGTGGGTTTTTCTACATCAAAAGTAATCATCGGTCGCTCGGTTAATAAACCCCGCTCTCGGCTCGATAGGATTAAGAAACTGGCACTATTTTCCAAAAAATAAGATAAGGCTTCAGTTTGGGATGTGTCGCTGTCTTCGGTCAGGCGATCGCATTCGATTAATAAACCTTTTCCCAACAAAATTGCCTCTCGATCCCATAATCGCACGATCAAATCTAATCTTTCAGGGTTACTCGGAAGCGTTGAGACTGAGAGTCGCGCCAAGCGTAAGTCTAATTTTTCGGCCGTCTTAGCTGCGATCGCTTGTTTAGCGGCCAGATTATCCCCAGATAATTGCAATAAAGGATATTGTTTTTGTTGTTGTCCTTCTATCCATGTGGCGGCCAATTGTTGGGCTAAATGGCGATGAGAAGGAGCAAAACGCTCTTCTGTGGGAAGAGGTTTGATAATTTCTCCTAATCTACGGTCAATAAAAGATAATCCCATCAAATAGAGGAAAATATTTTCGTCAAGGGTGAGGGGACTGGTGAGTAAGGTGGGTCCGGGTTGTACTTCAATTAAATGCCAATAACGTAAAGAACCCGTCGAAGAAATAGCTTCCCAATTCGCTTCGGGTAAGACGGCTAAGGCGAGGGAAAAAGTAGGATAATTAAGATTGTCATTTTTTTGAGCATCAGCACATAATTGAGCAAAGGTGGGATCAAGTTCCATCGCTACACACAGTAGGAGCAGCTCTATTTCAAAGGGTTCAAGATTAAAGGTTTGGTAGAGATGTTCTAAAGCCGAAGCCGAAGGCATTTGTTCTTTGGCTTCGTTAAGTTGAGCAAATGTTGCTTCTAGCTGTTGCTCATCCCAGCGTTTATCCTCCAAAAAGGCAATATATCGGTTAATTTGCTGTCGGATAGAAGCGATTGCTGCCATCAGAAAGTTAAAATTGGCTTGTTGCCAGGAAATGCTCTCCCCGCCAGACATAAATTTATATTAGTTGTTAACGTTTTTATAGTAAGCTATAAATTATCAATAATCAAGTAAATACATAAAGATATGTAACTTATAGCAGTTTTCCCATTCTACTTAATCTTAACAAGGAAGTATCCCTGAATATGCCTCACTCAAACTCAGAAAAGCACAAAAAACGGTTGAAGAAAATTCTTGATCGACACGGAAAGTCAACAGGCAAGATAGGATTTTATGACAAAAGAGCTACAACAGGTTACAGATATGCCATAGGAAAACGGCAACAAGGCCCCCATACTATGGCTCATATTACGAAAAGAGTAGCATTACAAGCAGCGATAGAGGCTGGCATAGATCCGTTACTTCTGAGAGGTACGGCGGCATTCCCGAGACCACGAGTGATGAACAAAAGAATGAGACATAGTTTTCGAGAGAGAGGAACAAATTGGCAGCAAGAGACAAGAAAACAAAGAACAGCCTATCTTAAGGCCTATCGTAAAGCGTGGAAAGAGTCCTCCTCAAGCAACAAAAATCAAACAAAAAGACTTGATGCCTTAAGGCGTGGGATGGAACTTAATCCAGCAACAGTTTACAATATAGGAAAGGGGACAACTTCTTCTTCTCAAATAGCGGGAAAAGGAGAAAATAGACAAAAAGCAGCGCAAGATCTTTGGAAGTTGGTCAATACACCATCAGGAAAGATTCCAAAAATGGAAACAATAGACTTAAGTGGTGCAAATACCCACGAAAAACATCGTTCAAAGAAGATGGTAGCGTCTATTGGCCAACTGTTAAAAGAGGAATATCTCGATCCAGATTCGAGTGACAGTGAATCTGATAGTGAAGTGGAACTAGATGACTACTAACTCGGTGGTCAAAAACGACTCAACCATCGAGTGTTGACCCTAGAAACGCTGATTATGAAAGAGTGACACATTAAATTATTGACAATATGGCTGTAAACTTATGATTTATCAACTTTTCTCCTCATCATAATAGCTAAGAAATTAGCGTAGTTGGGAAAGTCCTCTAAGATGATATACTTTTACCAGTTTTAGACAAAATCAAGAATATGGAAGGAAATTTTTCTCGGTCAACATTTAAAGCGAGTAAGGGTTACAATCGCGTCTTTATGCAACAGGGGCGCGTTCAGCTAGATGCGGACTGGAATGAGGCGATAGAGAGTATCACTCATAATCAGCAGTCAGCCATTCGCTATCTCATCGGTGATTGTGCTGTCCCCCACGAAAATGGCGGTTTTCGCATATTTAAACAAGATTGTCTCAAATTTAATGGTAAATCTAACTATCTCAATCTAGGATCACGCTTTTCTTTAGCGAATAGCGATAGTTTTGTGATTGAAGCTTTGGTTTGTCCCCGTTGGGAGGGTAATGGCGGCACAATTTTAAGTAAATTGAATCTTAACCAAAGTAATGATTATCAGGGAGAATATCGTCTTTTTATTAAACCCAATGGGACGGTAGTTTTCCAAAGAATAGAATTGTTACTAGATCAACAGAATGCTGAATTAGTGAGAGAAAATACCCTTGACTATTCAGATGCCATTTATCTCCGTTCCTTAGAAGCTATTAAAGTTATTGAATTAGGGCGATTTGTCCATATTGCCGTAGTTTCTATTGGTAATAATCTTTATTTATTTGTCGATGATCAGCTAGTCGGTACCTCTTACCAATTCAATGATTATCAAGAAGCTTCTGATCTTCCCTTTTTAATTGGCGCACAATGGTTAAATGAGCAACCCGATAACTTTTTTGATGGCTTAATCGCTGATATTTTAATATCAGAAATTTTGAACAGAGAAGCATTAGAAAAAAATTCATTAAATTTCAAATTAAAGCATTTACAAAAACAGCCGCACTGGTCACTTTTACAAAATAAAGAAATTATCTCAACTAACTTAAATGGCAATTTAGAGAAACGATATTCTCCTCCTATTTGGCTCATTCAGCCTCTTTTTATTAGTCATGGTGTTGCTTATACGGGAGGAATTTTATGTGAAAATGAAGCCGATATTTTGCTAACCGAACAACTAGAATTGCCTCATAGTGCTTTACCTAATCTAGAAAGTTTGCAGGGAATTTATTTAGTTTATTTAGATGTTTGGTCACGCTATATTTCCTCTATTTCCGACCCAAATATTCGAGAAATTGCCTTGGGTGGGGCTGATACCACAGGACGCTCTAAAATTATTTGTCAAGTTAAATTACTTGCTCTAGAAAATGACAATAATCAACAACAATGGATTGAGAAATTTCGACAGTTAGCAAGATTAAATCGCCAACGTGGTCAGTTAAAAGCTCGCCATGATTATAAGATTCCCATTAAAGGAAATTATCTGTATCGAATTGAAATTCATAATCCTGGTTTTGTCTCTGGATGTCTCCTATTCTCTGCTGAATTTTTACCCATCTTAAAAGGAAAACTAATCGAAGCCAATTGCTTTAAAATAATCGAAGGAAATTTGAAGCTTTGGGAAAACCAAGAATGGCTTGAAATTATCTTTAAAGTTGCTTCATCAACAAAAGAAAAAATCGTCAAAATCCAGAAAATCAACTCCGAAAATAATCAAATTTTACTCACTGATGACTTGGAGTATCCCTTAGAACAAATCTTTTATTTACGACCAATTGCTACCCTAAAATGGTCGAAAGAAAATGGATCAATTACTTATCCGATTCAAAAAATAGAAACCAGCGAAAAACAAGAAACCAGCATTATTACGATTATTAATAGTCCCCCCGGTACACCTGCTTTACAAAATGGAGACTGGATCGAAATTGTTGATGATGACTATGTTTTAGCCAATCAAATCAAGCATTTATGCCAGATTCAACACATAGATGGGGACATAAGTTCTCCGACAACTCGCCTGACGGTTAACCCTGCTCCCCCAGCCAAATTTGGACGTAATCGTACTAAATATCCTTTTGTCAGACGATGGGATCAAAAACAAATGAGATGGAATAAAGAAGGAAACGTTCAATTATCCCCTCTAAAAAGCGGTGTTATTCCCCTTCGCCAAGGATGGTTAGAAATTGAAGATGGAATAGAAATTCAATTTGAAGAAGACGCTATTTATCAACAACGAGATTATTGGTGGATACCCGCACGCACAATCAACAATAGTATTGAGTGGCCAGTAGATGAACAGTCAAACCCTAAATTTCAACCACCCCAAGGCATTGAACATCAATATATGCCCTTAGCCCTCCTACAATTTAACCAAGCATATTCCTTAGAAATTCTCAAAGATCTGCGTAATATTGTTCCTAATCTCGGAGATTGGTTAAGCAAAAGTGGGGGGACAATTACTGGAGATTTAACCGTTGAAGGAATGTTAGCGGTAGAGAGTGATACCTTTCTTCGTCGTAATGTCACTGTTGGCCGACTTTATGGAGAATTAGCTCCTAATTTGGTTGATACCCCTCAAGTAGTCGATTACGCTATTACCCCCGATAAACTAGCTCCAAATATCGGTTTTGTTCCTCCGCAATATTCGATTCTGGGTTCTAGTCCCATTCCTCCCCCAGAATATACTTATACAGGTTTTTCCATCACTGTCCCTGTATTAAGACCCCAAAATTGGCAGGAGATTACCCCCCCAATGCCCAAAGCCGGACGAGTCTATACGACGATAATCGAAGAAAAGATTTATTGTTTGTGGGAAACAGGGGAACTGTGGGCTTACCAACCCAATAATGCTCTAGAACTTTGGCAAGAAAAAAAGCCTATGCCCGATCCCAAACGAAAAGCCTTTGCTGTGGGGGTTATAAACAACAAACTGCACGTGATTGGTGGATATGTGATTGAAGGGAGGAAAGCGGGTGAAAAGACAGGACTTCACTACGAATATGACCCCGAATCCGATCAATGGAATCTCAATCGTCCCCCAATGCCTACGCCGAGAAGTCATTTAGGGATTGGTGTCGTGGGACAGAAGCTTTATGCAATTGGAGGACAGATATCCGGTTTCTGGGGATTATTTCCCAATCTGGTCACTGGTGTTAATGAAGTCTATGATTTAGTAACTAATCAATGGTTACAATGCCCTTCTCTGCCTAGAGCCAGATCTGCTTTTGGGATTGGAGAATATCAGGGGGCTATCTATCTGTTTGGAGGACAGAAAAAAAAGTTTTGTGGACTGTGGGGAGATAAAAAAGTTCCTTGGTGTGATATTTATGTTCCCTTAAAAGAGCGATGGTTCAGACAAAAGCCTTTACCCATGTCCCTGAGCCACATGGGAATCAGTGCGATCGCAGGTCAATTTTATATCATTGGTGGAACAAATTCTTGGAGTGAACTGGATAGCACCTTTGTCTATGATGCTCAGACCCAGATTTGGCGACAAGCAGCCCCCCTCCAGGAAGGGAGAAAATCTTTGGGAACTGCCTTCCTTGATGGTTCAATCTATATTTTTGGGGGTGTTACTGCCCAAGGCAAAACCGCCAGTATTGAAAAAATACACATTAACTCCATTTTCTATATCTATCAAAAACTTACTTAGGGCTGGCTGAATAAATGTGAAATATAGACTAGGCAAGGGTCTTAGGGTCTTTTTTCCCTCCCACAGGTGCAAGATTTTGAGAGAATCATGTTTCAAAACCTTACATCTTCATCGGCCCACACGTCCTGTAGGAGCGAAGTATTCGGGCATAACCTATCGCTGAAACCGGAGATTTCCTATCCGAATGCTTCGCCCTTACTTTTTCAGCAAACTCTACTTAGGGTCTGCTGAAAAAGTTTTTCCTAGGGGCAGGGTGTAGGGTGTGGGGTTTTACCGATTTTGAGGTAGTCAGTTACCTAATTTTCAGGGAAAAAGTACCTGAATTTTACCCCCGATCCCTCCAATGGTCGGCACTTTTTGAGGTCAAAAAAGTCTAAAAGCCTTATCCAACAAGGTTTTTAGATTTATTCAGCAATCCCTACTTAATATTTCTTAAAAACTTTCTTCATCTTTCTTCATCTTTCTTCAAGGAAATCAAATAAAAAGTAAGACAAGTTTATACAAAAAAGATGGCTTTTGGGGTTATATTTCTAGTTACTTTCAGTTTTATTAGCACAAACTGACGGCTATGAGTTATTGATTATACAGTTCCGAGGGGGAGCTATGCCAGTTCAAGTCACTTATCCTGGTGTTTATATTCAAGAATTACCCAGTGGACGACATACCATTACTGGGGTTGCTACTTCGATTACCGCTTTTGTCGGACGAGCCTTGTACGGACCCGTTGAAGAGCCTATTACTATTTTTAGCTTTGGGGATTATCAGCGTTTTTTTGGGGGATTAGCCTATGATTTTCCCATGAGTTATGCCGTTCAAGACTTTTTCCTTAATGGGGGTTCTCAAGCTGTAATTGTGCGCTTATTTGAACCAAAAACAACATTAACATTAGATGAGTGGAATACAAATGCTAATAATGCTGCACAAGTGGTTAAAAAAGCAGCTTCAGGGGTTAAAACAGCAGCTGATAATAATAACACAACAGCATCAAATAATCCTGCTGGTGCTGCAGGAGAGGTTGGCACACTATCTGGTGATGGTGGGAACACAACACCAAAAAGTGTAGTTGAGGCTGTTCAAGATGTAGCTAACAACCAGACAGACGAACCGGGTAAAACGGTGGCGCAAAGTTTGCTGAAAATCGCTCAGAATGCCGCTGGTAAATCTGGTGCGACACCAGATAGTGTTAAAGCTACAATCGATTTTGCGATCGCATTTAATGATATTGATCCAGTTAAAAAGGCTCAGGCTAATAATGCTGCACAAGCGGTTAAACAAGCAGCATACGGAGTTACTGGTGAAGATAAAAAGGCAACAGATGTAGTTACGGCTGTTCAAGGAGAAGCTGACAAGCACACAGAAGAACCGGGTAAAACGGTGGCGCAAATTTTGCTGAAAATCGCTAGTGATGCCTCTGGTAAATCTGGTGCGACAGCAGATGATGTTAAAACAGCCATTGATGATGCTATCACGAATAACACTTACACGACTCCTCCTTACCCAACAGCAACTCTAACCCTTAATTTGTTATCTACTACTGATGGTAAGCCTTCGGAGCAAGTAATCAAAGATGCTTTAAGTCCAATTCAAGGGGCGATTGATGCTCTTTTTGATACTGATGGCAATACTGAAGCTAAAAATTTAACAGATAAAATTGGCGCAACGCACCCAGACATTAAGGGAGCAGTAAAGATATTAACTGATGCTGCTCAAAGTGCTGTTTCTACCATCAGCGACTCTAACACTAAAAAAATCGCTCAACAGGTTGCTAGTAAGGTAACGGGGAATAGTCTTCAAGATGCTTTGGACGCAGCAATACAAGCTTTAGCTAAAGATGAAATACTCAACGAACTCAAACTTTTTCCAGAGGTTAAGAACATCCTAAAAACTATCTTAATTGGTTCATCTAGTTCAGCTAATGATTCTCCTGCTTCTGGATTTCAAGCTGCACTAGATAGTATTTTTGATACTGATGGGAACAAATTCAATCCTACTAAACCAACAGTCGATAATCTTAATACAGAAATCCAAAAGATAAATAATCAGTTCATAAAAGATGCTGCAACGAAGGCACAAGGAGTTTCAGGACAAACAGTTAAAGGGTTATTTGATGCGGTTCTTGCGGCAATTCCTCTTGCTGCTGCTACTGCTGTTCCTGCCGAAAAAACTCTCATCCTAGAAGCGGCTAACCCCGGAACATGGGGAACTCAATTAAAAGCCAGTGTGAATACACAAGGCATTACCGATAAAGTTGCCGAAAATTTGGCCAGTTATGGCTTGAACAAAAACGATCTATTTAATTTAACGGTTCAGATCACTTACCCCAATGGAACAACCGATTTTGAACAATTTACCAATGTTACCATCAAGACGACGACCCCCCCTTCACCCAACCGACTGGATCTAGTTTTAAATCATGAATCCCAACTCCTTCGAGTTCCGTTAGATGCTAAAAATCAACCACAACTTCCCTCAATAACGCCACCCGGTGGGGCAACCTCTCAAGTAGCAGGAGGGGATAATGGAAAGAATCTATCCGTAGAAACCTATACTGGAGATCAAGATCAAAGAACAGGAATCTATGCCCTAGAAAAAATAGAACTGTTTAACATTATGTGCATTCCCCCTGATCAACGAATAGCGGAGAACAATATTGATCCCCTAGTTTATACTGAAGCATTGAGTTATTGCTTTGAACGACGGGCGATGTTAATTGTCGATCCGCCGACGACATGGCTAGGAGAGGTAAAAAATGGCAATATCAGCCAGTTACAACCCACTCAGGTCGGGATAGAAGGGCCAGAAACCATTAATGCTGCGGTTTATTTCCCTCGTGTGATCAAGGAAGATCCCATGATGAAAAACCAATTAGACACCTTTTCGGCCTGTGGCATTATTGCCGGAATTTATGCCGCTACCGATGTGACACGAGGAGTCTGGAAAGCTCCGGCTGGCTTAGATGCAGGCATCTTGGGGATCAATAGTTTAGAATTAAAACTCACCGATCAACAAAATGGTGTACTCAACCCCTTGGGGATTAACTGCTTGCGAACTTTTCCCATTGTCGGGTCAGTGGTTTGGGGCGATCGCACCTTACGGGGAGCAGATATACTTGATAGTGACTATAAATATGTTTCCGTGCGAAGATTGACCCTTTATATTGAAGAGAGCCTCTATCAAGGCACAAAATGGGCTGTTTTCGAGCCGAATAATGAAAACCTCTGGTCAGCCTTGAGATTAAGCGTCGGTAGCTTTATGGAGTCTCTTTCGCGCCAAGGAGCATTTTACAGTTATCAAGTGGTCTGTGATAAAACCACAACCACTCAAAGAGACATCGACTTAGGAATTGTTAATGTTCTCGTTCAATTTGCCCCAGTCAAACCCGCCGAGTTTGTTGTGATCCAAATCCAACAACAGGCCGGTCAAACAACCTAATAATTGAGGGTTGTATCAGTAATTAAAGAAAAAATCCCTCAACTTTTCATTAGTTTTTCAGGAGAATTTCATGCCAGCGCCACAATTTAAAGTTAATACCTATCGCTATGACCCTTACAAAAATTTCCGATTTCGGGTCAAGTGGGATAATACTTATGTTGCCGGAGTCAATAATGTGACCAATTTAATGCGTACTACAGAGGTCGTCAGATTTCGCTATGGGGGAGACCCCAGTACCCCCCGTCCTTCACCCGGACAAACAGAATATGGTCCAATTACCCTCAGACAAGGTGTCACCCATGATGTAACCTTTGAACAATGGGCGAATAAAGTTTGGGACTATAGTAATTCTACCAAAGGACCCGATCAATCTAATCAAATTGTTTCCCTCAAAGATTTTCGTAAAGATATTATCATCGAACTTTACAACGAAGCTGGACAAAAAGTCATTGCTTATAATGTCTATCGCTGTTGGGTATCAGAGTATGTCGCCTTATCAGATTTAGACTCGTTGGGGAATGAATTTGCTTTTCAAAGCATAACTTTACAAAATGAAGGTTGGGAACGGGATTATAACGTTAAAGAACCTACTGAGGGTAGCTTTGTTCTGCCTGCTAGTTGATTTGTATCTCTAAATCACCCAATCATTTTGTGTTTGGTTAATCGTTTATGATATCTGCTTTTGATTTAGTGAGAGTATGGGAGTTAGGAGAGGGACAACCACTGTGGTATCGGGGGTTGCTCCTCTTAGCTCTAGCGCAACCACAGCAAACCCTTGAAGAACTTTGTCAGTTTACGATTGGCCAACGCAATCGCTGTTTATTTACTCTATATCAGCAGTTATTAGGAACAAACCTACAAGCGGCGGTTCAATGCCCACAATGCTCTGAGATGTTAGAATTTACTTTTAATGTGGCGGAACTTGGTATCGTCTCTGAAACAGAGATCAAGACAAGTTATACAATTGAGAATAATGGAATTGAGTTAACCTTTCGGTTATTAAATAGTAAAGATTTAGCAGCCATTTCTCAAAGTTCCAATTTAGAAGAAGCCCGTCAACAATTAATCCGTCGCAGTCTTATTAAAGCAACCCAAGATGGTCAAGAAATAAAGAATGAACAATTAACAACAACAACCATTCAAATTTTAGGAGAAGCGATCGTTGATTGTGATCCTCAGTCCGAATTATTATTGAATTTAGATTGTCCTAATTGTCGCAATGCTTGGTCAGATCAATTTGATATTGTCGCTTTTCTCTGGTCGGAAATCAGCACTCAAGCAAAAAGTCTCTTAGAGGAGGTTCATTTATTGGCACAAGCTTATGGTTGGCCAGAAGAGACTATCTTAGGAATGACTACCAAAAGACGTAAATATTATCTAGGAAGAATCGAGCAATGAGCGATTTTTTTGGGCGATTAGCCGAACATTCTTTAGGGTATAAAGCGACTATTTTACCTCCACTGACACCTAAGTTTTCAGCCCACAGAGAATTAATGAACGAGGCTAGAGAAACAATTTTATGGGAAGATTCTTGGAAGAGTTTTAATCATTCTAACAGGGAAGATAGTTGGTCAAAACAAAAGAAACTGCTAAACCCTATTTTTCAATCTGTTGAGGGGACAATCTGACCCAGAAGCATAAATAAGCATTATGAGCAACTATTTAGCGATCGCAACAGTTACCGCCACCTTTCGGGATTTAATCGCCCAAGCGATTCAGCAAGTCCCTGACCTATCAGCAGCACCGACAGTTACCACAGGTCGTCCTCAAGCTCCTGAACCCGGTTTTGTAGGGGTTAACCTCTATCTTTATAGAGTAGAAGCAAATGCAACTCTTCGCAACCGATCTTTCCCCATACCCCACACAGAATCGGACGGCTCATTAGTTGATCGCTGGCAAAATGCCCTCAATTTAGATTACTTGTTGACCTTTTATGGTAAAGGACAACAGCAAGAACCAGAAAGGTTAATGGGAGGGATGATAGCCGCATTGACAGACACCCCAATTCTTAAACCAGAATTAATTCGTCAAACTATTAGCACAACTGGAAGTGATAGTTATTTGGCCGCTTCAGATTTAGCTAACCAAATTGAAACAGTCAGGTTGACACCTATCTACTTAAATTTAGAAGAACTATCTAAATTATGGACTATATTTTTTCAAGTTACTCATAACTTATCTATAGCTTATCAAGCTTCTGTCGTGCTGATTGATTCTGGGGAAAAAATTCTCTTGAAGACAGTGAAGAAAGTTGAGGGAACAGTTACATCTACCAAAAAAAGCACCAGAAAAACCAGAAAAACGATCTAATCACGATGACCCAAAATCGCCTTTACGAATTATTACCTATTTTTTATCGACAACGAGATTTAGAGCAGGGTTTTCCTCTGCTTGCCTTCCTAAATATTATGGAGTTAGAGTTAAACATCCTTGAACAAAATATCGAGGAGCTTTATAGTAATTGGTTTATTGAAACTTGTGAAGATTGGGTTATTCCCTATTTAGCTACACTGATAGGAACTAAATTTTCAGATCAAACTAGCCATCTTTTCGGTACTGCTCGTTTACAGGTAGCTAATACTTTACGAAATCGTCGTCGCAAAGGAACATTAAAATCTCTAGAAAATATCCTTTATGAATCAACAAACTTACCAGCAAAAATTATTCCTTATTTTGTTAAGTTATCAATCACACAAAACTTAGAGAATATAAATCTCGACAGGGGAAAAACCCTAGATTTACATTCTTTAAATAACTTAGAATTAATCAATACAATAAATGATCCCTTTGCTCGCACAATAGATATTTCTGTCGGCGGTAGTAATCCTTTATTAATGAGTAATTTGGAAATTATTGCCAATGGAAAATATAATATCTATAATATCGGAATTTTTCTCTATCCATTGCGGAGTTTTTTCATTCAGTTCGCTCAAGCACGTCATATTCAAGACAATTGTTATACCTTTAATCCCTTAGGAATTGATAGTCCTTTATTTAAACCACCATCGAATAATCAAGATAATCAAACTTCTGTTAATAATAGCTTACCCATTCCCTTAACTCCGTCTGATCTGCAGCCTCTAACTAAACCTAATACTGTCTCAGAAATTCTTGTCAATGGTTTGATTGATCGGCCTCCATTACAAATTTTTATTTTTCTCGATAATGGTTCTGTTATTGATGTTAATAATTATCCGAATTTAACCTTGCAAGTTACCGATTTAAGTAAATGGCCAAATCTTCAGGAAATAGATAATTCAATCTGTGTTGATCTTAAATGTGGACGGATGGTTTTACCTGCTAATCTTAAAACCAATAAAGTTTTGGTTAATTATGCTTATGGATTTAGTGCTGAGATTGGTGGAGGTTCTTATTCTCGTCGTCAAACTTTATCGAACGTCCGTGGGATTTGGCGAGGAAACGTTTCACAATTAATGACTGATGCTCCTAGGGATAAGAATTCTTTTTCTTCCTTAACCGAAGCAATTCAAGCATGGAGTCAAAGTGATCTACCCGGAATAATATCAATTTCTGATAATTGTATTTACAATCTTGAGGAAGATTCTAACTTTGCGATTATTCAAGAGGTTTTTGTCGAACGTCAAACTCCCTTCAGTTTAACTATTGAAGCAGCCGATGGTTGTCGTCCTTGCTTATTAGGAAATTTGAATATTATTGGTAGATATTCTGGTTCTAAATTGGTACTGAATGGTTTATGGTTAAACGGGACGATCTCAGTAGTAGGAAAATTACAGTTGGTAATTTGTCATTGCACGGTATGGAATAAAAAAGCAGCCATTAAAACGCTAGAATTATCTGAAAATATTGATGTCAATTTAGAGGTTAGAATCACTCATAGCATTCTTAGTTCAATATATCTGTTCTCAGATAACACAGTTTTAGATATCCACGATAGTATTATTGATGGAAGCAATGACAGAAATCAATATGCGATTGCTTCTAATAAGCACTTAAACAAAAGTATTTACACAAACTTTTTTCTGAAACTTTTACAATACAAGGCTTTTAGCTTTTGGTGGTGTGTAATTAATTTAGTTGATTCACTTAATACCGAAGTGGACAATAATTGGGGACCAGAAACCAAGATAGAACAGACAACGGTTATAGGACGCACCAAAATTACTATGATTATTGCTGCTAATTCAGTCATTTTTACCGAGCCAATTCTTGTACAGAAACGGCAAGAAGGTTATATTTCTTTCAGTTATGTTCCCTCTAAATCTAAAACACCATCACAGTATCGATGTCAACCCGATTATTCAGATTCACGATCAGAATTATTACAACCCTTTTTTGTTTCACGGATTTATGGTAATCCAGGGTATGCACAACTTAGTTATATGACACCTATTGAAATCTTCAGGGGTGCTGAAAATGGCTCACAAATGGGGATTTTAGGCAATCTGTCCCTTTCTGAAAAGTTAACTAATCTACAGGCTGTCTTTCAGGATAATTTTCCGGCAATAAATACCTGACGGACGATATGGCTAAACAGCTTGCTGTATATTAGACTTCTTGC
>NZ_CAIP01000093.1 GCF_000297435.1 Microcystis sp. T1-4 | reverse complement strand
CAGGGGGGATCGAACCTAAAATCCATTTTCAATTTAATTTCACCCACCTACTTACCCATGAAAACTAGACAAGAATACCTCAACGCCCTAGTCAACTTTGACCAACCCCTATCAACTATCCTCCCTATCCTAAAAACCTTTCCTTGGGACAGTAGCGAAGCAATTATCACCCTAAAAAAAGAGCATCTGATCGATATTCTCGATCGCTATCTTAATAACGCTCTATCTGCCCCCGACTTAGAAAACTGGGCTGATGCCATCGAATGCAGAGAAGATATCGCATATAAAACAGATGAGGAAAATCTCATCAATGACATCATTTTTTACCTCGCTAACCCGACATTAAACGATCCAATATCACCAAAAATGATCGAACAATACATCAGCCAATTTTCCCATTTAAAGTCTTACTGAATTACCTAAATAATTGACCTCTCCTTGGTGAATTTTAATGCGGGTTTACTTGAATCTCAATTTTGTCCGAGGGGTTGAATTTAATTTCCTCAACAACGTAGGAACTGTTAAGGGCTACACGCTCGATTCCTCTTATTTTTGGAGGATCTAGCGAGGTTATAGTTACTTCCGCTTTTCCTTCATTAACATCAACAATTTTGAAGTTCTGTAGGGGTTCATGCCAGCGTTCTCTATTCTCTTTTGGATTGCTTGATCCCCCTTCCCCACGAATAACAAGCGTTCCGCTTTTGATAATAACCTTGCCTTGAAACTCTATCTGTTTGATCTCTTTCATTGCCACTTCTTTTGTTTTTGATTCTCTCCCTAAAGCGATCTTTTTTGCTTGGGAATCGAACTTGATTAATCTCCCAGATAGAGAAGTGCCATTTTTTAAAGATACTTTTGTATCATCCGGCATGAATACGGGGATTTTCTTGACGGGAGATCGATCGCCGGTGGCTGGTAGATGATAGCCAGCAAGAGAGGCGATAAAAACTAGGCTAGTTGCGGTTATTATTGGGTAGAGTTTTTTCATCTTTACCTTGCCTGAATGATCGGGATTGGGTTGGTTCTGTTTTCAATCTTGGATGTGGTGGGTTAGCGCTACTCGTAACCCAACCTGCGGTTTTTGTCAATATATTTTTACTTTCCGAAACCTTTGTTCGGGCGGTTTTGTTTGGCAATACGGAGGGCTTTTCCAGTTTTACCATCCTGTAGTGCGATCCGCATCGATCGCTTTTTCTGGTAGGATTGAATATCCGCCGCTAACGGATGAGAGTTATCGATGCGTAGATGGGTTAAAGAACAGACAAGACTCGTTTGTTTTCCCGATTCGTTTTTTAGGGAACAAATAATTCCCCCCTCGTCTCCCATGTAGAAAATTTTATCGATCGAAAACTGGTGATCGGGTTTGTATCGCTCGCCTTTTGTTTCAGCTATTTTTAACGTTTCGGGAGTTGCACGCACAGGGATCGGTAAACTTGCTTCCATTTTCTCAATTAAAAAACGAACTTGTCGGGGATCGTCGATGGACATGGTTATTCTCCTTGATAAAATACAAAGAACTGGCGATAGAACCCGGTCGATCGAGTAGGATAGCGATCGAAAACGCCAATCAGGGACATTTTGCCGTGAGCGCTCCGAATTCTCCCCCTCCCGGAACACAGATACTAGGAACCTTCGCCAGTCTTCTCGGTTTGCTGGGGATTTTTCTCTATTTTACAGGATGGATCTATCGGTGGGCCTATTTCGGCTGGTTTAGCCTTGAGATCAACCGTCTGGACTTGCCCTTGCGTTCCTTCCTTTTTGTGCCGATACAGGTCTTCTGTGGCGATTTCGGGGCGTTGCTGCGAACGTTTCTGGCACTGGTTGCCGTTGCCTTTGCGATTCAATTTACTCTCTGGATTTTGTTTCCCCTGCCATCCTATTCAATTGTCAGTCAATCTAAACGGAAATTTCATCAAAAATTTCAACCCCTAAGTTTATTAGTTCGGGGAATTCCCGAATCTCTCCGAAAAGATTTGATCGCTGTTATTTGGCTATTAATTATTCTTTTTTGGTTAGCTCGAATTCAGGGATCGATCGATGCCCGTCGCGATGCAGTTAATGATAGTTCTACCTTACCAGTTATCACTTTAGTTTTACCAGAAAAACAGATAGCGATCGGTCGCAATCCTGATGATGTTTTTACCGATCCTTCTCTCAAAGGTTATCGAATTATCGGTGAGACTAAATTACTCGAAGAGCTGCGGGGAAAAGAAACGAATGATAGTAAAGTCAATCCCCCGCGAGTTTGGCGGTTATTAATCCAAAATAACAATTGGATCTATGTTTTTCGCGGGTTATCTCCTCAGTCGGCAGAAAATGAACGTCCGGCGATTCTAGCCATTCGCGAGGATAAGGAAGGACAATTGATGATTCTCGCGCCGGATGTCCCAAAATCCTGATGAGAGTCAATCGGGGAAATGATCAAAAGCGATCGTTAATAAAAAAAGTCTAAAAGTCGCAACCCACAAGGTTTTTAGATTCATTCAGCAAACCCTATCTAGGGATTGCCACCACCGACAGCGATGCCAGTACCATAAATCTGAGCATTTGTCAAGTTAATTCTCTCCATCGATGCACCTGTCACATCGGCATCATAAATCACGGCGCTGGTGAAATTGACTCCATCGAGATCAGCTTGATTGAAACTTGCATTAGTCAGAAAAGCTGCGGTTAAATTCGCGCCTTCTAGGTTAGCATCGGTCAAATCTGCGCCTTCTAAGTTAGCTTCCTCCAGATTAGCTCCCTGTAAATTCGCTTTTCTCAAATCTGCGCCGATTAGATGCGCCCCTCTTAAATCTGCACCGCGGAGATCACAGCCCGGACATTCCCGCGTATTCAATAATTGTTGTACCTGTTGGGGATTTTCCGCACCGACGGGGTTAATCAGCAGTAAGGAGGCTAGGGAACCTAGGGTAATCATTAAAGTCCTTTTCATCGTTTTCGCCTCCTCCTTCGTTTTCTTCTCTACTTTTAGGATAGGAAAAAAGCTGCTAACCAACTTCCCCCGATCGGGCTAATTCTCCTGTTATCTCACTTTTGCTTGCTTTTGCTAGTCGATCTCTCCTTTTATCACTGTTGCGATCGCTGCTCGGGCATTTTCCTTAAATTCCTTGACATCGACGCGACTTAATAACCAAACTGCTAGGATCATTCCCAATGCTTGCACGAGGAAAACTAAGCCATAGGCTAAAACCGGACTATAAAAGACAACTTTACCGATATTTAAAATCGTACCGCCTAAAACCGTGGCTAATCCCCGGGCGATCGCTTGGGATAATCCCCAAGCGCCGATAAAAGTTCCTGCGGTTTCGGCGGCGGTTAAATCTAACATTAAACTGGTAGCTCCGGCGGTAATCATTCCCGAAGCTAAACCGAAAAAGAGCAAGCTTGATTTTAATAAACTTTGGTTAGCAGAAAAGCCGGCAAAAATCAACAGAATAAAACAAATTGTTGCAAAAATACAGCCATATTTAGTGGTTTTTTGTTTACCGATGCGGGGAATGAGCATAAATCCCGTGGCAGCAATACCAAAAAGGGTTCCGGTTCCCCAAAAAGCGTTCAATTGGGTGGTTTGGGCGATACACATCCCAAAAACCTCGCCGCCAAAGGGTTCCATAATTGCATCCTGCATAAATAAACTCAAAGTCATCATCAGCAGGAAGGTGAAAAATAAACCAGTTTGCCGACTAGCGGTGAGAACCTGTAACGCATCCTTGAAGGTAATTTGATCCTCTCTTTGCACAAGAGTGGACCGGCTACTAAAACGAGAATATTTTTTTTCTACGCCAAAAGTCGCTAAAATACAGAGAACGAAAACGATAGCGGGCATAATCGCGAACACGGGGTTAATACTCGCCTGTAGCTGCGGAATATTGGCTATAGGGGCTGATTGAGTCGGATCATAGGTCAAAATATTTGTACCGCAGATATTGGGAGTATCCAGCAAACGAGAACTAACGATCGCCCCGACGACGATTCCCACCATCAGCATTGACCAAACTATAGCAACTAATTGCGCTCGATTATCTTCATCGGATACATCCACCAAGAGGGCAGCAAAAGGGGTGGAACTGGCACTTAAAGCGAGTCCGTAGAGGGCGAAAATTAAGGCTAAGAGGGCAATCCAAGCGTAGGAAATGGTATTCCATCCCGAAGTTTGAATACTAAGTCCCAATTGCCAGACTACCTGCAAAGCAATAAAAGCTAAAGCGGTAAAAACTGCCGCGCCAATCCAGACATAACCGCTGCGATGATGACCGAAAATAGTTTTACCGTCGGATCTTTGCCCAAACCAGATGCGTGCTGGACTAACAAACTGGTGCATAGCGATCGCAGCTGCGGCGAGAAAGGGTAAAACTTTTAACTCATCGATCATAATCCGATTGAGAACCCCCAAAGTCAGCAGGGACATAATACCTAGTCCCATTTGAAAAAGTCCTAAGCGAAACATGGTGAAAAGTCCCAGTTTTGGCAGGGGTTTTGGGGATGAGTGAGTAGAATTGGAGATATCGCTGGTAGCCATGGTTAAATCAGTACAAAAAAAGCCGGTATTTAAAAATTTAACGCAGGACGAGCAGACATCTTCTATCGAGCAGCGCTTCTCCTAAAGTTTCTAATTGTTCTAGAGATAGTTCTTGGATTTGTTGGCCTAAAGTCGAGGATATTTCACCTCAACGAGGGTTAAGTAGCCTTAGAATCAAAGAAACCGCTTCTTATCCTCTTCCTTTTTCCCAGATGTCCTGATTAATGACTGATTCGCCCATAATTTCTTCCCTTTCTTCCACTTTTTGAAACCATTTAGTCCATTTTTCTTTTAAGTCCTCTCTTCGGTACGCTTCAATTTCTGCGGCGATATCTTTTTCGGTAATATCCTGAACGCCGGGTAAGGATTGAGTTTTATCAAAGAGTTCTTTAACTTTTTGGCTTAAAATCTGACGGTTTTGTTTGTCTGCTAAATTTAACAAAGCGTCTTTTAATAAATCTTCAACGCTGTTATAATTTCCTGTCGCTAATTGAGAGTTAATTAATTGTTATAATTCGGGATTTAAGGTAATATTTATGGTAAAATATGCTCCTGTATAATTCGGTGGATATTATGATGGTTCGTGAACGATTTCATCGATAAATTCTTCTCTTTCGTCTTCCGTCATGGTATCCCAATCATAACCGCGTTCTTTGGCTACGATTCTAGCTCTTTCTGCTCCTTCATTAAATACTGGTTCCAACTGTCTCCACTGACTGAGAATGAGAATTTTATAAACTTCCCGTTTCTGGTCTTCGGGGAGTTGTTTGAATAAGTCGATCACTTGTTCGTTGCTTAAGGTTAAGTTCGGCATAGGTCGCTTCTAGACACCAGCATGATTAATCAGTTTAACACGAGTCCTCAATGGAGAGGTTTTTCGGTTCGCCTATCCCTTCTGGGCTTTGATCGGTTAGAATCAAGAAATTATCGGCCTAGAAAGTCCTTTCATCTTCCCGCTTGCCGTAAAATTATGATTGTCTCTCTCCAAGAAGCTCAAGCCAAACTGCCCGAACTGATATACAATCTCAAACCGGGGGAAGAATTATTAATTACCGATAATAATCTCCCACTGGCAAAATTATCAGAATAATAGAATGATCTCGCACACCTCGAAGCGGAAACCTTCGCAATTAAAGAGGGAAAGTGCAAGGGTTTTGAGTCCATATTTCGATTTCTCAACGTTTGTTTCTTGCACTTTTTTGCCAAAAAAACCCCAAGCCATTTTCTAGCATGACCTCCACTGATATTTAGCAAGCCCTAAGTATTAATGATCTTTTAAGTCCATTTAGTTAAAAAATCTTGTAGTGGCGGATATGGTATTCGTTTTAATTTACCAAAATTAGTATCTTTTTCATAATCATTATCTGCCAATGTTTCCCCTGCCCTTTGTTTTTTCCTGCCATTATTACTAATCACCTTGGGAACATTATCAATCCATTTACCGCCAGTTTCTATCAATCGTTGATCTCTTGCTCGAATGCAATCGATCATTGAAAACACTTCAATGTCAACGATAAATGGTGAACAAAAACCATTTTCTTCTTGAAGTTGAATAGCTGCAATCAATAAAACATCTTTTTCGGCATCAATACTATCAATCGTAATATTTTCTTTTAGTCTTGCCGATGGTTCTCTTGGTGTCGGTGGTCTTTTGAGTTGTAAAGTTTTATTATCTACAAATAAACCTTTTAACTCTACTCTTTTGCCTGAAATATGAATGTAGTCGGGATAACTTTCTCGTTCTCCAATTTGACTGGGAGATTTCTCTAGTCCAAGGTTTTTAATTTTTTTCCTTGATTTTGATAATTTGAAATTAATTGAATTTGGGGTAAAACTCCATCTAAAAGTGTGTTAACAATTACAGCCACTTGGCTAGGTTCAAATCCTTTTAGTGCTTGATCTGGAATACTCAACCAATCTATTTTTATGCCAATCAATGACTTAAAAATATTGCGTAGTGATTGAATTTCTTGTGGTGATATATCGGGCATAATCATTAATTATTTGATAAATTTGCCTGTTTCATTATCTGTCTGCAAGCAAGAAGGTTTTGCCAAGATTGCTCTGCTAGAACTATTAAACTAGAGTTTATTTTTGTCCGTTCTTGCAATGTAGGAACGCTTACAGGTATCTGTTCCAAATTCTCTATGCTTACTCTTGGACGTGTTCCACCACTCCCTGCTGGCATTTGATGGAGAAATAAAGCTGATTTGAGATAACACCACCAAAAATAAGGGAGTTTATCTTTGGGTATGATCTCTACAAACTCTGAATTAATAGGATAGAATAAGGGACTATCTTTTTCGATCCAAGTTGCTTTTGGTGTTACTAAAACATTGCCAAGATAGGCTCTCATAGTGCCAAAAATTAGAGATTGTTCACCGACAACACTATATCGTCCTTTTGCTAAATAATTATCTTCTAGGACAAAGGTTAATAGTTCTCCTTTTGGAATGTTTTTATATTCTATCGGTGCAAAATGACACAAACTAATATCGCATTTATGATTGATAATTTTTTGAATATCAACAAAATCTGATAGAGTATAACCTAAGTCATTCTTTTTGTAATGATAGGGATTCCAGATACCTGCTTCTATCTTACAGGTATCTACTATTGTCAAAAAAGTATGCCCGTTTTTTTTCATTGTTTTTATACTTAAATACCGAGAACTTTGGCGACTTCCTTGTTTTCTAGCAATGTTTTTAGATCGTTGCTTTCTGTCTTTTTTTGCTGATTGTTCAGGGGGATGCCAATTGAAGAAATATTAGAAAAAATCGTTTTTTTATTTATTGTATTTTTACCTTTTTTGTCCAAGACAATAATATCGGCACGAGTCGTGGTATTTGAAGTTGATTGAAAAACGCCTTCAGGTAATATTATAACGGCAGTTAATAACCAACTTTTCTCGACACTTTGACGTAACTTTTCATACTCTTTATTCGAGATAATTGAATGAGGCAAAAGACAAACTAAACGTCCGTCAGGCTTTAATAACTCTAGAGCTAAATCAATAAATAGAGCATCGCTATTTCTATAGCCTAAATTGAATAAGTCGCTTTGAGATTCTAACAAGTCTATTGGCAGTGAAAACGGTGGATTTGCTACAATGTAATCTACTTGACCAAATAGTGTTTGAATTTCTTGATCGGGACGATAAATATTCGAGGTAAATAGAGAAATATTCTGACTTTGGTTAGTATTTATTCTTAAAACTAATTCCGTTAAACCGACCAACATCTCATCTACATCATTGGCAATGAGATGACAAGGTGTATATTGCCAACGTTCTCCCGCTTCTTTTAGAAAAGTTCCACTGCCACAAGTAGGATCCATTATTAAAGCATCCGATTTAATAGGAAGCATACTGACCATTTGTTCTGCTATTGCGTGTGGGGTAAAAAACTTTCCTGTAATATCTCGAAATCTTTTAGCCAGAAAATATTGATAAAAAATCGGTAGATTTTTTCCATTGACATCTTTTTTTATCTGACAATAAATTACTTCTTGAAGAGTCTTGTCTTGAAATACAATTTCTGATAAGCAGTGGCCTTTCATAATAATCTTATCGAGCTTTTTAGTAGTTTCAATGGCAAAAACATCAATGTAAGAATAGGCAATTACATTGAATACATCTTCCCCTTCATAGCCAAACTGTCTAAAAGCTAACTCTATATCTTTCAGAGCTTTAGTTTCTAACATTCTTTTACCTCGCACTTTTTGATCCAGATTTAGATTATACATTTTGTTAATCTCCTAAAAACCTTCTGGCTTTAAGACAGGACGATAACGTAATTTGATAATAACAGAACCACTAAACCTAAAGCTTGATTGAAAAGCAATAAAATTGAGTTGCTGAGTCATTATCCCATTGTTACAAATCTGATTCATTATTATTTCATAATTCATTTTAAATTCAGAACCATTTTTATCAATTAGAAATATAAAATCAGCACATCTTCTATTAGGATTGTCTCTAGATGGATCATCTTCATAACAAAAATCTTCGGTTTTATAGATAACCGAACCATTATTACACTTAATAGCGAAAAAAACGCTAGTAATTCCTGATTCTAAAACTTGACAATTATATTTTCCTTGCTGAGTTTCGATAAAACCACTTGCTTCAAACCAAGTATTATTGATTAATCTCTGGGGCCAGTCCTCTGGACATGAATTAGCAAAAGCAGCATAGTTTTCTAAACTTATTATTATGCTTATAGCTTTTGTTAACCATTTTAACATTTCAAATTTTCCTTTGCATAAGGATTAATTATAGTAGTTTTATTGTAGGTTAACTTTATGTTAACCTACAATAATTTTGTACTACTTAACTACCGCCAATCCTTGCCACATCGCGGGCGTTGGCTTCAAAAGCCGCATCGAGGGCAGAATCGCCGGTTAAACCAGAATCTAACGCCTCTTTAATACACTGCAACATCCGCTTATAATCCTTGGGCATTACCTTAACAAACTTGGGCAACATTTCCGACCAATTTGCTAAAACCAGGGCCGCTTTTTGACTTTGGGTGTAATCAGCATGGCGTTGAATTAACTCGCGTAAATCGTCGATTTCTTCCCCTTCTAGTGCCTCTAAAGCTACCATTTGGGTATTGCAACGAGTGGCGAAATCCCCCGACTCATCGAGGACGTAGGCGACACCACCACTCATCCCGGCGGCGAAATTGCGACCGGTGGGCCCTAAAACAACGACTTTACCCCCCGTCATATACTCGCAAGCGTGGTCGCCAACGGCCTCAACTACGGTATTAACCCCAGAATTGCGGACACAGAAACGTTCCCCAGCAACCCCAGAAATATACACCTCACCACTGGTTGCACCGTATAAAGCCACATTACCGATGATAATATTCTCCTCGGCCACAAAAGTGGAACCTTTGGGCGGATAAACGATGATTTTGCCACCGCTTAAACCTTTACCCACATAATCATTGGCATCCCCTTCTAACTCCAGTGTCACTCCTTTGGGAACAAAAGCACCGAAACTCTGCCCCGCGCTGCCCTGAAAATGGAGATGTACGGTATCTTCCGGTAAACCCTCCCAGTGACGTTTAGTGATTTCGTTGCCTAAAATCGTCCCCACCACGCGGTTAATATTTTTAATCGGTAGTGTCGCCTTGACTTTTTCGCCTTTTTCAATGGCATCTTTGCATAAATCCAGTAAAACGGTTATATCCAAGCACTTATCTAAACCGTGGTCCTGGGGAATCTGACAATAGCGTCCTACCTCTGCATCTACCTCCGGTTGATAGAGAATTGGAGTTAGGTCAATTCCTTTCGCTTTCCAATGTTCTACCGCCTGTTTTGGCTCTAATACATCAGTTCGCCCCACCATTTCATTTAAGGTGCGGAATCCCAATTCGGCCATAATTTCCCGCACTTCCTGGGCGATAAATTTCATGAAATTCACCGTATATTCGGGATCTCCGATGAAATTCTTCCGTAATAACGGATCCTGGGTCGCTACCCCCGCCGGACAGGTATTAAGATGACAAACCCGCATCATAATACATCCTAACGTTACCAGTGGCGCGGTCGAAAAACCGAATTCTTCGGCCCCCAATAGGGTCGCCACCACCACATCGCGGCCGGTTTTCATCTGGCCATCGGTTTCCACCGCGATGCGACTGCGAAGATTATTTAACACCAATGTTTGATGGGTTTCTGCTAGTCCCAACTCCCAGGGTAAACCCGCGTGTTTAATCGAGGTTTGGGGTGAGGCACCGGTCCCACCATCAAAACCAGAGATTAAAACCACGTCGGCGTGAGCTTTAGCGACTCCGGCGGCGATTGTGCCAACTCCCACCTCAGAAACCAGTTTTACGCTCACTCTCGCCGCACGATTGGCATTTTTTAGGTCATGAATCAACTCCGCTAGGTCTTCAATGGAGTAGATATCGTGGTGGGGTGGGGGAGAGATTAAACCAACTCCGGGGGTGGAGTGACGGACTTTGGCAATCCAAGGATAGACTTTTTTACCCGGTAATTGACCGCCTTCGCCCGGTTTTGCCCCCTGGGCCATCTTTATCTGCAATTCTCGCGCTTGGGAGAGGTAAAGACTGGTGACACCAAAACGGCCGGAAGCTACCTGTTTAATGGCACTATTTTTCGAGTCTCCCCGTTCATTTGTCCAAGTGTAGCGCTCGGAATCTTCGCCGCCTTCCCCGGTGTTCGACTTGCCACCGATACGATTCATGGCAATAGCGAGGGATTCGTGGGCCTCTTTGGAAATGGAACCGTAACTCATGGCCCCAGTTTTAAAGCGTTTCATAATCGCTTCAATCGGTTCCACTTCTTCGATGGGGATACTTTCCCGGTTTTTAAAGGTTAATAGTCCCCGCAGGGTGAAGAATTTTTGATTCTGTTGGTTGACCAGTTGGGAATATTTCTTAAAGAGGTCGTATTTGCCCAATTTTACCGCTTGTTGCAGGGTATGAATGGTTTCTGGGCTAAAAAGATGGGCTTCCCCGTCCTTACGCCATTGATATTCACCGCCAATATCGAGGGTATGCACATTAACATCCCGGTCGGGGAAAGCGTGGCCGTGTCTGAGTAGGGATTCTTTGGCAATAATTGCTAAATCGGCCCCTTCAATGCGGGAAGCTGTCCAAGTAAAATAGTGATCAACTACCGATCGATTTAAGCCGATAGCCTCGAATATTTGCGCCCCACGGTAGCTTTGCAGGGTAGAAATGCCAATTTTAGAGGCCACTTTAATTACGCCCTTGGTGGCGGCTTTTATGTAGTTTTTACAGGCACTCTGGTGGTCAACTCCTACCAATAAACCTTCCTCGATCATACTGCCGAGGGTGGCAAAGGCTAGATAGGGATTAATCGCACCGCAACCATAACCGAGGAGAAGAGCGTAGTGATGCACTTCCCGGGGTTCGCCGGATTCCAGGACAAGGCCGACTCTGGTGCGGGTTCCCTGCCGGATGAGGTGATGGTGTAAACCGGCAACCGCCAGCAGTGAGGGAATCGGGGCGTGATTTTTATCGATACCTCGATCGCTTAAAATAATAATGCTTGCGCCCGCTAAAATTGCCTCGTCCACCTCTTGACAAATTGCCTCAATTGTGCTACGCATCCCCTCGACTCCCGAAGTGGGATCGAAGAGAATGGGAATAGTCACGGTTTTAAATTCGCTATTGCCTTGTAAACGCGCTAATTGGGCATTAGTGAGGATGGGAGAGTTAAGTTTAATCAGGTGACAGCTTTCGGGCTGCGGATCCAAGAGATTTCTCTCAGCACCGATAGTGGTGATGGGAGAGGTGATAATTTCTTCGCGAATCGAGTCAATCGGGGGGTTAGTGACTTGGGCGAATAACTGCTGAAAGTAATCATAAAGCAGTTTTGGGCGATCGGACAAGACGGCTAGGGGTGTATCGGAACCCATGGAACCCACTGCTTCCACTCCATCCCGGCCCATGGGGGCTAATAAAAGACGTAATTCCTCAAAAGTGTAACCGAAAGCGGTTTGCTGTTGAATTAGGGAAACAGAAGTTTCCGGTGGAGCAGTTTCCACCGCCGGTAAATCGTCTAAATTGACTAAATTTTCGTTTAACCACTGGCGATAGGGTTTAGCGTTGGCAATAGCTTCTTTTATTTCCTCATCGGCCACGATACGACCTTCTTTCATATCCACAAGGAACATCCGGCCGGGTTGCAGACGACCTTTAAAAGCGACGCGTTCCGGTTCAATGGGTAAAACTCCCGCTTCCGATGCCATAATTACTAGGTCATCTTTGGTGACATAGTAACGGGAAGGACGTAAACCATTGCGGTCTAACACTGCTCCCATCATCGTACCATCGGTAAAAGCGATCGAGGCCGGACCATCCCAGGGTTCCATCAAACAGGAATGGTATTCATAAAAGGCTTTTTTCTCATCACTCATCGATTCGTGGGCTGCCCAGGGTTCAGGAATCATCATCATGACAGCGTGAGGAAGAGAACGCCCCGATAAAACCATTAATTCTAGGGCATTATCAAAAATTAAGGAGTCACTACCCTCGATATTAATAACCGGCTGGATTCTTTTGATGTCTTCCCCGAACAAGGGTGAGGCAAACATCGACTGACGGGCGTGCATCCAGTTAATATTACCTCGCAGGGTATTAATTTCGCCATTGTGGGCAATATAACGGTAAGGGTGGGCGCGTTCCCAACTGGGGAAGGTATTGGTACTAAAACGAGAATGGACTAATCCTAAAGCACTTTGAAAGTCGGGGTCGTGTAAATCAGGGAAATAGTCACCCACCTGTACCGGCATTAATTGCCCTTTATAGACAATGGTACGACTAGAAATACTGCAAGGATACCAGTAACGATTAAAAGATTGACGATTAAGGTGGGAACGTTTGCGAATAACGTATAATTTGCGTTCAAAAGCCAGATCATCGCTTAAATTGGCATCGCGTTCGATGAAAACCTGTTCGATAAAGGGTTCGGTAGATTTGGCCGAATTGCCCAAACTAGAGTTATCCGTGGGAACATCACGCCAACCGAGAACTTTTAACCCCTCTTCGGCGGCGATTTTCTCGAATTCCTGCCGACTTTTCCCGCGAATTTCGGCATCAGGGGCCGTGTAGAGCATTCCTACCCCGTATTGTCCCGCTGCCGGCAAGGTAAAACCTAGATTACTGGTCACTTTCCGGAAAAATAGGTCAGGGATTTGGCATAAAATACCCGCCCCATCTCCGGTATTTTTTTCCGCACCGCACGCGCCACGGTGATCGAGGTTTAATAAAATTGTTAAGGCCTGTTCAACAATATCGTGGGACTTTTTCCCCGTTTTATGAACGATAAAACCGACACCACAAGCATCATGTTCAAATTGGGGATCGTATAGTCCTTGTTTCCGTGGAGTTTGATTGTTATTCATCTTGTCTAATAGCCTAGCAGTCTGGAAGGGAATGGCCTAGAGGGTGAGCCAGAGTAGCGATTCTAGGTATATCAATTTTGTATCCAGACTGGACCTTCGGTCTTATATCTTAAGGAAATGTTTCGATGTGACAAGGGTTCCTCTCGCTGCTTTACCCCCTGATCGAGATCGCTTTTCCGATACAAGTTCGATCGCTCCTATAATCGAAGAAATACTCGATCGCTATCTCGATCCCGTTCGATTGATTTTTTCTGCTCTTTCTCGCCATTTTTTTGAATTTTCTGTAATTACCTCGCACATTGATCGGGCTTTTTCCGCCGCATCCCGCGCCATTTCCAGAATTTCCTCTAGTTCCCGTTCATTTAGTCCTGTTTCTTTTCCTTCCATCACCGTAAACCCTCCAAGCGATTTTTAACCTTATTCTAGTTTCTAAAATACGTCCGAGCTATGATAGCTTGACTCTAGAGCTAAAGTAGAGATAGGGTTTAATTGGAGCCATGTATGGAAGCGATCGAATTTAGGACGGTTATTCATAAGGGTCGGGTGAGCGTTCCCCCCCGATATTCTTCTCGATGGGAAGGTAAGATGATGCGGGTGATTGTTTTGGATGACTCGGAAATCGTCCCCGATCCGAGCCAGAAAACTGAAAAAACGATGTTCGAGGCGATTTCTTTAAATACACGGGGATTTACATTCGATCGGGACGAGGCTAATGCCCGATAAAGTTTTTATCGATACTAATGTCTTAATTTACGCGTATTCTGAGGATGAGCCGGATAAACGACAGCGAGCGATTGATTGTGTTCGATCGGGTGAGGCTTGGATTAGTACACAGGTTTTAAATGAAACGATAAATGTATTAAAACGGAAATTTTCCCTAAGCTATTCGCAAATTCGAGACGCTGTACAAGAGCTTTCCGAGGGATTCCCAATCGTCCTCGTTTCTGTTAATACGATAGAGATGGCATTGAATCTAGCGGAACGTTATCAATATAGTTACTTTGATAGTTTAATACTGGCCAGCGCTCTGGAAGCGGGCTGTCAAATTCTCTACAGTGAAGATTTACAAGATGGTCAGCGAATCGAGAATCAATTGATGATTATTAATCCCTTTAGTTAAGTAGGTAGGTGTTAAAAGTTGTCAGACACCCCCCTTGATAAGTAGGGTTGATTCATGAATCAACCCTACTATGAATCAACCCTAGGACTAAGGGGGGATCGAACTTAAAATCCATTTTTAATTTAATTATAACTACTTACTTAAGTTAATTTCTCCCAAATTTTTGCGGCTCTCTTATCGTTTGTGTGATCGATTTTAGCGATTAAATCTGTCTTCCTCTCTCTGTCCTTTGTGCCTTTGTGGTTTATCCCCAAGAGGCTCTTTTTTCCAGTCTATCCCTTGGGGGAGAAAAATAATAAGGGGAACCACAGTTGATGAAGAATATCTTCATTAATCCGACGCACGGCTAACCATTCCAACATATTGGAACGATGGCAGGTAGCCACTGCGATGGCACTGATGTCATCTTCTTCCGCTGCCGTCAACACTTCTAATACAGGTGTTCCTTGTCGCACTTGGCTCTGTACTTGCAAACCGAGTTTTTCTAGTCGCGCTTGCACCGATTCTAATTGTTGACGGGCATCATTTAAACGAGATTCGGTGACACTGGGATCGCGACTGATATTTTCCACTACCCGGACGAGGAGACATTGCTCAAAAGAGCCGGGGGAGCGAGTTTGGGCGTATTTTTCCATCTGTTCAATTAGATAAATCGCGTCGGGACTGCCATCGTAGGGAATTAATAAATGTTTCCAGAGATGCTGACAGCGCAGGGCTAATTCATCGTGAGTATAAACTGATAATAATTGCGGTCGGAAAATCAGCAGCGGAATATCGGTAATACCTGCGATCGCTAAACTGGTACTACCGAATAATTTTTCTTGGACGGCACCGCGCATGGGATTTCCCATCAAAATCACGTCAATAGAGTGATGCGCGAGGATTTCCCGCACGGCATCCACGGGACGACGGTTAGAGATTTCGACAATAACTGTCATGCCGTCGGGAATATTTGCTAAAGCTGGGGATAATTTTTCTTTAGCCGCATCAATTTTTCCTTGATCTACGGCAGCTAGGGTGGGTTGTTCCCAAACCGGAATACTGTGGAGGAAGATAACTTGTTTTAAGCCGCTCAGGGCTAAGTGTGGCACACAATGGACAAGACGATGGAGACCATCGAAAAGATCTGTACAGATCAAAGCGCGCTCGAACATAAATTAACCCCTAGCAATTCGGTTATTCTTCCCTAAGAATAACTAAAAAGGTGAAGAAATGCGCCCCGCATCCCTAGCTCGTTTCCGCAGAAACCCAGCCGGAGAAAGAGGTCGCCCGCAGGGGTGAAATGAGTTACTGGGAGGCCCAGGGATTAGAATCTAGACCCCACTGGTGTTTGAGAAAAGCTTTGTACATATTTTCTCTGACCATCATTTGTTCGTAGAGCTTGATCAGGAAATCCTGCGCTTGCTCCTGACTCATTTTTTCTACCTGAGTCTGAAAAGAACGAATGTTGAACTGTTGTTCTAAGGAAAGTTCGATCGGTTGAGACATGGTGTTCCTCCTCGATGAAGACAGTGGTTGATAACAAGCGAGATGGGTGATTGGTATCACCTCTTTTCTTTAACTAATGTAACAAATACTTGACAAAGTGTCAATGTATCTGTAAAGAGGGTTTTGCTTTTTCCCTCCTGTTAGCTAGGATACCCCGCCGCCAAAAGGAAAGAAGCATATAATGATACATTTAGCAAGAGTTTTAATAAAATTTTGCTTACTGTGAACAAATACTTAAGTAGTTATACTTATTTTTCCCCAGGTCCGACCAGAGCGAGAGAAAATATTTGACAAATTGTGTAAAGATTCTGTAATAATCGAAGAGAGCGACATAAATCGGGTAAGTTGAATGATTAGCCCTGTTAACAGCTAAAAACGTAACCCCTAGATTCCGTTCCTCTCGTTGAAATCGTTAAGGATAGTCGAAATTGACGGCCACAGCCGCTATCGTGCAGAAACTACAAGCCTATCGCTGGGAAACATCTTCCTTAGCTCTGTTTGCCTTAAAAAAATCAGGATACAGGCACGGAATGTCGCACAAGTTTTTACATCAACCTATACTTGGAGGAATCCATCATGTCCGTTCGTCTATACGTTGGTAATTTGCCCAAAGAATCCGTCGAGCGCGAAAAATTACAGGCGCTTTTTGCCGATGAAGGGGATACGATTACCACTAAAGTCATCAAAGACCGCAAAACCGGCAAATGTCGCGGTTTTGCCTTCGTTACCGTCCCTAGCGATGAACTAGCCGACCAGTTTATCGAAAAATACAACGGCCAATCCTTCATGGAAAACCCGATCAAAATCGAGAAAGCTCTCCCCCGCAGCAAGGGAGGTAAAGAAGAAGGAGAAGAAGCAGAAGGCACGGAGGCCAGCGTAGAAACCCCAGAAAAAGTCGAAAGACCGACTCCGAAACCGACGACAGCAGCACCGCGCAAATCCAGTGGTGGTGGCGGCGGCAAAAAACGCAAGGCTGAACGGGGTGGCAATAATGCCCCGAAAGTTACCAGCGATGGTGACGCTTTACAGCCAGATCCCCGTTGGGCCAATGAATTGGCTAAACTCAAGGAAATGTTAGCCGCTCAGGCCACTAATCCCTAATTCCATTGACAAGAGGGCAAGGGATGACCGATAACTAAGAGGTTCAAAACATCGCTTTTAGGAATGTGCATCATGACAGCAATCGATCCGATCATTATCATGAAACAGGAGGTCGGTAAGGCCGCCGCTAATCTAGTTCAATCTAATTCGGTCGTGGGATTGGGAACTGGTTCAACGACGGCCTACGCGATCGAATATCTGGGCGCTAGACTGCAAAGCGGGGAAATCAGCAATATTGTCGGGGTTCCCACTTCTTTTCAAGCGCAAGTTTTGGCTAGGAAGTACGGAATTCCCCTCACTACCCTTGATGTCATCGCCAAGATGGATATCGCTATCGATGGGGCCGATGAGGTGGATCCCCAGAAAAACCTGATTAAAGGCGGCGGTGCTGCCCATACTCAGGAGAAAATTGTCGATAGTCTCGCCGATATTTTTGTCGTGGTAGTGGATGGCAATAAGCTGGTGGATAAGTTGGGATCGACTTTTCTTTTGCCGGTGGAAGTGTTACCCATGGCCATGACTCCAGTTATGCTGAAATTAGAGGCCCTCGGTGGTAAACCTTCCCTGCGCATGGGAGTGAAAAAAGCTGGCCCCGTGGTGACAGATCAAGGCAATTTAGTTATCGATGTTAAATTTGATAGTATCGATGATCCGGCTGATTTGGAAAGAACTATTAATAATATGCCGGGGGTTTTAGAAAATGGTTTATTTGTCGGGGTTGCTGATCTGATTCTCGTCGGTGAAATTATCGACGGTAAGCCGGTAGTGCGCGAGATTAGGTAGGCTTAATTATTCTTAAGCTAATAGTGAAACAGGACTGCAGCCTGTTTTATTATTATGGGTGTATATAGACAAAGAGAAAAATAAGGAGAGGGCTATAGGTTAATAAAAAATATGTCCCTTTTTGACAGAAAATACCTGGGAAGATTGCAACCAACGGGACTCAAAAGAACTGAGATGAGTGGTGGTAATTAAAGTTTGAAAACGGTCTTCGATCGCATCTAATAATTGATTTTGTCGTTCGATATCTAATTCGGCTAAAACATCATCGAGGAGTAGTAGAGGAGGTTCCCCGATAATCTGCTCTAGTAACTGTAATTCCGCTAATTTCAAGGCTAAAACTAAGGTTCTTTGTTGTCCTTGGGAACCGTAGGATTTAGCGGGGTTTTGGTTAATTAAAAAATCCACTTCATCCCGGTGCGGACCGACTACCGATGTCCCTAGTTGTTTCTCTGCCAAACGACGGGTTTCAATCTTATCTAAAAAAGCCCTTTGTACCTCATTGACATCATCTTCTATCCAAGGCACATTGGGAACATATTGTAATTCTAGATATTCAGTTTTTCCGCTAATACTTTCGTGCCATTTTTGGGCTAAAGGAATTAATCTTTGCATGACTCGCGCCCTTCTTCTCGTTACTCTTGAACCGGTTTCTGCTAGTTGTAAATCCCAGAGTTTTAGTTGGGATAAATCCGCATAAACTTTTCCCTCTAATTCCTGTTTACGAATCTCTTTTAAGAGGGCATTTCTTTGTCGTAAAACCTGATTATATTGCTGTAAAATATGAACGTATAGGGGTTCTAATTGAATTAACAAAGTATCTAACCAATCTCGGCGAGCTTCCGGACCACCGCGCACTAAATCCAGATCGAGACTAGAAAATTGTACCGCATTAATCACGCCCAAAAAGTCAAGATGACGGCGTAGGGGTTGACGGTCGCGGATCACGGTACGACGACCGGAAGAACGGAGAATTAAACTTAATTCTGATGCTCCATAAAGACGATTAACCCTAGCAAAAATTCTCGCCTCCGAGTCCGATTCTAGCACCAGATCCCGATCCTTGCTAACTCGATGGCTCTTGAGAGTGGCCAAAAGTTCGATCGCTTCTAGTAAATTAGATTTTCCCTGAGCATTATTACCCAATAATATTGTTTTTTTAGACTCGAATTTTAGCACCTGTTCGGCATAATTTCTAAAACTGTGAAGGTGCAGGTGTTCTAGATACATTGCAAGTTGGGGGTTGGGGAATTATGAATTATGAATTATGAATTATAAATTATGAATTGGGGTGTGGGGTGTGGGGTGTTGGGGAAGTGGGGAGAAAAAAGCTGATAACTGATCACTGATAACTGATCACTGACAATGGCAGGGGTTTGGGGTTAAGTGAATTTGCTATAATTCCCCTTGACAATCAGTATTTTATAGCAGCTTTTACCTTGAAAATTCCCTTTTTGCCTTTAAAACAGACTGAAAGTCTATCTAAACTCGCTTTGATGGCTATACTCGCTTTTGATGCTTCTGTTTCCCTCGCTGGACAATTTCCCGATGGCAGCATATTTTTTGAGCGCTCTCCCACTCTGGTTAATTTCTCCGCTACTTTTCAATCCGTGCGTACTTGGGGTGTCAAATACTATCTTACCATCGCTCTACCGCCGTCTCTCGGGGCGCCCTTGGGTAAAGTAACCATACAACAGCAGCCTAATATTCAAACTATTGCTTTTCTTGGCGATCAAACCTTTGCTTTTCTTGGCGATCGCAATCAGCGAGGCGAAAAATTAACCCTAAAATCCACTACTTTTAACCCCAATACTCAGACGATTACGGTCATTTTTGATCCTCCTGTCCCCCCCGGTAATACCGTTTCCATCGGTCTGAAACCAGTACGAAATCCCGATTATGGTGGTGTCTATCAGTTTGGAATTACTGCCTATCCCCCCGGGGAGAATTCTCCCGGATTATATCTAGGAGTCGGACGTTTAGCAATTTATGAGGCTGGCGATCGCTGGTAGGCTGTTCCGCGTCTAAAAACAGTGAGCAGTAAACAGTGAGCAGTGAGCAGTAAAAAGACAGTAGGAAACTTCTATTTAATTAGGAATAGGTGCAGCCTTAAATCGAAAACTGTAACCCCTAAATTATCATCGGCAAAAGTTCCCTGACTTCCTTGTACATTTAAAGTCAGGGATTAAGCGTTTGCTTGACATAAATGTATATCTCGACAACCCCAGAGTCTTATGATTTCCACCCTAACCCTTGAAGAAATCAAAACCCTAGTCTATCAACTTCCCCTCTCAGAACAAATTTCTCTCTTAGAAGACCTCGAAGACAAGCTAGAAACCCTCACCCTCATGAAACTAGCAGAAACAGGCTTTCCAGAATGGAACGACCCAGAGGAAGATATTTACAATGTCCAAACCTAAAGCTGCCGAAATTTGGTTAGTTCGCTTTCCCTTCAGCGACCTTAGCACCACAAAACTCAGACCCGCGCTAGTTTTAGCTGTACATCGAGAAGAACAAATCATCCTGGGAATCTTCTCCAAAATCCCCCCTGGAGAGTGGTGGGAAACTTGGATACTGGTTAGGGAAGGACATCCCAACATCCCAACATCCCAACTTCTCACAAACAGGCTTAAAAAAGACCTCTGTAATTAGAACTGACAAGATTGCGACGGTCAACCAGTCCGTTTTTCAACAGAAACTAGGCATTTTACCCTCAGACATCCTAAACCAAGTTCAAACTGCCCTCAAAAAATCCTTAAATATTCCCTAGCATTGATTTTATCCAATGATTAACTTTCCTAAAGCGATCTCAAAGACTTCCTTAAATTTCCCCTGAGCAATCCAGAAAGCTTCATTACTATACTACTATACAACTAAACAATCACTCAAATCTAATTCTCCAGAGGCTTTTCAATCATGACATTAGTAAAACTGATTGATTTTCGGGGGAGAGGTAAGAATAACTTATTAAAGATAGCGATAGCGAAGCACTGCTGCAAGCAGATCGCCTCCTCTGTTTTTGCTATTAGTACCCTAACGATAGTATCTGTTCAAGCAGCCTATGCTGCTCAAATTTTTTTTGGTGAAGATATCAACACCACGGCGACTGGAAATAACGAGAACGCAGTACGGATTCCTCACCCCAATGCTGACATAGCACGCAACGCCTTTTTCTCGAACCTGCAAGGCGTAAAAACAGAAACATTTGAGACTTTTGCTCCTAATTCTATCATCACTACACTAAATTTTGGAACAGATACAGCGTTTTTGTCACCGGGACTTCCAGTAGTCAATATACCAACTGGTACATTAAATGGAACGTTTCCTATTTCTGGTAATCAGACAGTTGGAACTAATACTGGTACTAGCACAGTATTTCGTATTGATTTTAGTAGTCCACAGAAAGCATTCGGTTTTTATGTCACTGATGTGGAGATACCTAATAATCTTAGTCTCAGATTTTTATTAAGTGACGGTTTATCTACCATAGACCGCCCTGTTCCCACGCAAGCGGGTACGGGTGGTGCAAATAATACAGGTTCAGTCACTTATTTCGGTGTAATAGACACTAACAATCCATTTATTTCTGTTTCCTTCATCAGAAATCTAAATACTGATGATGGTTTAGCATTGGATGATTTTACTATCGCAAGCACCAGTCAAATAAATGTCCCCGAACCCTCATCAATTCTAGGAATACTGAGTTTAGGAGTATTAGGAATAGGTGCAGCTTTAAAGCGAAAACTGTAACCCCTAAATTATCATCGGCAAAAGTTCCCTGAATTGGTTGTCCATTTAAAGTTAGGGATTAAGCGTTTGCTTGACCCAAATTCGGAATTGTTTTAATGCCATTGCACTACCGATTTTTTGACTATTTTGTAGCGTTTCTGGAATTTTTTCTATTAGATTAAATTGAGAAAATAGTCGGCTTTGGGAAGATTCAACATATTCCGATCCTTGTAAAACATTGATTTCTAGTCTCTCTCCATTATATCGCCACAATTCAGGAACACCCAATCGCTCATAATTATTAAATCGGGTTCGCTTAGTAATATCAATTTCAATTGCTAAATCGGGAGGGGGATCAATAGCCAAATCAAGTCGCTTTTTTCCCCTAACAGCAGCACAATTTTCGATATAAAAAGACTCATCTGGTTCTATTCCTTGATCCATTTGTTGATTTTTAAAGGTTGTCGATCCAGCGGGTTCATAGTCTAACTCTAATTCATCCAGGAGAACTTTAACCAAATCCCCGATTAAAACTTTGGTATTTTCATGAATAAAAAGAGGAGTCATTGCTTCTAAATTTCCCTGACTATAAGATAGACGAATTGACCGTCTATCTCCCAATTCGTCAAGAATTTTTTCATAATCTTGCCAAGTGAGCGAAGTTAACAACAGGCGATCGCCTGGGGTAACAGTTAGTTGTTTTAATGCTAATAACATCAGAATTTGTCGGCTCAGTTGTTATGATTGGGCGGTTTAGTCAGTATTTAACTTTTTTCTACCTTAGATTATATTATATAGCAGTTTTCATCAGAATGAGGCATGGGCAAGGGGCTTAAACTCTTTGTTGGCAAAACTTGTCGATACCTCAGTAACGTGAAAAGCTCTATATGCAAACTGAAAACTCAAATCTGATCACTGATCAAGGAGAACTTCCCACCCGTCTGAGTTTTAGAAAAATTTAACTTTATTCAATCCATGAACATCTGTTCAGATGTTATACTAAAGTCAGTAAAGAAGTTCCGAGGTAGTAACCATGATCGCTGTCACCACCATGAAATGTGCTTGTGAATCCTGTACGTGTCAAGTATCGATCGCCGATGCCATCAAAAAAAACAATCAATACTACTGTTGCCAAGCTTGTGCCGATGGTCACGTTGACGGGAAAGGCTGTGGACACCAGGGCTGTATTTGCGGTTAAATTTAGTTATTGGGGAGAAGGGGACAAGTATCGGCATGGAAGATTCGAGCGATACCTCCCTTTCTCAACTTTCCCTTAATAACCGATCAGGAAAAAACATGGCCATAGAGAAAATAGTGCCGGTTTGTGGGGAATCCCATCACCAAGAGGCGAAATTCCAGCACTTGCAGGGATTAGAACTAGAAAAAGCCCAAAAAATGGCCGAATTTTTCAGCCTTTTGGGGGATGCCAACCGCCTCAGAATTCTGTCGCTTTTAGCCAAACAAGAATTATGTGTTTGTGACTTAGCCGACGACTTAGGGATGAGTGAATCGGCCGTATCGCACCAGTTAAGAACCCTAAGAGCCTTAAGATTAGTTAAATACCAAAAACAGGGACGGAGAGTCTTTTATCGTCTTGCCGATCATCATGTTCTTGACCTTTATTACGCGGTCTCGGAACATTTAGAAGAGCCGGCGGACGAGGATTAAAACAGTCCCAAAGCGGGTAAAACAAACTGTAAAAGCAGAGAACCAATCCCCTGCACCATTTGGTCTAATTGAGCATTGCCACCACCTTGTTCTCGCGGTTTTAGGGCGATTTCCATGCCTTTAATAAAATTCTCTGCCGCTTCGTAACCGGGGGTATTACCTTGTCGTTCAAAGAGAGTCGAAGCCATTTGAGCATCCTGGGCCGCTAGAGCATTTTGTCCCAGACGATAGTGAGCCATGGCCCGGGCCAGATAAGCTGGAGCATATTCTGAGTTAATTGTCAAGGCTTTATTAAAATTTTCTATAGCGGCGCTGGTGCGTCCCTGTTTTCCTTCCACCATTCCTAGACCATAGAATAGTTCAGGAGTACCGGCACTACTGGGAATTCCCACCGCACCCTGCACGTATGCAGTGTCTAGTTTAGTGTTGTCGAGGTTAGCATTATTGAGATAAGCACCTCTTAAATCCGCACCCGTCAAGATTGCCCCGGTTAAGTTCGCTCCAGTCAGATTAGCACCAAAAAGAGAGGCGCCGGTTAAATTTGCCCCACTCAGATCCGCTCCACTTAAATTAGCTTGACTAAGATTGGCCCCGACGAGATTGGCCCCATTTAATTTTGCCCCGACTAGATTCGATTGCACTAACCCCGAACCGCTCAGATCGCATTGGGGACATTTTCGGGTCGATAATAATTGCTGTAGGTGGTTTAGATCTTCCGTCTGACCAACTAGGGAGAAGTTCAGGGGAAGACTGAGGACGAGGGTTAGGGCGATCGATTTGTACATAGTTTAAAAATAACTCTATTTATTATTACTGATAATACCCATTCGATCAGGGCTAATCGCTCAACTAGATTCTGCTTGAGAAATCAGCCCTTATCAACTAAAATAGAAGATTAGAGGCTCTTAAGGTCAGAAGAAGCGACAAAATCGAGATTTGTTACCTTTTCAACAGCAAGTTTTTTTAAAGGAATTTCCCCATTTCATAATGACTACTCTACACGGTAATTGGCTGATTGGTTCGCAAGATAGTGTTTTTTTTCTTTGGGGTGAACAGTGGCAAGGGAAAGAATTAAGTGAAACAAAGGAAAATCATCCTTTTTGTCTAGAATCCGGGGCATTAGCCCAATTTATCGAGAAATTTTCCCCTCAGCTTGACTGCTATTCTCCAGAATCAATCAAGCTCAGTTTGCCTAGTTATTCCCCCCCTAGGAAAAAATATTTTTTACCGCTGCTGTCGGGGCAAATTCTCGAACCCTCAACTAAATCCTTGTCTTGGCAACCATGGCAGATATCGGGATTAACTTTTTCTGCGGGGATGATAGTGCGGTTATGGGAGAAATTACCCCTAGCTAAGGCCGAATTTATCGGCAATGATCTACGATTTTGGCTGTATTTGCACCGTTGGAGTTTAGATTTATTAGCAAGGGGGAAATTTTTAGCGGGAATAAATCAGGGTGAAAGTTGCTGGTATCCCCTGCTAGATAGTACCATCGATCGCACTCGTTTAGCTAAGTTTATCCAAACCATCCCCCCGGTTTGTCTTGCCTACCAAGAAAATAGCGAACCACAAACAATTATTCTCGATTGCTTAAAAAATATTGTCGATGCTCGTTTGCGACAAAAAATAGATAGTACTGTTAATATTTCCCCCTCATTGATGGTGAAACCCTGGCTACAATCTTTAAGCGGTGAGCATCATGACATTGCTTTAGAAGCCAAGAATTTACAGCGTCTAGAAAATGCTTATAATAACTGGGTGTTTCCTATCCAAGAAAGTTTAGTTAATGGCAATAATCGCCAATTAATTGAGAATCAATACCGTGTCTGTCTATCCTTACAACCTCCCAGTTTAGGAACAGTATGGAAACTCACCTATTATTTACAAGCGTTAGATGATCCCGAATTTCTCATTAGTGCCAAGTTGATTTGGTTAGAGGGGAAAGAAAGTTATCATAGTTATCAAAGAGTTGTCAATAATCCCCAGGAAATTCTCTTAAAAGGATTGGGATTAGCAGCGCGATTGTACGAACCGATTAGAATTAGTTTAGAGCAGAGACACCCGGAGGAATGTTCTCTTGATTCGATCGAAGTTTATCAGTTTATTCGCTCGATCGCTTGGCAATTGGAAGATCAGGGATTAGGGGTAATTTTGCCAACGGGTTTAACTGCCGGTAGTAATGAACAAAGATTAGGAATTAAGATTGCTGCCAGTGTAACTCCCAAAAAAGGAGAAAGATTAAGTTTAACCAGTTTGTTAAACTTTCAGCTTAAATTAGTGGTAGGGGAACAGGAAATATCGAAAAAAGATTTTGATAAGTTATTAGAGAAAAAATCGCCAGTGGTGGAAGTGGGGGGCAAATGGTTAATCCTACAACCTACGGATGTCAAAGCAGCTCAGGCAATTTTAAATAATACCATCGCTCCCCTGAATCTCTCGGTGGAGGATGCCCTGCGCTTGAGTTCAGGAGATAATAATCTAATTGCTAAACTGCCGGTAGTTAATTTCCAAGCGGAGGGAGCATTAAAGGAATTAATTGACAATTTAAATAACAATCAAGGGATTCAATTAATCAACCCCCCCCGGGAGTTTCGGGGGGAATTACGTCCCTATCAAATCAAGGGAGTTAGTTGGTTAGCTTTCCTAGAAAAGTGGGGTTTAGGTGCTTGTTTAGCCGATGATATGGGTTTAGGAAAAACCCCGCAATTAATCGCTTTTTTACTAGCATTAAAAGAACAGGATATGTTAGTTAATCCCGTGCTAGTTGTTGCTCCCACTTCTGTGGTCAATAACTGGGAACATGAGTTAAGAAAATTTGCTCCCACCCTGGCGGTTTTTGTGCATCATGGCGAAAAAAGATTAAAAGGTCAAGCTTTTGCTCAAGAGGTAAAAAATAAATCGGTTGTTATTACCAGTTATCCTTTAATCTATCGCGATCTGTCCAGTTTAGAAGCAGTACAATGGCAAGGTTTAGTTTTAGATGAAGCTCAAAATATCAAAAATTCTACGGCTAAACAATCCCAAGCAGTGCGAAAAATACCGGCAGGATTTCGGATTGCCTTAACGGGAACTCCCGTAGAAAATCGCCTGACGGAATTATGGTCAATTTTGGATTTTCTCAATCCCAATTTTTTAGGAACTCAAGCCTTTTTTCAGCGTCGGTTTGCCCTTCCCATTGAAAAATACGGCGATCAAGAATCCCTGCATAATTTGCGTTCCCTTGTCCGTCCCTTTATTTTACGGAGATTAAAAACCGATAAAACTATTATCGAAGATTTACCAGAAAAACAGGAAATGAATGTCCTGTGTGGTTTATCAAAAGAACAGGGACAACTTTATCAACAATTAGTCGAGACAACCCTCCAAAAAATTGAAGAAACTCAAGGAATTCAGAAACATGGATTAATTTTAACCTTGCTAATGCAACTAAAACAAATTTGTAATCATCCTGGGCATTTTTTGAAAGAAAATAGTTTAGAAACCAGTCAAAGATCGGGAAAATTATTACGTTTAGAAGCCATGGTAGAGGAAGTGATAGCAGAAGGCGATCGAGCTTTAATTTTTACACAATTTGCCGAGTGGGGAAAACTCCTACAAACCCATCTCCAGAAAAAATTAGCCGAGGAAATATTATTTCTCTCCGGTTCTACCAAAGCAAAAGATCGGGTAGAAATGATCGAGCGCTTTCAAAATGATCCCCAAGGACCAAAGATTTTTATTCTCTCCCTGAAAGCGGGGGGAACAGGATTAAATTTAACCCGCGCTAATCACGTTTTTCATATCGATCGTTGGTGGAATCCGGCCGTAGAAAATCAGGCCACCGATCGCGCTTTCCGCATCGGACAAAAACGCAATGTTCAGGTACATAAATTCATCTGTACGGGAACCCTAGAGGAACGCATTAATGAGATGATCGAAAGCAAGAAACAATTAGCGGAACAAACCGTAGATGCCGGGGAAAATTGGTTAACAGAATTAGATACCGATCGCCTGCGAGATTTATTATTATTAGATCGATCGGCAATTATTGATGAAGAAGAAACCGATTAGAAGCGAACCACCTGATAAACCGTGGAACCATTCTCAAACAGGGGCTGATAGTAGATACCGCTACAATTGTAATAAAGTGTATTGTCAGCCGTAATTGTGGTGCAGCCGTCTGGGATATAGGTGACAATTGCGCCGATTGGCGGGGCCACCACCGTGTAGGAACTACCGCTAGGCTGAAGATAGATGCCGTCCGAGTAAATGTAGGAAGTGGGACCCACATAGACGGTATTGTAGTAGGGGGGGAGAGTGGCGATCGCTGAACCGATGACTAGGCCAGTGGTTAACCCCACCCAACCCCAACCCGGGGGGACATAATAACCGCCACCGTACCAACCGCCACCACGCCAGTAACCGTTGCGATTATCGTCAATAAAGTTCTGACGGTTCTGTTGGCGATCGCTAACCTGCTGCTGCCGTTCACCCTGTCTTTCGCTGCGTTCCCCTTGACGGATATCGGTTCTTTCGGTGCGTTCCCCCTGCCGTTCTCCCTGTCTTTCCGTGCGTTCCCCTTGACGGGTTTGTTGACTGGTTTGCCGTTCTCCCTGTCTTTCCGTGCGTTCCCCTTGGCGGTTTTGTTGACTGGTTTGCCGTTCTCCCTGTCTTTCCCCTTGACGGGTTTGTTGATTGGTTTGCCGTTCCCCCTGTCTTCCAGAAAAATCTCTAGAGGGTTGGGAACGATTACTAAAATTCCCTCGGTTTTGCAGATCACTACTGCGGTTAACCCGTGGGGAAGCTCCACCACCGCCATGACTACCGCCACCACCGCCACGACTACCGCCACCACCGCCACCGCGAGCGTCCACATCATCGGTGATCAGTAAACTTGTACCCAAGAGGAGGGCGGCAAGAACACATAAGTTTTGACATAAAGATCTTTTCATGGCCCGGACTCCTTGATTTTTTTATGGCTGGGATTGATTATCCCTAGGGGGTAGAAGTTCGATAGGGATCGACTCTGATCCCGGTTGGAAAGTGAAAGTATCGGCGGGTGTACTGGGATTAAAATTCCAGTCGGATAATATTGCCGTGTACTGGGGTGAACCGGGTAGAGTTTTATAGGTGATAATCGCTTTCCTCAGTAGGGGGGTGGCATCCTGCGTGACCCAGATTTGATAATCGCGATCGCTACCGATCAGCATCAGATGATACATTTGTTCGCTATTGACCATGTTGTTGCCGATAAAAATAATTTGCCCGACATCGGCCATTAGATCTGCACAGGGATCGTTCGCTGCCAGATTTGACATGGGAATGGTGATTCCGTACCTTTGCTCTACTTGGTCTAAGGCTTCATCTAGAGTATTCGGTGCCGGTTTCGTGACGTATAGATCCCGTTCCAGATCCGCGAGGGTGAAGGTTTTACCGTCGTAAAAAAAGCGGGTAACTCGTTCATCCCCAGTGTAGTCCGAGCGCAGGCGATCGGGTTTTTCTACCCAGATGTTTTGATAGGCACTGTACTGAACTTTCGCCCCGGAGTCGAGTATATCGTCATAGGTGACATCCATATGGACGGTGAACGATCGCTGTTTGGTTAAATTAGCACAGAGTTGCTCGATCACCTGTTCCGCCGTTTTTGGGCGGATTTCCTGGGATAGAGTCGGTATTTCCGCCAAGACTCCTGCGGCAGTGACCCAAGGCAAAAGTAAAGAAAGAATCGGCATGAAGCGAGGCATAATCATCTAATATTCCTCCAAGGCGATGGATTGTTTTGGTTAACGACCATTGTGTAAACTGACTAAACGAGCAATAAAAACGGCGGGATAGAGAACTCCAGTCATTCCTTCTAAATTGGCCAGAACTCTAGCGATTTTACTGGTAGGAACGATATCACCATAGCCCACCGTGGCCAGGGTAGTAAAGCTGAAATGAATTATATCCGCTTGGTTGACGGTTTTAGCGGCGGAGCTAAAGGCATCGGGGTCGAAAATCTGGACAATACTGTAAGCCGATGCCCAGAAAAATCCTAGGAGAAAATAGACACAAATTCCCCCTTTGATGATATCGGATGTCACCTGTTCGGCGAGAATTAATTCTCGTAAAATCGAGTACACGCATAAACCAATAAAAGCTAGAGAAATTAATGTACTAGACAGATCGAACCAACCAGTTAAATCGCTATAAATAGGGATAATCGTGCCGAATACTCGCAGGATAAGTGCAATTACAAACAGACCGATATTACATCTTAAAGCCAATTTACTGCGATCGATCTGATAGACGGCGATGATCAGGGAGAGGGAGAAGAAAAAGAAAATCAGCAAATCTCCCAGGGGTAGATATACTAAAAATGGGTAAATAATGTAGAGCAAGACTAGATTTGCCAGCAGCCGATTGTATTTATTTTCTGTTGCTCGCATCAATTGACGAAATTTCATAGCAGCGAACCTTTAATTGGCTTAACCATATATCAACTCTCGCTTTGAGGGCTTTTCTCTCTATTCTAACGCTCCTCCTCTGACAGAAGAGGGATAAGTTAGCTCTTAGCGTCCAGATTTTAGCATATAGTACAATTAATACTAAGTAGCTGGTTATAATTAAATTAAAAATGGATTTTAGGTTCGATCCCCCCTGCCCCCTTGATAAGGGGGGTGTCGATAGGCGGGGGGATCTGATAATTTTTAACGACTAACTACTTAAATCCCCTTATAATAAATGAAATTAAAAGCTTGACTAACTATCATTGGCTAACTTGTCATTGATTGTTATCAGCTTTTCAAAACAGGATTTACTAGGATTTTAGTGAGATTCAATCCCTGGCAGTTTTTTCAATAAAAAACGGTTCTTCTCAACCTAATAA
>NZ_CAIP01000094.1 GCF_000297435.1 Microcystis sp. T1-4 | reverse complement strand
ATATAGGAGAATCTTCATGGATGGTAATTCTAACAACGGTCAAAACGGCAACGGCAACGGTAAAAGCGATGAACTGACCCAAGCGGGTAAAAACGTGGCCACTACCACGAAAAATAAAAGTATTACCCCTTCCTTACCCACTTTCAGCCCACCGGAACAATCGGTGATCCTGAAACAATCGCCCATTTGGTCGCGGACGATTATCTGGACATTAATGAGTGTCACCACTGCCGCTTTAATTTGGTCAGCGTTCGCCAAAATCGAGCAGGTGGTGGGCGCCCAAGGACAACTTAAACCCCAGGGCAAAGTGCAAGAAGTACAATCACCGGTGAATGGGGTAGTACAGGAAGTTAAAGTTAAAGACGGCGATCGAGTTAAGAAAGGTGATTTGCTGGTTTTAATGGATTCCAGTGCCTCGAAAGTGCAGTTAGAATCCTTGAGAAAAATTCGCACCAGTGCTGAGAAGGAAAATCAATTCTATCGTCTCTTAATGGCGCAGGATCTGACACCGGCAGCAGTGGAAAGTTCGATCGCTCAATTAAAATTACCGAGTGAAATCGCCGACTTAGCCCGTAATCGTGCCGCTTTGGTGGCAGAAAATCAACTTTATCAAGCACAGGTCAATGAAGGTGCCTCTAGCTCTTCTTTACAAGGTGATCAATTAGCCCGTTTAGAGGCGGCCCAACGGGAGTCCGATTCTCGACAAGCGGCCGCTAGATTGGAAATGGAACAACTAGAAAAACAATTGGCCCAAACTAGGGTACAGTTGGCCGATGCCCGCTCGCAATTAATTAATGATCGCTTCGTCTTAGAAGAAATTAAGACTCGTAATGCCAATGCCATGAAACAGGGCCAAGAAAGCTTGGATATCGAGCGCAATATTCTTAACGATATTGAACCGTTGGCAGAAGAAGGAGCAGTGGCTCGTTATCAGATCAACAAGCAAAAACAATCGGTTACTGACCGTCAAAATGAACTGCTGCAGCAAGAGGCTAATGGCAAAATCGATCAAGAAAAACAAGAGAAAGAAGTACAAACCGGCATCGCCGAAATTTCCCGTTTGGAACAGGAGGAAAAGCGTTATTTCCTGTTGATCTCCCAAGCGCGAGAAAAGCTGATTAATACCACGGTAATCACGGAAAAAGATGTGCGCGATAAAATGGCGGACAATCACAAACGGATCGCTGAAATCGATAGTCAGATCAGTCGCATTATCATTGATAATAACAAGCGCATTGCTGAACTAGACAGTCAAATTAGTCAAGCACAACAGACGATTAAATATCAAAAAATTACCGCCCCCATCGATGGTGTGGTCTTTGATCTCAAGGCGCGGCCGGGGTTTGTTCCCCAACCGAGTCAAGCGGAGGCATTATTAAAACTTGTTCCCGATGGCTGTCCCACCCAGGTCAAAGATGCCGCTAAAGGTTGTTTAGTGGCAGAGGTGGACGTGACTAACCAAGACATCGGTTTTGTCCGCGTGGGACAAAAAGCCGATATTCGCATTGATTCCTTTTCCTACAGTGAATACGGCGATATTAAGGGAGAAGTAATCTCGATCGGTTCCGATGCTTTACCTCCCGACGAAAATCACCGTTTTTATCGGTTCCCCGTCCGGGTACGCTTGAACAGTCAAGATTTAGTTTTGAAAGATCAATCCACTCTACCCCTGCAATCGGGGATGTCCGTGAGCGTCAACATCAAAGTCAATGAAAATCGCACTGTTTTGGGACTATTTACCGATATGTTCAACAAACAGGTGGATACTCTCAAACAAGTCCGTTAAGCGAAAAAATTCGGGGGTACATCCTGCCAACGGCCCGATCCGATGGCGTTAATCGCTTCCGAGAGGTTAACTGCACCGGTATAAAGGGCGCGGCCCACGATTACTCCCGTTACTCCCAAAGGTTCCAAAGACAATAAACTCAGTAGATCCGTCAGGGAACTAATACCCCCGGAGGCGATCACGGGAATTTCGACAGATTCGGCTAATTCTCGCAAAGCGGCGAGATTAGGGCCAGAAAGCGTGCCATCTCGATGAATGTCAGTGTAGATAATCGTGCTGGCCCCTCTTTTTGCCATATCTTGCCCAAGAGCGATCGCTTCTACCTCGGAGGTTTCTAACCAACCCCTGGTGGCTACTTTGCCATCGCGAGCATCAATACCGACAATTATTTGCCCCGGAAAGCTTTGACAAAGTTCGCTGACTAATTCTGGCTTTTCTACGGCTATTGTCCCTAAAATCGCCTTTTCTACCCCGATTTTTAGGAGATTACTCACCGTTTCTAGATCTCGCAGTCCACCCCCCACCTGCACCGGGATGGCAATATCATTAAGAATTGTTTCAATAGTTGACAAATTAACCGATTTACCCTCTTTAGCTCCATCCAAATCAACTAAATGTAATCTGGTTGCCCCCTGATTGACCCATTCTCGCGCCACTATTGCGGGATTATCGTTAAAAACCTGCGATTGTTGGTAATCTCCCTGATAAAGTCGCACACATTTGCCATCGAGAATATCAATAGCGGGGATAACTTCCATGTTTTTCTCAATATCTAACTAAGGAGCGTTTTTTATTATATAGTACCAGCCGTCAGCTATCCGTGATCAGTTTGGAGTCTGACAGGGGAACAATCCCTCTCAAAGCATTGTCCACAAAGGTTTTGAGGCTCTTCAGTTACAAACAGATACATCGCTTTCAGCCAAAAAGCTAAGGAGAGAATCAGGGATTTGGGCGAGCTTACTAGAAATCTTGATCAACAACTGGGGATCAGCTGCATCGAACTTTTTGGCTCGAACACCCCAAAAAGCTTGTACTGTAAAGAGTTCAGCCAGCTTGTCCCCCTGTCAGGTTTTGAGTATTAAGTGAGCAGTATCTATTAAGTGTGCACGATTAAATGGCAGTAACATTGCTGTCTTTTCACTGATTACTGTTTACTGATCACTGATTACTGATTATCGATTCCTAGAAGAAAAAATTCTTCTAGAATGATAAGTAGATATACTAGAGGAATTATACTCATGTCTGCTGGGAAGTTTCAAACAGCCGCTTCATTATCTGATCGAGAGCTAGAAATACTCGATTTAGTGGCTAATGGTTTAACTAATCAAGAAATCTCGGAAAAGCTAGAGATTAGTAAGCGTACCGTCGATAATCATATTAGTAACATCTTGACGAAAACAAAAACCGATAATCGGGTGGAGTTGGTGCGTTGGGCATTGCATTGGGGTAAAGTTTGTCTGGATGATATTAATTGTTGTATCCTTCCTTCCCCGGTGCCGACCGATGATCAGGTTTCCTAAACTTCTGGGACTTTTGCTTGCGGTTAATATCATCAGTCTGGGGGGATGTAGTGATGCGGGTTTTGTCACCCCTCCCCAACAGCTTTTAGGAAATACTTTAAATACCCCTTCCTCTGAAGATAATCCCCGTTTTAACTACGATGGTCGTTATCTGGTCTTTGCCTCCGATCGCAGGGGTCAACGAACGATTTATTTATTCGATCGAGTGGCTAATCGTTTAGTTCCCCTACCCGGGTTAAATCAAGCAAAAACCTATCAAGATCAACCGGATATTAGTGCCGATGGTCGCTATATTGTTTATGTGTCGGAACAGTCCGGTAAACCCGATATATATATTTATGATCGACAAACTCTGCAAACCAAAAATCTCACCGAAAATATTTTAGGAGAAGTGCGTCGTCCGACGATTAGTGGTAACGGTCGTTTTATTGCTTTTGAAAGTAATCGTTTCGGTCAATGGAATCTGGAAATATTTGATCGAGGTGGTGAAATTTCTCCTTCTTTACCCTCGATCAATTCTTCCCCGTCCCGATAATCAGTGATCAGTAATCAGTGAAAAGACAGCAATGTTAAGTAGTCGTGCAAAATTAATTTCCTAGTGAAGATAGGCAAGAGGCAAGAGGTGGTTAGATATGTGTAATTAATTTTGCTTAGGTACTTACTGCCATTTGATATGGAGAGTTTGGTCAGTATCTCTGTCAAAACTGGAATTAGCAGCACGGCAGGGATCAACAGATTAAATCCCTGGGACTTTATATTATGCCAGAAAGGACTGTCCCTCCCGGAGAAAAACAGGCAATTGAAAAAGAACTACTCTGGCAGCAAAATTGTCGGCTCTCCCAGCTTTGGTGGGTAAAATGTATTCTAAGATACATTTCTCAAGAGCGAGGGGGTGGAACGAACCACAAAGACACAAAGGACACAAAGATCGATCGATCCTATGTCAATTAAACTTATCACACAGAACCTAGAAGAGCCAATTGTCTTTAATCAGCTATCAGTCATCAGTCATCATTTATTATTTATTAGCCAGATCCAAGTCATCTTTTTCCCTTTCCCACTAACTACCGCTCAACTTTAAACATCGCTAGAACCGCTCTGGAGAGTAGCGAGGGATTTCTCAAAATTCATTCTCTGTTCGGCATTGCGGAGAAAGTAACCACTCATCATTGCCGAGGCCAATAACCGGCCTAGATGTTCGCGACTGGTACTGATAGTGACCCCGAAATGTTCAGAGGGAAGGTTGCCCAAAAGTCCGATAATGTTGCGTTCCATCACCTGGAAAACCTCTGGGGACTCCGGTTTCGAGAGTTGGGCGATTGTTTCTGGACTTAGGGTCTGCACATACTGCCACAAACTCTCGGAAAATTCGCTATCGGTACCAAATAAATTGTGATGGCGATCGTTTTCTCTATACACCTTTGATCTCCTTAACTCAATTTTTTTAAATTACCCTTTTGGTTCTTCCAATCTAACAGTTTTTTGAAATAGTGGGAGTCGGTAGAACCGAACCTGAAGGTGATGGTAATCCCAAGCAGAAAACCCATCTCCAGCAAAAATAAAAAACTTAACACTGATGATAACCGATCGCTGTTCACCGATAACTTTTATTTACCCATACCTAACTGCTGGGCCTTTTGATAGACTTTCCCCTCCGTCAGCAGCGAGGGAGCAATCACCACTTCCACCTGTTGCATTTCTCTTAAGTTCTTAGCACCTAAAGTTCCCATACTGGTTTTCAGCGCCCCTAGGAGGTTATGAGTACCATCATCTAATTTTGCCGGTCCAACGAGGATTTCGGCAATAGTTCCCGTACTGCCCACACTAATTCGGGTCCCCCGGGGTAGAACCGGACTAGGTGTGGCCATACCCCAGTGAAAACCGCGGCCAGGGGCCTCCAATGACCGGGCAATGGGAGAACCAATCATTACCGCGTCAGCACCACAGGCGATACATTTGCAGATATCACCGCCGGTAATAATGCCGCCATCGGCAATAACGGGGACGTATTTACCGGTTTCTTGGAAAAAATCGTCCCTAGCGGCGGCACAATCGGCCACAGCAGTGGCTTGGGGAACTCCCACTCCTAAAACGCCGCGAGAAGTACAGGCAGCCCCCGGACCGATACCGACTAAAACCCCAGCTGCCCCGGTTTTCATCAGGTTAAGGGCGACTTCGTAGGTGACGCAGTTACCCAAAACCACGGGAATGGGCATTTCTTGGCACAGTTGCACTAAATCGAGGGGGGTGATAGCTTCCGGGGATAAATGGGCAGTGGAAACAACCGTTGCTTGGACAAAGAGAATATCGGCCGCTGCTTGGGCAACGATAGCACCGTATTTGACGGCACCGGCAGGGGTGAGGCTAACTGCCGCAATACCGCCTTTTTCTTTAATTTCTTGAATACGAAGCTCGATTAGTTGCGGTTTAATCGGTTCTGCGTAGAGTTCCTGCATTAAACCGACGAATTCTGCTTTGCCGACCGCCGCAATGCGATCGAGAATCGGGTTAGGATCCTCGTAACGAGTTTGAATACCTTCGAGGTTTAGTACCCCTAGCGCCCCCAACTCGGAGAGAAGGACGGCCATTTTAGTATCCACCACCCCATCCATAGCGCTGGCGATAATCGGGATTTCCCGCTCGATATTGCCGAGAGACCAACGGGTATCGGCTAAACTAGGATCGAGGGTTCGCACTCCGGGTACAAGTGCGATTTCATCGATACCGTAAGCTCTACGGGCTGTTTTGCCCCGACCAATAATTGTATCCACGTTTCTATACTATTTCAGACCTATTTAGCCTAGACTAGCAAATTTCGCACCATCTCGAAAAGCTTTTCGGTATTATGGCAAACTAGGCATCGGGAAAATAATCGCCACAGTTGATCGCTTGTTCGGTGTTGGCGCTCCTGGGTTGTACACTACATTTGAGGCGATAATCGTTGGTAAAGTAGCGGCAGTGGGAGCAAGGGATAGAGTGCATCCGTCGCGCAACTTGCCAACTATCGCGCACGGCACTGGTTAAAGACCAGCAAACTAAAGCGATAATGGCAGCGGCGATTGAAAAACGTAAAATAATCCAGATTTCCATGGCGAGCAACTAAAATTACCTGATGTGGATGGGAATCAACCGAGGTAATCGGCAGATGGTTAGATACTGAACCGTTTACTGACATCCAGACTAACCGTTAGCAATCACCAGACTTTTAAGAACATTTTCGGTCATGGCCGCTATTTGATCCAATTGTTCCTGATGGCGTTTTGCCTGTTTTTTGGCTTCTACCTTGCGTTTCAGGGCTTCCCGGGCTAAATCATCGCGATTTCTGCTTAAAGCTTCGATCGCTACTCGATTCCATGTTTCTGCTTCTTGAATGGCTTTTTTGTACTGGGGTTGAATTTCATCCCAACTCACCTTAAGATTGCTTAAAGCCCCTGTTAACAGGGTTTGGGCATTGTTGGGGTCGGCTCCGATCAGGGATTTTTTCAGAGGTTCGTAGAGTCCCACCGCTTGTAAATGGGTAATAATCGGGATAAATTCTTCTATCTGTTGACTTTTGCTAATACCGGTCTTACACCAAGTGGCAAAATGTTCGCAGTTGTTAAAAAGAAGATTATATTTCTGCTCCCCCAGACGACTTAGCGCCCTTTCTACCACCACATCGGGGATAAATGAAAATCCCACCTCTACATAGCGCACCACATAGATTTTACCCCCCCTAGCAAAGGTTTCTAGGGAAGTTCGTTCCACAATCTCGCTCGGTTTTCGGTAATGAATGACGCTACCATCACCGCAATCGATGCCATGATGGGCATAAACACCCCGAAGATTGAGCAATTCCCGATAGGCGTATATTTGATCCCCTTTAGCCATATTTTTTTAGTGATAAAGTAAACAAGGAGATTATCTATTGACCCAGTTTTTCTAGTTATTAATCTTATATTTTAGAGATTATGGATGCTTTTAGTCCCTTTCCCCCTGACTGGACAGAGAATGCTGTTCACGCCTACAATTTTTGTTGTCCTTACTGTGGGGCAAAAGCTAAAGAAGCTCAGGCCGTTTGGATCAATCGCCGCGCTCCCGTTTTAGGAGAAGATTCTCGTCGTAAATGGCAGGAATTCTATCATTGTCAATGCGATCGAGTTTGGTGGGCCTGGAGTAGTGATCGACCTGCCGAAAATAAGTAATTCTGAATCGGGAATGGAAAATATGGCCGATGTTTATGTTTCTTGGGATGAATACCATCGTCTGATCGAAAAATTAGCAGTAAAAATCGATCATTCTGGTTGGCAATTTGCTCAGATTGTCTGTTTAGCTAAGGGAGGATTGCGCGTCGGTGACATTCTCTGTCGTCTTTTTCGTCAACCCCTAGCCATTCTCTACGCTGCTTCCTACGGGGGGCAAAATCATCAAATTCGGGGAGAATTAACTATTTCCTCGAATTTAGCCATGATCGAAGCCAAATTAAAGAGTCCCTTGTTATTAGTGGATGATTTAGTCGATTCGGGAATCACTCTCCAAAAAACCTCGATTTTATTGCAGGAAAAATACGGGATTACCAATATCAAAACTGCGGTGATCTGGTACAAAGCGGCATCAAGAATCAAACCTGACTATTATGTGGAATATTACCCCGATAATCCTTGGATTCATCAACCCTTCGAGCGTTACGAGTTAATTACACCCAAAGACCTCCTAGAATAAATTCAGTTTAGCATCAGCTTAGAGAGTCCCCCTTTAAAAATCTCACCAAAGAAGATTGATATCTGAAATCGGCAACGTCATCTATTCTCCGTAGGATTCAGCAGTAATTTTACCCCGAAAAACGATGTAATTATAAACTGTATAAGCTAGTAAAATTGGGATTAAAAAACCCACAAAAGTCAGCATAAACACCAAAGAACTAGGGGCGGCCGCCGCTTGATAAATTGTCACGGACGGGGGAATAATATCGGGGAAAATCAACAATCCCAAACCGATAAAAGAGAGCATAAACAGCAATACTGTCCAGACCATGGGGGTGTTTTCTTCCTTTAGTTGCAAACTCCGCAGTAATAAACCCAGTAAGACCACAGCTAAAATCGGGATGAGGATAAAGATGTAAATTAGTCGAGGGTCAAATAAACGCTGACGGATATGGTCAGAAAGCAGCGGCGTACTGATGGTGATAAAGACAGCACCGATAAAAGTGGTAATAGCGGCAATTTTTGCCGTTTTATAGTGAACTTCCTGTAAATTACCCGTAGTTTTCAAAATTAGGTAAGTGGAACCCACTAAAACATAAGCTTGGATTAAAGTTAGAGACACTAGAATCGATCGCCATGTTAACCAATCAAAGGGGCCGCCGGCAAAATGACCCAATTCATCCACTTTAATGCCCTCAAAAACCGCACCGAGGGCGAATCCTTGCCCCAAAGCGGCCAAAAAACTGCCGAGTCCGAAGGCATAATTCCAGAACAACTTGCGACGAGAATGTTCACGAAACTCGAAGGAAACAGCCCGAAATAACAGCCCCACCACCATAATCACTGCTGGCAGGTATAAAGCGTTTAAAATTGTCCCGTAAGCTAGGGGAAACGCCCCAAACAGGGAACCACCCATCAAGACAATCCAAGTTTCGTTAGCATCCCAAACATTGCCCAAACTGGTCATTAAAATACTGCGACGCTTCTCGGAGGAGGAAGTCAGGGAAAGAATTCCCACCCCCAAGTCAAAACCATCGAGAAGGACGTAGAGAAACAGAAATAATCCCAGAATAAAAAACCAAATTTGCGGCAAAAAATACTGTAACGGTTCCATAGTTCCTCCTATTGTTGCGCTTCTAGGGAACGAGGATTTAGTTCTGGTGAGGTCACTTTTTCCTGTTGAGTCCCCGGCAGTGGTAAGTTAAGATTTGGTCCCTGACGGATAATAAGACTACCGAAATAGAGAGCAGAAACCAAGAAAACGACATAAATCGCCGTAATTCCGATTAAAGAGGTTAAAATCTCGCCTGCGGGCAGTTTAGAAGCAGCATCCACTGTCCGGATTTGATTGTAAACTGTCCAGGGTTGACGACCGACACAACGGACAATCCAACCGGTTTCAACCGCAAGATAACCCAGAGGGGCTGCAAAAACCCAAGCGCGCAGTAACCATTTTTGACTGTCGATTTTTTCGTGACTCAGTTGACCGCGCAGCCATTGCCCGACAGTTACAGCCATTAAAGACGCAAGAAAAAGACCGATAGCGACCATAATCCGGAAGGAATAATAGATTAGCCCCACCATGTGCGGTCTGTCTTCGTATTTCCACGTTTTTAAGCCGAGAACAGGTTCCGATAACTTGGGTTTTAACTCCAAAAGATAACCCAAAGCATTAGGAATCTTCACTTCCCAGCTATTTGTCTCCGCTTTATCCTTGGGTAAAGCGACCAAACTCCAACCGGCAGTTTCTCCCGCAGGAATAGTTTCCCATTGCGCTTCCATGGCGGCTAATTTAGCCGGTTGATAGTGATACACTTGTTCAGCACTAAGATGACCGACAAAAATTTGCAAGGGAGCAATAACAATCGCTAGAGTAAGAACAATTTTGAGAGAACGACTAAAAAAGCTAATGTGACGTTTATTGAGCAAATACCAAGCACTAATCCCACCAATGACGAAAAGAGAAGTTTCCAGAGTAGCGAAAAACATATGCAGGAAACTATTAACCATGAAGGGATTGAGAATCGCTTGTAGGTAATCCTGAACGATAAATTTACCATCCACGAAAATGCCGCCGGCGGGGGTTTGCAGCCAAGAATTAGCGGTTAAAATCCAGAAAGTGGAAAGATTAGCCCCGAAAGCGACGAGAATTGTCGCTAGGAAGTGAATTAAAGGGGGAACTCGTCCCCAACCAAACAACATAATTCCTAGAAAACTAGCCTCTAGCATAAAGGCCATGGTTCCCTCGAAACCGAGGATAGTTCCGAAAAAGTCCCCCACTGCTTCCGAAAAAGGCGCCCAATTCATACCAAACTGGAAGGCCATGGGTAAACCAGAAGCAACTCCAATGCCGAAATTGAGAATGTAGAGTTTTGACCAGAAGCGAGCGTGATGATAGTAGTCAGGATTGCGAGTTTTTAGCCATAATCCTTCGACAATGACTAGATAAATGCCCATACCAGTGGTTAACACCGGCCAAAGCATATGGAAGATAGCGGTGATGGCGAATTGTATCCGCGACAAAGCAACGGGATTGGCAAGTAAATCCATGATTACAATCTTTAAACGATCGTGAAGATATGATAAGCACCTATAATACTTAGCCAGTAATGCCCTGAAAAGGCAAGGGTAAATAGGGATTATACAGATTGTTTTTAGATTTATGCGATCGCTTTGGTGTTAGTCAATGACTTAGTTAGTATTCTTGTATTATATTGGGGGGAAAACTCAGAAAAATTGCTAGAATATTAGCCTGATTAATTAATTTTCCCCTCGATCGAGTATGACTTTCTCCTCAGCCGCAGACTTTCAAGATGAATTTGATGTCATCGTCGTCGGGGCGGGCCATTCCGGCTGTGAAGCGGCCCTAGCTTGCGCCCGTCTCGGTTGTCGTACCCTTCTCCTCACCCTTAATCTCGATAAAATCGCTTGGCAACCCTGTAACCCCGCCGTCGGTGGTCCAGCTAAATCCCAATTAACCCACGAAGTGGACGCTTTAGGCGGCGAAATTGGCAAAATGGCCGACCGCACCTATCTGCAAAAACGGGTTCTTAATGCCTCTCGCGGACCGGCAGTCTGGGCCCTACGCGCCCAAACCGATAAACGGGAATACGCGGCGGTGATGAAAGGTATCGTCGAAACCCAAGCCAATCTGGTTATTCGGGAAGGCATGGCCACAGACCTGATTTTAGGGGCAAATGAGCAAGTTTTAGGGGTAGAAACCTATTTCGGCACTTGTTTCGCCGCTAAAGCCGTCATTTTAACCACTGGCACTTTTTTAGGCGGCAAAATCTGGATTGGCGGCAAATCCATGGCCGCCGGACGCGCGGGCGAATTTGCGGCGGTGGGTTTAACAGAAACCCTAAATCGTCTCGGATTCGAGACCGGTCGCCTAAAAACTGGCACTCCTGCCCGTGTGGATAAGCGTTCGGTGGATTACTCCCGCATGGAACCGCAACCGCCCGATGACGAGGTACGTTGGTTTAGTTTTGATCCAGAGGTGTGGATCGAACGAGAACAAATGAACTGTCATCTCACCCGCACCACGGCGGCAACTCATCAATTAATCAGAGATAATTTACATTTATCCCCCATTTATGGCGGTTTTATTGACTCCAAAGGGCCGCGTTATTGTCCTAGTATTGAGGATAAAATCGTCCGTTTTGCCGATAAAGAAAGTCATCAAATTTTTATCGAACCGGAAGGGCGCGATATTCCCGAACTTTATATCCAAGGCTTTTCAACCGGACTGCCGGAAAATGTTCAATTAGCAATGCTGCGGACTTTACCCGGTTTAGAAAACTGTGTGATGTTGCGTGCTGCCTATGCAGTGGAATATGATTATTTACCAGCAACTCAGTGTTATCCAACCCTGATGACGAAGAAGATTGAGGGGTTATTTTGTGCGGGACAAATTAACGGGACAACCGGTTATGAAGAAGCGGCAGCCCAGGGACTGGTGGCGGGGATTAATGCGGCCCGGTTTGCTTTAGGAAAAGAGTTAATTGTTTTTCCCCGGGAGGAAAGTTATCTAGGAACTTTGGTCGATGATTTGTGTACCAAGGATCTGCGGGAACCCTATCGAATGTTAACCAGTCGTTCCGAATATCGGTTAATATTGCGATCGGATAATGCCGATCAAAGATTAACACCTTTAGGGCGAGAAATTGGCTTAATTGATGACCGGCGTTGGCAATTATTTCAAACTAAACAAGCTAATATTATCGCTGAAAAAGAACGCCTACACGAAACGAGAATTAAAGAACGGGATGAGGTGGCAATTGCCATCGTTAAGGATACGGAACAAAAAATCAAAGGTTCTCTCTCTTTAGCGGATTTACTGCGTCGTCCTAGCTTGCATTATCTCGATCTTGATCGTTATGGTTTAGGTAATCCCGAGTTAAATTTAGCCGAAAGAGAAGGGGTAGAAATTGAAATTAAATATTCCGGTTATCTGAAACGACAACAAAATCAAATTGACCAAATTAGTCGCCACAGTAACCGTCATTTATCCCCCGATATTGACTACATGAAAATCGAAACTTTGTCAATGGAATCGCGGGAAAAATTAACAAAAATTAAACCCGCCACCATCGGTCAAGCCTCGCGAATTGGCGGAGTCAATCCTGCCGATATCAACGCTTTATTAGTGTATTTAGAAATGCGGCAGATGTCGGCAGTTAAAAGTTAGCAAATAATCTCGATTTTAAGCGATCGAGAGTTATCATCGGCTGCTTAATTAGGGTTTGCTGAATAAATGTGAAATGTAGGCAAGGTAAGGGTTTTGTGGCTTTTCTCGCGAAACAGGTGCAAGATTTTGAGAGAATCATGCTTCAAAACCTTGCGTCTTCATCGGCCCGCCTCCTGTAGGGGCGAAGCATTCGGGCAATAACCTATCGGTGAAACCGTAGATTTTCTATCCGAATGCTTCGCCCGTACTTTTTCAGCAAACCCTAAGTGGGTGGGTGGAATTAAATATAAAATGAACGTAGGTTGGGTTGACGTAAGGAAACCCAACGCCCGCATGGGTTACGCTACCGCTAACCCATCCTACAAATAATTGTGCCTACCTACTTAATTAGCAGCCCCAATCAAAATAAAGGGCGACCAAAAATAAGGATGGCTTTTAATTTGACTCAGTTTGGCCTTTTGCATGGCTTCACTTTTAGTCATACCATTCTTGAGATTTTGATAAAATTGCGTCATAATTTCCGCACTGGTATTATCTTCAGCACTCCAAAGACTGGCAATTACTGATTTAGCACCGGCTCTTTCTAAGACGTAAGCAAGTCCTGAAATTTCCTGGCCGTCTGCGTTGGCTTCCTTGGCGGTTTGACAGGCACTCAGGGTGATTAATTCGGTATTTTTTAAGCCTAATAATGCGGCATCGGCGATGTTATATTGCTCTTTATTTGCGAAAAGAATAGTATTAGCTTGCATACCCAAATTAGGACAGCCAGCAAGATTAAAACATCCATGAGTTCCTAAGTGTAAAATCGAGAAGCGAAAGGCTTGTTTTTTGAATATATCTAGAGTTGCATTTGTACCGAGATATTTTTCACTTCCCGGAAAGATTTTGCTGATAGTTTCTGCTTCTATTTCTGTGCCTTTAAGTTCTTCTTGGGTGGGTTTAGGGTTAGCAAATGCTAGGCCTTGTAAGGGTTTTCTTTCGGTCGCGGGAGGGGTAGATGTGGAGATGCGAGTTAAATAATAAATTGGATATTTTTCTAGGAGAACTTGGTCATTTTTCTTATCGTAGAGAGTTTCAAAGGGAATATAGCGCAGTTGTCCGGTGGCGATAATAGCGATATTTTTCGGGGAACTGGTGGCAATTTGGGACTCGATGGGACGGATTAAAATCTCGTATAATTTACTACCGGTAACGAGGTAGTCGGCATTTCGACGATCAGCTAATTGGGTACGGTATTCGCTGACGAGTTTATTCAATTCATCGCGTTTTGTATCACTTTGAATAACGATTAATTTTTCTCTAGTAACGAGAAATAGGGCGACTTTATCGCGGAGGAGAACGGGTTGAATAACGAGGGTATCAGGAGCGATATTTTTCTGGAGTTGGGCGATGTCGGTGGGTTTAGTTTCAAAAAGTTCAGCAATTTCAGGATATTTATCTCCGATAGTTTCCGCATTTTTATACACTTTTTCCTCGAATTGTCGGAGCTGTTGTGCCAGTTCTTGGGAGTATTTATCCTGTAGTTGTCGGCGCATTCCTTCGAGTTGTCGATTGTCGGTGTTCCAGTTATCAAGTGCTTTTTGTGCATCGGGATCGGCAACTTTGGCATTAATCAGGCGATTGTAATCGGCGAGATCGGCAGTAGTGGCGAGGTTAAGCCATTGAAAGGCTTTTTCTGGTTGATTTTGTTGGATGAGGACTTCGGCGAGGGTGATTACCGGAGTTTGATTCTCATTAGCGGCTAAAAAATCCTTGCGATCATCGCGGGATAATTCGCTACGGGTTTTTAAAGTAATGTTTAGGGATGCTTCTAAATTATCGATCGCCTTTTGGTACTGTCCGAGGGAACCGTAAGCGATTCCTAAATTGCCTAAAGAATTGGCTTCCCCTTGGCGATCGCCTATCTCCCTATTGATAGCTAAAGACTGTTGATGGTACTCGATCGCCTTTTGGTACTGTCCGAGGGATAGGTAAGCGGCTCCTAAATTGCCTAGAGAATAGGCTTCCCCCCGTCGGTCGCCTAACTCCCTCGCAATGGCTAAAGACTGTTGAAGGTACTCGATCGCCTTTTGGTACTGTCCGAGGGATTGGTAAGCGTTTCCTAAATTTCCTAAAGAATTGGCTTCCCCTTGGCGATCGCCGATCTCGCGGGCGATAGTTAAATGCTGTTGCTGGTACTCGATCGCCTTTGGGTACTGTCCGAGGGAACGGTAAGCGATTCCTAAATTGCCTAAAGAAGCGGCTTCTCCAGAGCGATCGCCGATCTCCCTCGCGATGGCTAAAGACTGTTGATGGTACTCGATGACTTTCTGATACTGTCCGAGGGATAGGTAAGCGGCTCCTAAATTGCCTAGAGAATAGGCTTCCCCCCGTCGGTCGCCTAACTCCCTCGCGATGGCTAAAGACTGTTGATAGTATCCGATCGCTTTTTGGTACTGTCCGAGGGATTGGTAAGCGTTTCCTAAATTGCCTAAAGAATTGGTTTCCCATTGGCGATCGCCAATCTCCCTCGCGATCACTAAGGACTGTCGAAGGTACTCGATCGCTTTCTGATACTGTCCTAGTGAGTTGTAAGTGTCGCCTAGATTGTTTAAAGAATTGGCTTCATTGGAGCGATCTTTAATCTTCCTCGCGATAGCTAAAGACTGTTGCTGGTACTCAATCGCTTTCTGATACTGTCCCAGGGAATCGTAAGCAACCCCTAAATTGCCTAAGATTTTGGCTTCACTTCCTTGATCGCCGATCTCCCTAGCAATGCTTAAAGACTGTTGATAGAACTCGATCGCTTTTTGGTGCTGTCCGAGGGAACCGTAAGCGATTCCTAAATTATTTAAAGAACTGGCTTCCCCAGAGCGATCGCCGATTTCCTTATCTATGGCTAAAGACTGTTGATGGTACTCGATCGCTTTTTGGTACTGTCCGAGGGAACGGTAAGCGAGTCCTAAACTACTTAAAGAAAGCGATTCCACCTGCCGATAGTCTAACTCCCTCGCGATGGCTAAAGACTGTTGATGGTACTCAATCGCTTTTTGGTACTGTCTGAGAGAGTCGTAAGTAAGTCCTAAAGCGCCTAAAGAAAGCATTTCCCCTTGGCGATTTTTGATTTCTCGATAAATCTGTAAGGCTTTTTCCCAAGATTGTAATGCTTCCCGAAATTGACTGGTTTGATATTGTTGAATACCTTGTTGTAAAAGCCTATCTGCTTCGGCTTTCCTCGCGTTTGTATTTTGCGCCATCACCGCAGGGACGAGAGAGGAGAGTTTCCCGTTAACAACTGGTAGGGTGACGGTAGCCACTAGAGAAAGAGTAAGTAAGGCGTAAAATTTGGGATTCATAGTTATTTCCGCTATCAGTTATTAGTTAATACACCTCATCATGAGTTCCAATGTTAATCAAAACTATCCTATCTGTTTGAGTTTTCTCGTCTCGTTCTAAATAGAAAATGATGCGGCAATCATAACTACAGGAACAAGCTCTCAATTCCTGATATTCTCCCCTGACTCGATTAACATTTCTTGCTGTTCCCTTGGTAATTGACTAACCAACTCCAGCGCGTTTTCAAAGGTAATCATATTGAACTACCTTGTTAAATTTAATGCGATAACAGTCTTATTTAAGTACGAAGATCTAATCAATGACATGATTTTTCCCCTCGCTAACCCGACATTAGAGGAATCTTTAATAAACGTTTCCTAATCCAATCAGCTAATTCTTCCTCTGAAAGCTTACCAACAGCAAGATCGATCCATATCTGGTATTTTTCTTGACTAGAAGCTTGAACATCGTAGCCATTGAGCCTGAGAAAAGTCCTCGTCACCACATAGGCCGTTCTCTTATTCCCATCTACAAAAGGGTGATTCTTGACAATCCCATAAGCGTAGGCTGCTGCCAAAGAAGCCATGTCAGGAGGCGACTCAGAATAAGCCAGAAGATTTTGCGGTCGGGAAAATGCGCTTTCTAGCAACCCCTCATCTCGAATACCCTCTAATCCACCATGCTCGGCTATTTGGCGGTGATGAATCGCGAGAGCTACCCCATCAGCTATCCAGATTAGCTGGTTCATGAGCCTAAGTTGCCAGCTTTCTCAAAACATTCCAGTCTTCGCGCATCACTTCCTCCGCCACTTCCATTTGCTGGACAAATTCGGGGTCGTAGGGTGTAAGCTCAAAGCCATTCGGCGTTTCCAAGACGTAGAGCATATCGCCTTTACTAAGGCGCAGCTTCTCCACCAACTCTTTCGGGAAAATCACCCCCATAGAGTTCCCTACCGTTGTGACTTTTAACTTAATCATCGTTTTTTGACTGAGTAAATATGTCAATTATAGCACCTCCCATATTTCCTGAATTTCTCACATCACTTAACAATTTAGTATTAACTTTCCGAACCATTGTCTAATCTCTTGTTTTTCACTCTCTTCCAACGGAAAATCAATATTTTTGAATCGTTCGGCCGTTCTCTGTTTGACTGCTAAAATCTCAATCCCTACAATCCTATCCGTCTCATCGTAATCATAGATAATCCCCGGCGCTAGTTCCTCAGAATCAATAACCTTTCCCTCAAAACGACGAATATAAGCGGCATTAGCGGCTCGATCATAGTTTATTTTCATAGTTTCCCCTTTAATCGGCGTTCAAAATGGACAGTTACCAAAAGATTATAATTACTAAGTAGGTAGGCGTTAAAAATTATCAGAAACCCCCCTTATCAAGGGGAGCATGGGGGATCGCCACCCCCCTTATCAAGGGGAGCAGGGGGGATCAAACCCCCCTTATCAAG
>NZ_CAIP01000095.1 GCF_000297435.1 Microcystis sp. T1-4 | reverse complement strand
ATCAGTTATCAGTTATCAGTTATCAGTTATCAGTTATCAGTTATCAGTTATCAGTTCACTGTTTACTGATCACTGTTTACTGATCACTGAAAAAAACTCCCTTCTAGCCGTTTCCTAACAGTGGAGACTTGCTACCTCACCATTAAGATAATTGCTATATCTAGAGAATAAAACTACTTAGATTGGAAAAACTTTTTCCCTTCTTCAATAAGTTTATTAATATCCTTGAGAGAAACCCCAAAAATCGCTAAAACTCCCGTAAAGACTAACAAAAAACCAATCAAACTATTCCGATCATAGAGAAATAAACCCACCAAAACGATAAAATAGGGAGAGAGAATTTTACTAATATTTTCAACTACAGTAACCACCTCGGGCGGGGGAGTCTCAACAAGATTAATATCAGTTTTATCCTGATCCGGTTCAAGATTTTGCTTAATTGAAAACATCACCTCCTGTAGGTCTTTTACCTCCGGTGGGTTCGGTTCCTTCGCTGGTTTGCCAAACATTGTTAACTCCCTCGCCAATTTATCCATATCCTCTATGGTAGCCAAAAAAAAGGCAAGCAGGAAAAGTGCGAGCAGGTCGAGAGATTCTCAGCGCAATTTTCCTTAACAACCCCCTCGGCCTCAGCTGCTATAATCAGAGGAACAACTCCCAAGTTCGTTAACGGTACAAAAAAACTATGAATACCAGTCCAGACCGTGTGATTATCTTCGATACCACCCTTCGAGATGGGGAACAGTCCCCGGGTGCCGCTTTAAATGTGGATGAGAAGCTAACCATAGCGCGCGCACTGGCACGACTGGGAGTTGATGTCATTGAAGCAGGTTTTCCCCACGCTAGTCCGGGGGACTTTGAAGCTGTACAGAAAATTGCCGCCAGCGTCGGCAGCGAAGCTGATAGCCCGATTATTTGCGGATTAGCCCGGGCTACCCAAAAAGATATTAAATCAGCAGCCGATGCGCTCAGACCCGCCGCCAAGCCCAGAATTCACACCTTCCTAGCCACATCTGATATCCACCTCCAATATAAACTTAAGAAGACTCGTCAGGAAGTTCTTGAGATTGTGCCAGAAATGGTGGCCTATGCCAAATCCTTCCTTAATGATGTGGAATTTTCCCCCGAAGATGCCGGCCGCAGCGATCCGGAATTCCTCTACCAAGTCCTCGAAAGAGCGATCGCCGCAGGAGCCACCACCGTTAATATTCCCGATACCGTCGGTTACACCACCCCCAGCGAATTTGGGGCTTTAATCCGGGGAATTAAGGAAAATGTCCCCAATATCGACCAAGCGATTATCTCCGTCCATGGTCACGATGATCTAGGGTTAGCGGTGGCTAATTTCCTCGAAGCAGTTAAAAATGGCGCTCGACAGTTGGAATGTACCATTAACGGTATCGGTGAGCGTGCCGGTAATGCTTCCCTAGAAGAGTTGGTGATGGCCCTTCATGTCCGGCGCTCCTATTTTAATCCTTTCCTCGGTCGTCCAGCAGAGTCCACGGAACCTTTAACCAAGATCAACACCAAGGAAATCTATCGCACTTCTCGCCTAGTTTCTAATCTTACCGGCATGATCGTGCAACCGAATAAGGCGATCGTCGGTGCTAACGCTTTCGCACACGAGTCGGGAATCCATCAGGACGGGGTGTTAAAACATAAACTCACCTATGAGATTATGGATGCAGAATCGATCGGTTTGACCCATAATCAGATCGTTCTCGGTAAACTCTCTGGACGCAACGCTTTTCGCTCTCGTTTACAGGAATTGGGTTTTGAGCTTTCGGAAACGGAACTTAATAACGCTTTTATCCAGTTTAAGGAAATGGCCGATCGCAAAAAGGAAATCACCGATCGCGATCTAGAAGCGATTGTTAACGATGAAATCGATACGGTTCCCGATCACTTCCGCCTTGAGTTAGTACAAGTGTCCTGTGGCAATAGTGCCAGACCCACGGCCACGGTAACGATTCGCACTCCCGACGGTAGCGAGTTATCCGATGCGGCCATTGGTACAGGCCCAGTGGATGCTCTCTGCAAAGCGATCGATCGAGTGGTGCAGATTCCGAACGAATTAATCTCTTTCTCGGTGCGAGAAGTTACCGAGGGAATCGATGCTTTAGGAGAAGTGACTATCCGTCTCCGTTACGAAGGACGCACCTATTCTGCTCGCGCGGCCGATACCGATATTATTGTCGCCTCCGCTCGCGCCTACGTCAGTGCCTTAAACCGTCTCCACGTCGCACTGCAGCAGAAGGAAAAAACCTCAGAAATGCTACAAGTCTAGATAGGGTTTTAGGGTGTTGGGGTATTAGGGTTTTAGTTGAAATTCCCCCATCACCCCACTTCCCCACACCCCACACCCCACTTCCCCATCTCCCCACACCCCACACCCCACGTCGCTGTTGGAGAAAATCTTAAATTTGTCTCGCAAATTTCTAAAATGTTGCTAAGTTAATAGTATGAGCTTGCGCTCTAATGATCGTGGTGCGAATGTACCAAAATAAGATTCCCGTAAAAGCAATGAGGGATGAAATTTATCCGTAAGAATCCGATCAAATTAAATACAATAGCTAAGGACTAAAGGAATTAGCCAAGGGAAATAGGGATTATTTTCCCCTTGCCAGTGGGAACAGTTAACCCGCCCGATAATTCCTTTGATTGTTAGCTATCTGGTCAACACCGCAGACAAACCGGCGATCGGATTTCGGTCTTCCAGCCATTTACCCAATTTTTGCAGGAGCCAGATTATGAGTTGACCGAGCTAAAACAGCATTCCGTGTCGCTAAAATCGCATCGACACAAGAGAATTTAAGCAAAGATCTTCTCCCATTTGTTGTAATTAAAGCTACAATCGGAAAAGTCTTTCCCCGTCTCGGATTTGAGACACAAATTCGTTCAGTATCACCTAGATTGAGATTCGATCTTCTAGTTTTGCACAGAAGGAGCAAGAGGAAAACGGCATGACGCAGGCCCACGATGTACTAACCCTTACCGAGCCGCAATTGGATTTAGATTTGATTGACCTAGACGAAGACTTCGATGATGAGGATATCGAGTTAGAGCTAGAAGAAACCAGCGATAGCAACGATGGCAAAAAAAACCGCCGCCTTGCCAGCGCTCGTCGTCGCGACGCGGCCAGAAAAAAACCCTATACGGAAGATTCGATTCGGATTTATCTGCAAGAGATCGGCAGGATTCGGTTATTGAGAGCGGAGGAGGAGATCGAATTAGCGAGAAAAATCGCCGATCTACTGAAATTAGAGCGCATTCGCGAAGATTTTCGCCTCTATACCGATGCTGAATGGGGAAAACAGGTTTTCCTGTTCGAGCGCATCGAAAAAATTATCGTTGAAAAATCGGAAAAAGAACCGAAATTATCGGATATTAAGGCTTATTTAGGTAAGACGGAGCTAACGGCTCCCCTGGTGGAAGAATGGCTGGCCAAATCAAAGGAATACTTATCGGCCTTTAAGCGTCGATTGTACCATGGTCGTCGCGCTAAGGAAAAAATGGTACAATCGAACCTGCGTTTAGTGGTTTCGATCGCCAAGAAATACATGAATCGCGGTCTTTCCTTCCAAGATTTAATTCAAGAAGGTTCGCTCGGTTTGATCCGCGCCGCCGAAAAATTCGACCACGAAAAGGGTTATAAATTCTCCACCTATGCCACTTGGTGGATTCGTCAAGCCATCACCCGGGCGATCGCAGATCAATCCCGCACCATTCGTCTCCCCGTCCACCTCTACGAAACCATCTCCCGGATCAAAAAAACCACCAAGATTCTTTCTCAGGAAATGCGTCGCAAACCCACCGAGGAAGAAATCGCCACCAAGATGGAGATGACCATTGAAAAACTGCGTTTTATCGCAAAATCTGCCCAATTACCCATTTCTCTAGAGACTCCCATCGGTAAAGAAGAAGATTCCCGTTTAGGAGACTTTATCGAAGCGGATGGGGAAACCCCAGAAGATGAAGTTTCTAAAAATTTATTACGCGAGGATTTAGAAAATGTCCTCGATACCCTTAGTCCTCGTGAACGCGATGTGCTGCGTCTGCGCTACGGTTTGGATGACGGCCGGATGAAAACCCTCGAAGAAATCGGCCAAATCTTCAACGTCACTCGCGAGCGCATTCGTCAAATAGAAGCCAAGGCTCTGCGGAAACTGCGTCACCCTAACCGTAATAGTATCCTCAAAGAGTACATTCGTTAATTTCCCGCTCTCAAAAAACTGGCAACTGGGTCTCCTTGAGGCTCAGTTTTCTGGTGGTCTTTGCAGAAATATCTAGGGTTTGCGACAAAAAGTTTCTTGTGGGGTGTAGGGTTTGACCGATTTCTAGGAGGTCAATTACCTAATTTTCAGGGGAAAATTAGGTACTTTTTCCCTGAAAATATCAATAGTAACTGTTCAGGGGGGAAGGAAATCTGCTAAGTAGTCGTGCAAAATAAATTTCCTAGTGAAGAAAGGCAAGAGGCAAGAGGTGGTTAGTTAGATATGTGTAATTAATTTTGCTTAGGTACTTAATCTAGGTAATATGGATGGGCATTACCTACGGTTTAGCCGCTCAGGACAAGTTTAGCCCTTAGTTATCGGCACAGTTAGGGCAAAATCGCCTCAACCTCTTAATCCTCAATCCTTACCCATCTCTGGGGAACCTAACTTGTCTGGAAAACTCTTGCAACAAATAACACAAATCTGTTATCATGGTTTGTCTGTGTCCCGATTAACCATACCAGTATTGAGAACGAGAAACGACTGTGGCTAATACAAAGTCTGCACTCAAACGAGTCCAAATCTCCGAAAGAAATCGACTACGCAACAAAGCGTACAAGTCAGCCGTAAGAACCCTGATCAAAAAATGTCTTGTCGCTGTCTCGGCCTACGGAGCCAACCCCAGCCCAGAAGGCTTAGAAAGCGCCCAACAAGCTCTATCGGAAGCTTACAGTAAAATCGATAAAGCCGTCAAGCGCAACGTCTTGCACCGGAACAACGGCGCTAGAAAAAAAGCTGGTTTAGCCAAGGCTTTGCAAAAAGTTAGCCAAGCTTCCTAAGAAACAAGTAAGCTGTAATCAGGACAGACGCAACAAGCGATCGGGGGTCGATGCAATTAATAGATACGCACGTTCATTTGAACTTTGACGTTTTGCAAGCCGACTTGCCCGCTATCTCCGAACGTTGGCGAAGTGTGGGAGTCGTTCATCTGGTTCACTCCTGTGTCGAACCAGAAGAGTTTGCGGCGATTAAAGCCATTGCCGATCAATTTGAGGAAATTTCCTTCGCCGTCGGTTTACATCCCCTAGATGCCCAAAAATGGCGAGATAATAGTGCCGATCAGATCGAATCCCTAGCCCGATCTGATCGGCGCGTCGTGGCGATCGGGGAAATGGGTTTAGACTTCTATAAAGCGGATAATCAAGAGCAGCAAAAACAGGTCTTTTGGACGCAATTAGAAATCGCCCATCGTCTCGATAAACCCGTGATTATCCATTGTCGAGATGCGGCCCCGGTCATGCGGGAGGAAATCAGCGCTTTTAGGCAACAAGTGGGACAAATTCGCGGCGTGATGCACTGCTGGACTGGCAACCCCGAAGAAACTCAATGGTTTTTAGATTTGGGTTTTTACATCAGCTTTAGCGGCATTGTCACCTTCAAAAACAGTAAAACCGTGCAAGCTGCCGCCCAAATTGTCCCCAGCGATCGCCTACTGATCGAAACCGATTGCCCCTTTCTCTCCCCCAATCCCCACCGAGGTAAACCCTGTGAACCCTCTTTCGTCTTCCATGTGGCCGAAACCGTCGCCCGTCTGCGCGGCTATCCGGTCGAAACCCTAGCCGAACAAACCACCCACAACGCCCGCAACTTATTTCAACTCCCCAGTTAAAAAACATATTTTATTAGCACAGAGCAGGGAATGGGGAAATGGGGAAATGGGGAGACCACTTCGTGCGCGTTGCGGGGGGAAATGGGGAAATGGGGGGATTCAACTAAAACCCTAAAACCCCAAAACCCCAAAACCCTAAAACCCTAACATCCAACCCCCAACACCCAACCCCTCACTGCTCACTGATATCCGACCGTCGCTATCGTGTCATCAGCCCTTGTAACCCTATGAACAATCTGACCTTTAACCTCTTACCTGACCTCATCGAAATCCAACACTCCAGTTTTCGGTGGTTTTTGGAAGAAGGACTAATCGAGGAACTGAATAGCTTTTCCCCCATCAGCGACTATACAGGTAAATTAGAACTACATTTCCTCGGCCAGGACTACAGACTCAAAGAACCAAAATACAGCGTCGATGAGGCCAAACGACGCGATAGCAGCTATTCCGTTCAGATGTACGTTCCCACCCGTTTAATCAACAAAGAAACGGGAGAAAACATCGAACAGGAAGTCTTTATCGGCGATTTACCCCTGATGACCGAACGGGGAACCTTTATCATTAACGGGGCCGAACGAGTCATCGTCAATCAGATCGTCCGTTCCCCCGGTGTTTACTACAAAGCCGAAATCGACAAAAACGGTCGCCGTACCTACTCCGCTTCCCTGATTCCCAACCGAGGAGCTTGGTTAAAATTTGAAACCGACAAAAACGGCTTAGTTTGGGTCAGAATCGACAAAACTCGCAAATTATCCGCCCAAGTTCTCTTGAAAGCGATCGGATTGAGCGATAACGAAATCTTTGACTCCCTACGCCATCCCGAATTTTACCAAAAAACCCTCGACAAAGAAGGCAATCCCAGCGAAGAAGAGTCCCTCCTCGACCTGTACCGCAAACTACGCCCCGGAGAACCTCCCACCGTCACCGGCGGACAACAACTGCTCGAATCGCGCTTTTTTGACAATAAACGCTACGATCTCGGTCGCGTTGGTCGTTATAAACTCAACAAAAAACTACGCCTCAACGTCCCCGATAACCAGCGCGTTCTCACCACCACCGACATCTTAGCGGCGATCGACTACCTAATTAACCTCGAATTTGACATCGGCAACACCGACGACATCGACCACCTCGGCAACCGTCGCGTCCGTTCCGTGGGTGAACTGCTACAAAACCAAGTGCGAGTAGGTTTAAACCGCTTAGAAAGAATCATTCGGGAACGGATGACCGTCAGCGAATCCCAAAACCTCACCCCCGCTTCCCTAGTCAACCCGAAACCCCTAGTAGCGGCCATTAAAGAATTCTTTGGTTCCTCGCAACTCTCCCAGTTCATGGATCAAACCAACCCCCTAGCGGAATTGACCCATAAACGCCGTATCTCCGCCCTTGGACCCGGCGGTCTGACCCGGGAACGGGCCGGTTTTGCCGTGCGCGACATTCACCCCTCCCACCACGGCCGCATCTGTCCGGTGGAAACCCCCGAAGGTCCCAACGCCGGTCTAATCGGTTCCCTAGCCACCTACGCTCGCGTCAACGACTACGGTTTTATTGAAACCCCCTGTTATGCGGTGGAAAATGGCCGAGTCCGCTACGATCTCCCCGTTAAATACCTCACCGCCGACGAAGAAGACGATCTCAGAGTCGCCCCGGGAGACGTGGCCACCGATGAAAATGGTTATATCCTCGGCGAAACTATCCCCGTGCGCTATCGGCAGGAATTCTCCACCACCTCCCCCGAACAAGTGGACTACGTTTGTGTTTCCCCCGTCCAAATTGTCTCGGTGGCCACTTCCCTGATTCCCTTCCTCGAACACGACGACGCTAACCGCGCCCTCATGGGTTCTAATATGCAACGACAAGCGGTTCCCCTGCTGCGTCCCGAACGTCCCCTTGTGGGAACGGGATTGGAAGCACAGGCCGCTCGCGACTCCGGCATGGTCATCGTTTCCCGTACCAATGGGGTCGTTTCCTACGTCGATGCTAACCGGATTCGCATCAAAGTGGCGGATGAAGACAAAGAGATTTTTGGTAAGAGCGAGATCGAGTACGAAATTCAGAAATATCAACGCTCTAACCAAGATACCTGCCTAAATCAGCGTCCTTTAGTCTATCAAGGGGAACAGGTTGTCCCCGGGCAGATCCTCGCCGATGGTTCCGCCACCGAAGGAGGAGAAATCGCCCTCGGACAGAATATCCTCGTCGCCTATATGCCCTGGGAAGGCTATAACTACGAAGACGCGATTTTAATCAGTGAAAGACTGGTGGCTCAAGATGTCTATACCAGTATCCACATCGAAAAATACGAAATCGAAGCCCGTCAAACTAAACTTGGACCTGAGGAAATCACCAGGGAAATTCCCAACGTCGGTGAAGATGCCCTGCGAAACCTCGATGAACGCGGCATTATTCGCATCGGTGCTTGGGTAGAAGCCAGCGATATCCTCGTGGGCAAAGTCACCCCGAAAGGAGAATCAGACCAACCCCCTGAGGAAAAACTACTGCGGGCAATTTTCGGCGAAAAGGCCCGGGATGTACGGGATAACTCCCTACGCGTCCCCAACGGCGAAAAAGGCCGGGTGGTGGATGTGCGGGTATTTACCCGCGAACAGGGGGATGAATTACCCCCCGGGGCCAATATGGTGGTGCGGGTCTACGTTGCCCAAAAACGCAAAATCCAAGTGGGCGATAAAATGGCGGGTCGTCACGGCAATAAAGGGATTATTTCTCGGATTCTGCCCCTAGAAGATATGCCCTACCTCCCCGATGGTCGTCCCGTCGATATCGTTCTCAATCCCCTAGGGGTTCCCAGTCGCATGAACGTGGGTCAGGTGTTTGAATGTTTACTGGGTTGGGCCGGCGAAAATCTGGGCGTGCGCTTTAAGATTACTCCCTTTGACGAAATGTACGGGGAGGAAGCCAGCCGTTTAACCGTCCACGGATTGCTCGAAAATGCCTCGAAAAAACCTAATCGCGATTGGGTTTTCAAGGAAGAACACGCCGGCAAAGTTACCGTCTATGATGGTCGCACCGGCGAACCCTTTGACCGTCCCGTTACCGTCGGTATGGCCTATATGTTAAAACTGGTTCACCTGGTTGATGATAAGATTCACGCCCGTTCTACCGGTCCCTACTCTTTAGTTACTCAGCAACCCTTGGGCGGTAAAGCTCAACAGGGGGGCCAGCGCTTCGGAGAAATGGAAGTCTGGGCCCTGGAGGCCTACGGGGCAGCCTATACCTTGCAGGAATTGCTAACGGTGAAATCCGACGATATGCAAGGACGGAATGAGGCTTTAAATGCGATCGTAAAAGGTAAGCCGATTCCCCGCCCGGGTACGCCAGAATCCTTTAAGGTTTTGATGCGAGAATTGCAATCCCTCGGCCTCGATATCGCCGTTCACAAGGTGGAAAATGCCCCCGATGGTACTTCCCGCGATGTGGAGGTGGATCTGATGGTCGATGTCGGCCGTCGCGCCCCCTCTCGCCCCACCTACGAATCCTTAACCACGGAAGACCTTGAGGAAGAAGAATCGGAAGTGTAATTTCAGTTATCAGTTATCAGTTATCAGTTATCAGTTATCAGTGAGAAGTCAGGAGTCAGTCCCGATGAAAAAATTTTCACCCCCAGAGATGAAAGAGGTTTCTTTCCCCACACCCCACACCCCACACCCTACACCCTCTTTCCAGTCAGGAGACAGGAGAGAATTTTCCAGGAAAAAGCAAAAAAAAGGACAGTAAAGTAAAAATTTGCCTATTCCCCGTTCCCTATTCCCTGTTTTCTGTTCCCTTTTCTAACTGATAGCTGAATGCTGAATGCTGATAGCTAATAGCTGTTTACTTGTTACCCGGATCGAGATGTTTTATAACCAAACTGTTGACAAAGGAAAACTAAAAAAACTGATCGCTTGGGCCTATCAAAACTACGGTTCGGCGCGCTGTTCACAAATGGCCGATGAATTGAAAAACCTCGGTTTTCGTTTCGCTACCAAAGCAGGGGTTTCCATTAGTGTGGATGATTTAACCGTACCGCCGGCTAAACGACAGATGATCGAAAGTGCCGAACAGGAAATCCGGCAAACCGAACAGCGTTATGTGCGCGGGGAAATCACCGAAGTGGAACGCTTCCAAAAAGTAATTGACACTTGGAATAGTACATCTGAATCGCTTAAAGATGAAGTAATTCGCAACTTCCAAGTTACCGATCCCCTCAACTCCGTCTATATGATGGCTTTCTCCGGAGCGCGGGGTAATATGAGCCAAGTACGTCAGTTAGTGGGAATGCGGGGGTTAATGGCTAATCCCCAGGGGGAAATTATCGACCTCCCGATTAAGACTAACTTCCGGGAAGGATTGACCGTTACCGAATACGTTATTTCCTCCTACGGGGCGCGCAAAGGTTTAGTTGATACAGCCCTACGGACGGCAGATTCCGGTTATTTGACTCGTCGTCTCGTCGATGTGTCCCAAGATGTCATCGTCCGCGAGGCCGATTGTGGCACCAATCGTTACATCGAATTAACCGCCATGACCGATGGCGATCGCGTGTTAATTCCCTTAAGCGATCGCCTATTAGGGCGCTCCCTGGCCGAAGATGTGGTGGTCAACGGAGAAGTGATCGCCACCCGTAACCAGATTATCGATGACGAAACCGCCGAAAAACTGGGCAAACTGGTCGATAAAATCAAAGTCCGCAGCCCCTTAACCTGTGAAGCAGCCCGCTCGGTTTGCCAAACCTGTTACGGTTGGAGTCTGGCCCACGGTCATCCGGTAGATATGGGGGAAGCAGTGGGGATTATTGCCGCCCAATCGATCGGGGAACCGGGGACTCAGTTAACCATGCGGACCTTCCACACCGGGGGCGTATTTACCGGAGAAGTAGCCCGGCAAGTGCGGAGTCCCTTCGAGGGAACTGTGCGTTTTCTGCCGGGGTTAAGTATCCGTAACGTGCGAACCCGCCACGGAGATGAACGGGATCAAGTGGAGGCCCCAGGGGAAATTAAATTAACACCCAGGGATAAAACTAAAGAAACTGTCACCTACTCTTTGACTCCTGGTTCACTGCTATTCGTCACCGATGGGGCAACAGTAAGCGAGGAACAGTTACTAGCGGAAATTACCTCCGATAAAGTCCAAAAATCTACGGAAAAAGCGACGAAAGACGTAACCAGTGACTTAGCCGGCGAGGTGCTATTCTCCCAATTAGTCCCAGAGGAAAAAACCGATCGCCAAGGCAACACCACCCGCATCGCCCAACGGGGGGGATTACTATGGATTCTCTCCGGAGAAGTGTATAACTTGCCCCCAGGGGCCGAACCCGTGGTCAGTAACGGCGATCAAGTCCAAGTGGGGGATGTTCTGGCGGAAACTAAGTTGGTATCCACTAACGGCGGTTTGGTGCGTTTAGCCCCCAATAGCCGGGAAATCGATATCGTCACCGCTTCCGTGTCTTTGGATCAGGCCGAAGTAAAGGTAGAAAGTAGTGCCGGTCGGGAACAATTTATTATTCATACCGGAGATGGTCAACGCTTCCTGCTGAAAACCACTCCGGGGACAAAAGTACAGAATCATGCCATTGTCGCCGAGTTAATCGATGATCGCTATCAAACCCACACCGGCGGCATGATTAAATACGTCGATATCGAAGTCTCCAAAGGCAGCCGCAAACAGGGTTATGAAATCACCAAAGGCGGCACGATCCTCTGGATTCCCGAAGAAACTCACGAAGTTAATAAAGATATCTCCCTCTTACAGGTGGAAGATGGGCAGTATGTGGAAGCAGGGGAAGAAGTGGTTAAAGACATCTTCTGTAACTCTAGCGGTGTGGTGGAAGTGATCCAGAAAAATGACATCCTCCGGGAGATTATTGTCAAACCGGGGCTGTTATTTATGGATCTCGAACCGGAATCCTCCGGAATTGCCCAAGAACAGTTAATTTACCCTGGAACACAGTTGACTCCCGAAGTCACGATCGAAGAGTTACGGCAAGCGGAATGGGTGGAAACTAACGAGGGTTTGGGGCTACTACTGCGACCAGTACAGGAGTTCACCGTCGATGACCAATCCACTTCTCCGACCCAAGGGTCCGCTAACCAAGAAGGGGGACGGCATATCGAATTGCGATCGGTGCAGCGCATCTTCTTTAAAGACGGGGAAAGAGTTAAATCCGTCGAGGGTTGTCAACTGATCAGCACCCAATTAGTCCTAGAAATTTCTAGCGAAGAACCAGAATCGGTCTCCCATCTGACGGCTGATATCGAGCTAGAACCGATTGAGGACAGCGATTGTCAGCGTTTACAGTTAGTTATTCTGGAATCTCTGGTGCTGCGTCGGGATAGCGATGGTGATCCTTTAGGGGGTAATATTCAGACTCGCGTTCTCGTCCAAGATGGCGATGAAATTCCACCGGGGGCAGTGGTAGCCCGCACCGAGATCCAGTGTAAGGAAACTGGAGAAATTCGCGGGATTCGCAAGGGGAGCGAAGCGGTGCGCCGTCTTTTAATCGTGCGTACCAGTGACGAGTTTATTCTCCCGATCTCTGTTGCTGCCACCGTCAAGGCCGGGGATCTGGTAATCGCCGAAACCGAGATCGGTGCCGGAGTTTTAGCCCCCAATTCCGGTCAAGTGTTGGCCGTTGACAAAACCGCCACTGGCTATGATATCCGTCTGCGTAGCGCCCGACCCTACCGAGTATCGGCGGGGGCCATTCTGCACATCGATGAGGGGGATTTAGTCCAACGGGGCGATAATTTGGTGCTGTTGGTGTTTGAGCGCTCGAAAACTGGGGATATCATTCAAGGTTTACCCAGAATCGAAGAACTGCTCGAAGCACGCAAACCGAAAGAGGCTTGTGTCCTAGCACGCAAACCGGGAGTTTGTCAAGTGGAGTACCAAGATTCTGAGATTGTCGATATTAAGGTGGTCGAAGATGACGGCACGATCAGTGAATATCCGCTTTTAGGCAGTCAAAATCCTCTGGTGAGCGATAATCAGCGTATCGATGTGGGTCAGGCGTTAACCGATGGTCAGGCTAATCCCCACGAGATTTTAGAGGTGTTCTTTAATTATTATGTGGATAGCCTGGGCAGTTACGAAGCAGCCCTGAAGGCCTTAGAAAAAACCCAGATGTTCCTCGTTGATCAGGTACAGTCGGTCTATCAATCCCAGGGAATCGATATTGCCGATAAACACATCGAAGTGATCGTGCGTCAGATGACCTCTAAGGTGCGGATCGATGACGGCGGCGATACCAGTATGTTACCCGGGGAATTGTTGGAACTGCGACAGGTGGAGACGGTCAACGAAGCCATGTCGATCACCGGCGGGGCGGCGGCTAAATATACGCCTGTACTACTGGGAATCACCAAGGCCTCCTTGAATACCGATAGCTTTATCAGTGCCGCCTCCTTCCAAGAAACCACCCGCGTTCTCACCGAAGCGGCGATCGAAGGCAAGTCCGACTGGTTACGCGGTCTCAAGGAAAACGTGATTATCGGTCGTCTGATTCCGGCAGGTACTGGCTTCAATGCCCACGAAAACACGGCGGGGATCGGCGATTACCCCCCCCCAGAGGAGGAATATAACTACAACAATCGTAGCTATTACGCTGCCCCCGGCGGGATCGGACTCCCCCCCCGTCCCGGTTTCGGCGATAGTAGTGACGATAGCGATATGATTCTTGACGATCAAACCGCTCGCGCCTACGCTGAGGGTGATGTGGTCGATTTAGAGGATGATGAAATGGCTTTCCTCTCCTCCCGCGGGAGCAGTCGCTTTAGTCGCCCACCTATCAGCGATCGCTGGTCAGCAGCTGATGAGGAAGGAGAGGAGGACGATTTCGAGGAGGATTACGAAGAAGAAGAATAATCCTCGGTCGAGATATTACAAGCAGCAGTGGGAGACATGGGGAGGCCAGGGCAATTTTTCTAGAGAAAAACCCTGATGATTCCCCAAGAATCTCCTACTTCTCCGAATTTTCTCTTAAGTCGGGATGACAGGATTTGAACCTGCGGCATCCTGCTCCCAAAGCAGGCGCGCTACCAAGCTGCGCTACATCCCGAAGTGAACTCTTTTTTTAGTATAGCCTAAGAGCGGCGTTCTTAATCGGGATACCAAAACATCCCTTTAATACCTTCGGGATCGAGAACAAAACCGAGACGACGATAGAAATCCACCACCTGCGGATCGGCGAAAAGAGTTATATTACTGATGTCCTCACCTCGCAACTTCCTGATCATAAATTTTATTAAGGCTTTACCAAAGCCTTTACTTTGATAGTTAGGATGAACCACCACATCCCAGACCGTAGCATTAAAAGCGTGATCGGAAGTGGCACGAGCAAAACCCACTAAACGACGACGATTACCTCGCACTTCCCACATCGACACCACTAAAAAACTACATTCGATCGCCTTTTTAACTTTGCGTAAAGGACGACGGGCCCAACCTACCGAGTCACAAAGTTCTTCTAACTCATATAGGTCTAGCTCTCGATCGGTACTAAAAAACACTCGTGTCTGTCCGAGGTCATTCTGGGCAACCTCTACCAAGTCTCCCGAATAGTCAGGTGATGCAGTGACTTCGGAACTATTAAACAATCTTTTCCAAAAAACCATGCCAGGGGGCTATCGCCTCAATATTATCCTTTTAGCCTAGTATATTTTATTTTCCCCTCCCTACCAACAATCGGGACACCTGAGCGCCAATTTGATTGGTTGAGTACGGAGAGGGTGGGATTTGAACCCACGAACCATTGCTGGTTACTCGATTTCAAGTCGAGCGCAATCGACCACTCTGCCACCTCTCCAAGGCAGTCAGACCTATATCCTATCATTACATCTCTTGCATAAATCAAAAAAAATTTTTTCCGCAAATGTAGGGAAAAGGGCAGGGTTAAAGGTTAAAATTTCCCCTTCCCCCCTTCCCCCACTTCTGCAAGAAGTCTATTCTAGTTAATTAGAGGCGTAATTAGGGGTTTCCGAGCCGGATTTTGGGGGGACGATCGGCCAGACCAGAGCTACTTCCCCTCACCATCCCCACCCAGAGAACCGACTTATTTCTTTAATTTCTGTAATCTTCGGCTTTCATGGGGGAAAACTACAATTAAAATGGGGGGGTGTCTTGAAATCGCTGTTTTGACGTATAATCACCTCAATAAAATTTAGAAGCTTCTAGAGTTTATAGTTTTAAACCTTTCTGTGGGGAAAATGTATTTATTATGAGTTCAATTATTGAAATCGGCGAGCAAAAAATTAGCGACTCACAGGTCTTGCCTCTTTTGACCAAATATGGTATGTTACCGCAGTTAATCCGGGAAGTAATTATCGAGCAAGCGATCGCCAATAGCAGCTGCAATCCTGAAGAAAGAAACGCCGCCTATTCCCGTTTCTATCAAAATAATCAAATTGCCAACGATGAACAAATGAAATCTTGGTTACGACAAAACGGGATGGATTCCGAACAACTAGAATATCTAATTCTTCGGGACATTAAATTGGAAAAATTTAAACAGGAGACTTGGGATAACAAAGTAGAATCCTACTTCTTGCAAGTCAAAAATCAATTGGATAAGGTGGTTTATTCGCTGATTCGGACAAAAAATCTCGGCATTGCCCAGGAACTATTTTTCCGGATACAGGATCGAGAAAATAGCTTCGCTGAACTAGCCAAAAAATATTCCCAAGGATCAGAAGCGGAAACCGGAGGACTGCTCGGACCGGTGGAACTGAGCGTCCCCCATCCCCAGATCGGGCAAATTCTCAAAGCAAGTAAACCGGGGCAACTGTGGCCACCGACGCAAGTGGGAGAATGGGTCGTGATTGTCCGGTTAGAAAAATATTTATCCTGTGAACTGGATACTCCCACCCGTCAACGCTTACGCAATGATTTATTCCAACAATGGTTAATGACTCAAATGCAAACAGTGAAATTTATCTCCGAATCAACCCCAGTCAATAGCGAGCAGGTATCGGTTATATAGCATCCCTTGCAAAGCTGGGTAAACCCAGTCTTTTCGCTTAATTATTTGCCAACTTAGTCAATTTTCGCCTAGCTAATGAGTTACACCACTTTAGATTTTACCGCCTTTCTGGAGACTGTACAGCCCTTTGATCGCCTGCCCGTCGAGGTTAGACGTTCTCTGGGCCAGAAATTACAACCCTTTCGCTATGAGATGGGCAATGCCATACTCAAGTGCGACCGCTTACCCTCTCACCTCGTTCTTCTCTACCAGGGAGAGGCCAGACTTTTGGGTTACGATGCTAGGGTTAACAATCCGTTGCCGGTTACTTTGGCTAAATTGCAGCCGGCCGATTTATTCGGGTGGATTAGTCTTCTGCGCGGTAGTCCCTGTGAAACGGTGATCGCTTCTTCGGAAGTCACGATCTGTTTAACCTTAAAAGAAGAGGATTTTTGGTATTTAATCAATAATTACCCCGAATTTAAGGAACATTTCTTTAAAGAAACCTCAATCGCTGAAGTTTATGCTGTCCTAGGCTCCTATCTTAATCAACAGGCCTGGGGTGGGGGGGACCTGAAAGAAATTGCTCAGGCTCTTTTAAACAAAGCTTGTGTGTCCTACAACCAGATTAACGATGATTATCTCTGGTTAGTCAGCGAAAATACCGATAATTATCCTATCGGCACAGTTATCACCCAGAATAATCCGACTAACGCCCGCTTATTAGGTCTTTCCTCCAATCAGTTAGACGAATTCCTGACAGTTGCCACCGAAGCGGCCGCAGCAACAGAAACGGATGATATCTGGGAAACCCAAGTCATCAAGGGAAATAAACCCACCCAGGTATTGGATATCCCCCAAGGAAGAATAAGCGACATCACCAGCGATATCGACCTTGAAAAAACTGTCCAGAAAAACCAGAAATCCTATCCTTTTTTCAGGGGAAAAACGGAACTAGAGGCGGTGAGTGCCTGTTTTCAGATGATCTGCAAATATTTTAATATCCCCTTTCGCAAGGACGTGATCCAACGCATACTAAGGGATCAACTGCAAAGAACTGGCAGCCTTTCCCTGCCCCTGTGTGGGGCTGTGGCTGAGGTAGTGGGACTCCATAGCCAATTAGTACCCCTAAATGCTACTTCCTTGCCCAATATCAACCCTCCTGCCCTAATTCGCTGGCAAGACACCATCGTTATCCTCTACGAAATTAATCAACGGGAAACCACGATCGCCGTTCCCGAACGGGGGATAATTAAACGCAAAACCAGCGAATTTCTGGAATCTTGGGGCGAAAAAGGGGAAGTAATTCTGCTCAAACCCACCAAACACACCCAGCAACAGCGTTTTGGCTTATCATGGTTTTGGCCCTCTGTCAAGAAACATAAACGAGTCTTAATAGAAGTTTTTATCGCTTCTTTCTTCGTGCAGTTGTTTGCCCTAGCCAATCCCTTGATGATTCAGGTGATCATCGATAAAGTGATCGTGCAGAATAGCCCGGAAACTCTGAACACCCTCGGGGTTTTCCTCTTAGTAATTGCCGTTTTTGAGGGAATTTTAACCTTTTTGAGGACATCCCTTTTTGTCGATACCACTAACCGCATCGACATGACCCTCGGTTCGGAAATTATCGATCACCTGCTGCGCTTACCGCTGAAATACTTTGAACGGCGACCTGTGGGGGAAATTTCGACAAGAATCAACGAATTAGAGAATATTCGGCAATTTTTAACAGGTACAGCCCTAACGGTGGTATTAGATGCCATTTTCTCGGTTATCTACATCGTGGTTATGTTGATCTATAGCCCGATCCTAACCGTTTGGGCCCTGGGAGTCGTGCCGATTTTAGTTCTCTCCACAGCTATTTTCGCACCGATCGTGCGGCGACAACTGCGAGCAAAAGCGGAACGAAACGCCGAAACCCAATCCTATCTAGTGGAGGTAATGACGGGAATCCAAACCGTGAAAGCACAGAATATCGAATTGCGTTCCCGTTGGCAGTGGCAAGAGCGTTATGCTCGCTATGTGGCCGAAGGTTTTCAAACGGTCATGACCTCAACTTTGGCCGGTTCCTTTAGTCACTTCTTTAACCAATTATCGGGTTTATTAGTGCTGTGGGTGGGAGCAGCCTTAGTTTTAGACGGAAAACTCACTCTCGGTCAATTAATCGCCTTCCGGATTATCTCTTCCTACGTTACCTCGCCGATTCTGCGTTTGACCCAACTCTGGCAAAACTTCCAAGAAACCGGCTTATCCCTGGAAAGATTGGCCGATATCGTCGATACTCCCCAAGAAGCGGAACTAGATCGCCAAAATATACCCATGCCCTTAATTAAAGGCCATGTCACCTACGAAAACCTCGCTTTCCGCTTCAATCCCCACGGCGCCCTGCAACTATACAACGTCAATTTAGAATTCCCCGCCGGTACTTTTGTCGCTTTGGTGGGAGAAAGTGGTGCCGGGAAAAGTACCATCACTAAACTATTAGCCCGTCTCTACGAACCAGAATCGGGACGGATTCTCATTGATGGCTATGATATCAATAAAGTGGAACTCTATTCCCTGCGTCGTCAAATCGGCATGGTTCCCCAAGAAACCCTATTATTTGACGGTACGGTACAGGAAAATATCGCCCTGACTAACCCAGATGCTACTGTGGAGGAAATTGTCTCGGCAGCGAAAACAGCGGCGGCCCACGAATTTATTATGACCCTGCCCAATGGCTATAATACCCGCGTCGGTGAACGGGGGGCATCCCTATCGGGGGGACAACGACAACGGGTTGCCATCGCTCGTTCCGTCCTGCAAAGACCGCAAATTCTCATTCTTGATGAGGCCACCAGCGCCCTCGACTATAACACCGAACGGCAAGTGTGTCTGAATCTCAAAGAAGCTTTCAAGGATCATACGGTCTTTTTTATCACCCATCGTCTAGCTTCGATCAAATCCGCCGATATTATTGTCATGATGGATAAAGGGACAGTAGCGGAGGAAGGCACCCACGAGGAATTAATGGCCAAAAAAGGCCTTTACTATACTCTCTATAAACAACAGGATTCGCAAATCTAGTCAGTCAGTTATCAGTTATCAGTTATCAGTTATCAGTTATCAGTGATCAGTAAACGGTTATCGGTTCACTGATTACTGTTTACTGTTCACTGGACGGCTACGCCGTGCCTTTGGCAACACTGAAAAAATAAATATAGCT
>NZ_CAIP01000096.1 GCF_000297435.1 Microcystis sp. T1-4 | reverse complement strand
GCCTTGATAAGGGGGGAATCTGACAATTTTTAAGTACCTAAGCAAAATTAATTACACATATCTAACCACCTCTTGCCTCTTGTCTCTTGCCTCTTGCCTATCTTCACTAGGAAATTAATTTTGCACGACTACTTAACACCTACCTAATTTAACAGAAAAAGTGGGGGTGTTAGCTGGACTAACATCCCCCACAATGAAAATTTTCGGGAAAAATTGCCTAATAACGAAAAAACTGGATTATAATAAGGTCTTTGCTCAAGATTTTTGCTAATCGCTAACTGCCATAAAACCCAATCAAGACCCCTGTTTATCGAGAGAAAAACCAATGGTAGCCACTTTAAAAGGACGAGATGTTTTAAGAATAACCGACATGAGTAGCGAAGAAATCAGCGCCCTACTCAATCTATCGGCACAGCTTAAAGCTGGTAATCTTAACCCTAGCTGCAACAAAGTATTAGGATTGCTATTTTATAAAGCTTCCACTCGGACCCGGGTTTCCTTTACCGTCGCCATGTACCAGTTAGGGGGACAGGTGATCGATCTTAATCCCAGTGTAACCCAAGTGGGGCGCGGGGAACCCTTAGCCGATACAGCCCGGGTACTCGATCGCTATCTCGATATTCTCGCAGTTCGCACCTTTAAACAAGAGGATTTAGAAGCTTTTGCCAATTACTCGCACATCCCGATTATCAACGCTTTAACGGATTTAGAACATCCCTGCCAGATATTAGCCGATTTACAGACTATCCAAGAGACTTTTCAGACTTTACGGGGAATTAACCTCACCTATGTGGGGGATGGTAATAATGTCGCTAATTCTCTCCTCCTAGGTGGCGCTTTGATGGGGTTAAATGTGCGGGTTGCCTCCCCCGCAAACTATCAACCCGATGGGGAAATTGTCGCCAGCGCCCAGGCTATTGGCGAGAAAACCGGTAGTAAAATCTTAATTACCGACGATCCCGTTACTGCTGTAAAAGACTCTCAGGTGGTTTATACTGATGTCTGGGCGAGTATGGGACAGGAAAGCCTCGCTGATGCCCGAATTCCCGTTTTTCAGCCCTACCAAGTCAACGAACAGCTAATGAGTCACGCTGACAAAGACGCGATTATTCTCCATTGTTTACCTGCTCACCGGGGCGAAGAAATTACCGACGGGGCGATCGAGGGTGTACAATCAAAAGTCTGGGAGCAAGCGGAAAATCGGATGCACGCCCAAAAAGCTTTAATGGTGAGTTTATTGGGATTAATCTAGCTGCAGATGCTCAGTTACTAAAATAATTATTAAACTCGATCATCAATCATCCTAAGACCTGTCCGACACCAGAAGTTAACGCTAGGATTGATGGTAAGAGCAATAATCAGGGCAGCCTCCACACCTAACTATATGTCAGACACCTCCGCCGTTAAAAAATATCTCGCCCATTGGTTTCAATTGGGAAAAAAAGTTATTTGTCCCAAAAACCAAGCTATGCTATTTCCGCTGCCAATTTTCAATGCTGATCGCTATTCGTCGGAGTTTGAGGATTGTTGGCAAAAAATGCTTGATCCTCAAAGTGGCGATTGTTACCTAGAAGGTACTCAACAAACCATCCAAGACTTACTTTCCCCTCAATGGGAATTTCACCCCTGCGCTCGTTGTACTATACCTGTACCAATTGAAGTGCTGGGCCAATCGGGTTTATCCTGTCCCTGCCATGATTTGAGTAATTGGCCCAATTTAGAATTACCCCTACCCCATTTACCTGTCAATAGTCGAGAAAATCTCGATCGCATCCGGCAAAGATTGCTAAAAAATTCTCCCTCACATTAACCGGACAAAAAGAGACGTTAGGGGTAACGTCTCGACAAAAGGATTGGGATTTAACGATTTCTGCCAAAAAGATTGACTAAATCCCGCAATCTCTCACTATATTCTCCGGTTAAAGCTTCCTGACGATAGCGCCATGACCAATTGCCTTCTGGGACACTGGGGGTATTCATACGCGCATCGGATCCTAAACTTAACACATCCTGTAACGGTACGATCGCCTGATTAGCCACGGAACTATAGGCCAGTCGAATCAGATCCCAAGCCACTCCCTGACCACTGGGAGCGCCAAGATATTGATAAAGTCGCGCTTTTTCGTAGTCATTGGCGTTATCCTGAAACCAGCCCACAGTAGTATTATTATCGTGAGTGCCGGTATAAATCACACAGTTGCGTTCGACGTTGAAAGGAAGATAGGGATTACCCGCATCACCCCCAAAAGCAAAGTGGAGAATCTTCATCCCCGGGAAGGCAAAGTGATCGCGAAAATCTAGAACTGCTTGGTCAATATCGCCCAAATCTTCGGCAATAATCGGCAATTTACCTAAACGAGCGCCAATAGTATTAAAGAGATCATAACCCGGGGCCTTGAGCCAACGACCATTAATAGCATTTTCCTGGCCGAAAGCCACCGCCCAATAGGCCTCTAATCCGCGAAAATGATCGATACGGATGATATCGACTAGGGAAAGAACCGCTTTTAAACGGCGTACCCACCAGTCAAAGCCCGTATTTTTGAGATAATCCCAGTTATAAAGAGGATTTCCCCATAATTGCCCCGTTTCTGAGAAATAATCCGGGGGAACCCCGGCCACTTCCAAGGGATTACCGGTTTGGGGATCCAGTCGGAAAACCTGCGGATTTGCCCAGACATCGGCGCTATTATGGGAGACATAAATGGGGATATCACCGATAATCTCGATACCGAGGGAGTTGGCATAGCGTTTTAGGGCTAACCACTGCTCAAAAAACTCAAATTGCAGGAATTTGTGCAGAAAAATCTCCTCTTGTAACTCCTGTTTCGGTGTTTCCAACGCACCCCAATGACGTTCGCGAATTTCTGTCGGCCATTCCATCCATGCTTTACCCTGGTAAGCGTGGGATAGGGCCATAAATAGGGCGTAATCCTCTAACCAATCAGCATTGCCAGCACAAAAGCCAGCAAACTGTTTGTAAAGAATTGTGTCAGAACCCTTGACAAAATTGCTCGCCGCCTTTCTAAGTAGGGGAATTTTCCAAGCGATCAATCGCTCAAAATCCACTTGATCGAGGGGAAAATCGGGAATATCCTCGAAATCTGCCTCACTAAGCAGGTTTTTTTCTCGAAGAAGATCGAGACTAATCAGGAGATGATTGCCGGCAATGGCACTAAAACTCATGTAGGGAGAGTTACCGTACCCTGTGGGGCCTAAAGGGAGAATTTGCCAGAGTTTTTGACCACTTTGAGCCAAAAAATCGATAAATTGATAGGCTTCCCTACCTAGTTCTCCAATCCCGTAACGGCCGGGGTGACTGGTGGGATGAAGCAAAATACCGCTAGAACGGCTAAAAGCCATGAAAAAACCCCCTTATCAATGATTCGGTTAGCAGTTCTTAAGTGTTTAAAGCTGAATGCTCACTGCTATCTCCAAGCTAACCCGATCTCGATCGATAACGGCAATACTTAACAACTTTATTAGACCTATAATGTAGGGTCTGCTGAAAAAGTTTGTTGGTGGGGTTAGGGTGTGGGGTTTTATCCATTGAGATTTTTTTGTCTTTGCGAGTGGTTCGGTAAGTCTGATCCAGTGATTAGGTTTTTCAGTATAGTTATTTCCTCTCTGGCCAAAACTTTTCAGTTAACAGAGTATCCAAATCCTTCGCAAAAGGACAAACATCAGGAAAACTGGTATCAGGATAATCCTCGCGCACCGACTCTAAAGCTTCCCCGTAGGATTCCCCAAAGATCTCGACTAGAAAGCTTTTTAAACTCGGTGAGTATTTAAACTCTTTTTTTAACTCGTTGCGAAAATTCCGGATCTCGACCTCCCATCCCCGATAACAATCCGGGAGAGCGACATAACACCGTTTTAAGAGATGCTCCAGTAAACGAACCAGAAAACTATGAACCGATTTACGCTGACTAATTCCCAAGGATTCCACCTCCTCGATTAAATTGTCCAGATCGATCGCAGCGAAATCTCCGGCTTTTAATCGATCTACTGTTTCGTCGATCCAGAGAGCGAAATCGGTATCGTAGAGCGTTTTCGTGGTTGTTGGTGTCATGCTCACGTCCTCTCGGTATTCTTTCACTATCCTAGTCCAACCGGCTCAAAATTTTTCCAATACTTCCAACTCCTCTAAGATTATAGATATCTTGTGAGAACCAAACTCCGTTTTGCCTTTTGCATGAGTAGAAAACGGGTTTCTCCGAGAAACCCGTTTTCTGTGCGTTACTCACTGAACTTCTCCCATACATATCTACTACAATAGCCGAAAACCCTTATCCATCAGACGACAGATAATGTGTGACTGCACAACAACTTAAGCGGGTGAGGGGAATCGAACCCCTATCATTAGCTTGGAAGGCTAGGGTTTTACCACTAAACTACACCCGCATTTTCTTAGCACTTTCGTTAGCATAACACGAATTGCCGATTTTTACAAGTAGGGATTTTCAGCTTGTTAATCGCCCCTAGATGGTCATAGATTGCCTAAAAATCCCGATCGCTCCCTTGTATCCCCGATTTGGCTAAAAGTTGCTTCCACGCGATCGAGGTCTAGTTGGGAGAAATTATCGATCGCCCAGTTGGACACTCTCTGCATAAAATGGAAGGGGTAGGTATGAGCGATTCCCACCACCTGCATTCCCGCTCTTTTTGCCGCTTCGCAACCAGCAAAAGTATCTTCAATCACCAGACATTCCCAGGGTTGCAACTGTAGATTAAAATTCCAACGATTGAATCTTTCCACGGCCAGTAAATAACCATCCGGTTGAGGTTTACTGGTGCTAATCTCATCCCCGGTGACAATGACACTAAAGTAATCCCCAAGGCCCGTCTGTTGCAAGATCGATTCTACTTCCGAGCGTATTGCTCCCGTCACCAAACCGATTTGTAGATCCCTGGCCTTAACCCGTTTTAAAAAAGAGTATATCTCTTCATAAATAGGAAGTTTCTCTAATTTTTCTAATCTTTCTCGGTATAAACTGGTTTTTTTGTTAATTAACTTAGTCAGATACTCCTCGGTCACTTGACGACCGCGACGGGTGAGAACATTACGCAAACAGACGCGATCGCTTCTTCCCAGACATAACTCCGCAAATTCCGACCCTAGGGGCAGCAAATTTTCCCCGAGCAAGATTTCATTGATTAACTCTTGATGGATCGGTTCATCATTGATGATCACCCCATTAAAATCGAACAGAACAGCCTTTAACATCAATCTTAGACAGAAAAGCTAATAAATACTCAGTGTTCTTGATTATACTAAAGTTTTTCGTCGGAGCCGGGCGGGTCTTGTCCCTGACCCCATCTCAACAAACAATTTTAATCGGAAAATTGCCAAGGCCTTGACAAATTTCCAGATTTGCTCTAATATTTTGTTATAGTGGGAATCCGTGCTGCCCTGTAACCCCCTATTTTGGGTTTGCTGAAAAGGTACGGGCGAAGCATTCGGATAGAAAATCTACGGTTTCAGTGATAGGTTATTGCCCGAATGCTTCGCCCCTACAGGACGCGGGCCGATGAAGACGCAAGGTTTTGAAGCACGATTCTCTCCTTGCACCTGTTTCGCAAGACAAGCCACCAAAACCCTTACCTTGCCTACATTTCACATTTATTAAGCAAGCCCCATTCTGGGTTGAGATATTAGCCAAAAATATAACAAAAGAATTTAGGTCATTGTTTCTTGTTTCGTTTCCGATACCCAACGACGGAATAATTCCACAGCAATCCGATAACGGCAGTCTTGGCATTCGATGACATGATGATTTTCAAGGGTTTTTAGGGCCCAGTCGAGAGTTGTGGCAGTTAGTCCGGTGCTGGACAGTAAATCTCCCCGGGTTAATCCTTGCAGATGGGGAGAAAGAACTATTAAAATCTCCTGTTGTCCGGCCGCATCTTGTTTAGCCTGTTTCCAGACACCCGTAAAATAATAATTCCCCCTTTGGAAAAACTCAGCATCGATGGCTTTTTCCACATCTTCCACCTGAAAACGAATATCTTGGGGACGTTGCAACTCAAAGACCTGTTTATTATAAAAACGTACCAGATGAAAGCCGATCATTTGTACTAAATAGGGTTGACCGTGGGTAAGTTGATAAATTTTGTCCAAAGCGGATGGGGTATAGTCTAGGGGAAAATCCTCGTCTTCCCCAACGGGATTAGCGAGGATAACGCGAGTAGATTCAGGAGAGAGGAAACTAACTGGAATCGGGTAAACACTGCCAAAAAAAGGATGAAAATAATCGGCAGTCATCTCCTCTAGGGTATGTAATCCGGCAAAAACAAAAGCTAGACGCGGACTACTCTGGACAAGGGAACGCAGATAGCCGAGGAAATTCGGGGGGAGGGTATTCGCTTCGATTAAATCCTCAATTATCTCGAACTCATCGAGGGCAATAATTAAACCGGTTTTAGCTTTTTCCGGCAGAATCTGGCGCATCAGACGGTCTAAATAACGATTAAAATACATTTCTGGATGTTGGGAGATTTTTTCCTCTTCTGGGGCATCAATTGCCAAAGTTTGGGCGATTTCCTCAGCCATAGTCAGGAGAACTTCGGCTAGGCTGGTTACTGTGGCCAAGCGCTGTAAATTAATGTAGATAACCGAGACATTTGGTGGAAGATATGCCTCCAGATTGCGTAGAATCGAAGTTTTACCCATGCGACGATGACCATAGAGAACCACGGAGGATAGGTTATCTCCCGACCACATTGACTGAAGTTCCCGCAGGATATCCTCACGACCAACAAAGCGTTGACCGATCACCGGATCACCGATAATGTAGGGATTAGGAATCGGTTGGGTAATAGTTACCGTTCCCACCGTTCCCGCGATGGATGTGCTAATTTCTGCCCATTTTTCGGCGATAGAAAGGATTAATTCTTTTTCTGCTTGGGGTAAAGTAGCCGCCTGTTGGTCGGTTATATCCCTTAATTCCCCGATAATCCGATTAAGAGCGAGGGATCTGGTCTGTTGGGAGTAACTTCTCTGGACTAAAGCCATTTCTGTGATAACTCGATTTAAACTGCTGATAGCTTGCCAAGTTTGCGGACGTAATGACGGTTCTGCGGCAATGGGGGCAACCTCCAGGGAAGCGATACTATCGGGAGTTGCTGCCAGACTAAATCGGTGTAAAGTTTGGGCGAGGCTATACATTTCTTCCCCGTAGGCGAGGGAACGTACCACAGCAAAGGCTTTTTCGGCTTTTTCGGTGTCCTGTTGGTGAAGATACCAAAAACCGGCGGCGGCGGCGCGAGCAGGGGTATCGAGACGGATTTTGCTGTCAGGAAAAGAAAACAGTTTCGCCGACGCATATTTTAACAATTGCCAATCGGAGGGATTTTCTGCCAGACGGGAGACGCGATAGATAATTTCTGCCTCTGGGAATTGCGATAAAACGCGGTTAACGGCGACAAGGACAGGAATAAACTGGCAGCTGTACCGAAAGTATTGATTGAGGTTATTAATAGCCGTTTCCCAGTCTTGCTGTAACCATTGTTGTAGAGTCGAGGTTAACCCCGGCAGCGGTAGAAGGGTAATACGGGGAAAAAGTCGCCCTTGGGGACCGGCCAAAAGCCCGATTAGCCAATTATCAAGACGGAAAAAGGCGAATATAAAGACCACGCCGAACACCACGCCGAACACCACGCCGTACACCACGCCGGACACCACGCCGGACACCACGCCCAACACCACGCCCAACACCACGCCGTACACCACGCCCACCCAATTAACAGAAAGTCCTAAATTTGCCGCTATGCTACAGATAATGAGAGGGGTAATTACAGTTAAGAGAAGACCCTGAATCCCTAGACGCAATTGTACGGGATGGTTGCAGAGAAATTGCATTCTATCGCGCCATGTTTTCTGTTCTGTTAATTTATCGCCGCCGCCTCTCGTTTCCACATACCAGCGCACTGCTTGGGGAAAATAAAACACCCAGTACAACAGCAAAAGATAATCAAAGGGATTCCATAAAGATAAATCGCGTTTGAGTTTAGGAGCGAGATTAATTCTGGGGACGGTGCTTTCCTTCATAATTTCTATCTCTAGCTATTTACCCGGTGATGGTTTATTAAGTAGTTAGGTGTTACTCAAGGTAGGATCAAACCCCCCTTATCAAGGGGGGCAGGGGGGATCAAACCCCCCTTATCAAGGTAGGATCAAACCCCCCTTATCAAGGGGGGCAGGGGGGATCAAACCCCCTTATCAAGGTAGGATCAAACCCAAAATTAAATCAACTTATTGTTTAGTTATAACCTAAGTTCGGGATGCTGAGTTATTGACTTTGGTTTGATAAAGTTTAAAACAATTTTGCATCACCTCTCGCGGCTTTCCTTGACTTTGCCTAACAAGAGAACTTATTTCCTCCTCAGTAAAAGTCACTCCAGTTTGACTTAGACGATGACTAATAAACTCTTTAATTTTAGCTTCATCCCATAATTTAATCGGAAATTGTTGACAAATTCCCTCGAAAGGTGAATCACCTCCTTTGTTATCAGGAAATAAAACATCAAGGGAACGATTAGCCGCTACTACTAATCTTAAAGGTGGATCGGGACGATTAGCTAACTCTCTTAATTGACTTCTAAGCTGATAGCTGAAATATTTTTGAGTCATATTATCTACCACATCCAATAATAACAGGATTTTATGTTTTTCTAATTCCCTAGTTAATCTAGTTCCTTTGAGCGGTTTATCGTAATTCGCAGCTATACCAATCTGATGACATAATTCATAATAAAAATCCTTATCTCCTGCTAATCCTTCTAAGTTTAAATACAAGGGTTGTCGATGACTAAGTAAATACTCCCTTGCTTGATGGTAAATTCCCCAAAGCAGGGTGGTTTTTCCCGTTCCCCTTTCCCCGATAATAGCAGCACTACTGCCGGAATTTAAAACCTCAAAAATATCTTTAATTTCTTGTTCTCGGCCAAAAATCTGCTGAATTTCTTTAATACCTCCGGAAGTGGGTTTAAAAGGATTATGGGCATTTTTTTGGGGTTGTAATTGCGGAAAATATTTAAAAATAGTCTGAACTGGAATCGCTCTTCCTCCTAAATCACTGTACTCATCTCTGGTTTTATTCACCACTCCGCACACTTTCCCCGTGCGTAAATTTAACAGAGGTGAACCACTAAAACCGGGTTGTACTTGCCCTAATTTAAACTTGATTAAGGGGTTTTCATCCCCCGTTAAACCTATATACTCAAAGTCACTAGGATCACCGTTCGGATAATCGTTGGTATAGCCGAAAGTGTATAATTTATCTGTTAATTGTAAATCGTGATCAAAATCGACATATTTGTGATCTAAAGACGAGTTTAATTGTAAAAGAGCCAGATCGATCCCATCTAGATTCGGTAAGTTGATAATTTTAGCCATAGAAATTTGACCTTGCCAAATTATCTCGATAGTCTCGCGATTATCCCGCGCATCTTTCACCACATGAAGACAGGTCAAAATTAACCCTTGTCCCACAAAAAAGCCTGTTCCTGACCCATAGATTAACTTTAACCTGACAGTGTACGGAGGTAGAGATTCCGGGGTAAGCATTTAATCAATTTATCCTCCCCATTCCAGAGTAATTTTTAAATTTCCCTTTCCTTCACCTTCCACAATTAAAGCGGTTAGTTTACCGGATTTTACCCTGACTTCTACCCCAAATTCTACGGTAGCCTTTTTGGGCTGCACTTTACTTATCGTAGCAGCGATCGATTCAGTAACTGCCTCAATTGTATCAGCGACACTTTGAAAGTCAAATATTTGATCGGATACTTCCCGTTCACCACCGAAACTTCTCGCTTCCACTAACATGGTGACATTTTCTTTAACTTTAACTGAAATAATCTCAGATCTAGATTCTGGCATAAGGCTCCTCCAATGACCCGTTTATGGTTTTCTCGATTGCTTCTCGGACAAACTTATAGCGGAAGCAAAAAGGCTTATATATATTTCGGCACGGATTCCCATTATACTAGAAAGTATAGGTCAAATCGAGGGATTTTGTCAAGTCTTTTTTGCCATTAATCTATATAATTGTCGGGCTGCTCACCAGTCATTGTCCTGAAAAAAATTATGCCCCAGTTTGTTAAACAAGCATATATGCAGCGGTCAACCGAGACAGCACAGGAGCCTCTCTTATTCTTTGTGTGATCAGTTTAACTTAAGTAGGTAGGCACAATTATTTGTAGGATGGGTTAGCGGTAGCGTAACCCATGCGGGCGTTGGGTTTCATGCTTCAACCCAACCTACGTTCATTTTATATTTAATTCCACCCACCTACTTATATAGAACCGATCAATCTTTGTGTCCTTTGTGTCTTTGTGGTTCGTTCCAGTCGCTCGCTGGCGGGAATATATCTTATAAAATACATTTTACCCACCAAACCCAAGAGAGCCGACAGGAGACAAAAACGAGTTATTGGACAGAAAGAGGCGATGGGATGTTATTATTTAAAGCCGATTCCCCGGAAGCATCCGAATTGATCATCGGGCAGCATCCCCTGGCGAATAGTAGTGGAATAGGCTATTAAAGGAGTGAACCCTGTGCAAATATTCACAACAATCCCCGGTTTACGCACTTTTTTGGCTGATTATCGCCATGATCACAGTATTGCCCTCGTGCCAACCATGGGCGCTCTCCATAAAGGTCATGCTAGTCTAATTCGACGCGCGGTGACGGAAGCGGAGGTAACTGTGGTCAGTATTTTTGTTAATCCTCTACAATTTGGCCCCACAGAGGATTTTTCTCGCTATCCCCGCAGCCTTGACAGCGATCGCCAATTGTGTGAATCTTTGGGAGTTGCTGCTATTTTTGCTCCCAGTGCGGAAACTTTAGGAATTGGTAATTCTGAGGAGATAACCGCAGTTGTTCCCCCGATTTCTCTGACTAGCGGGTTATGTGGTGCTTTTCGTCCGGGACATTTTCAGGGAGTAGCCACAATTGTCACGCGGTTGTTTAATATTATTGCACCGACGATCGCCTATTTTGGCGAAAAGGATGCCCAACAGTTAGCGATTATCCGGCAATTAGTCAGGGATTTAAATTTAGCGATCGAGATTCGCGCTTGTGCTACAGTGCGAGAAACATCGGGATTAGCAGTTAGTTCTCGCAATCAGTATCTATCGGCCACAGAAAGGGAAAAAGCGACAATTATCGCCCAAAGTTTGCAATTAGCCCTCGAAAGTTTTCGTTTAGGGGAAAGACAAAGGGAAAAACTACTGGCTATTGTGCAAAAAAATCTCGACAGAGTGCCAGAATTTCGCCCTCAGTATCTGGATTTAGTCCATCCCCAGAGTTTACAACCGATCGAGCAGATCGAGACAGGGGGCTTATTAGCGATCGCTGGATCGATCGGTCAAACCCGTTTAATTGATAATATTATCTTGCGTCAACGTCGGGCAGTTATCGCTATTGATGGACCTGCTGGAGCGGGAAAATCGACGGTAACGCGCTTAGTAGCGGAAAAATTGGGGTTAACCTATCTCGATACCGGTGCGATGTATCGCGCGGTGACATGGTTGGTGGTGAATTCTGGTCTGGATTTGTCCGCAGAAGCGGCCATCGCCGAGTTATTATCTTTAGCGAAGATAGAAATAATCCCCGCCGATAGCCCCGAAAATGTGACTATAGTGAAGATTAATGGGCAGGATGTGACTTTAGAGATTCGCTCTCCCGCAATTACCTCGCAAGTGTCCAGAATTGCCGCTCAAAAAGCGGTGCGACAGCAGTTAGTCACCCTGCAAAGACAGATGGGAATGTCGGGGGGAATAGTTGTGGAAGGTCGGGATATTGGTACTAATGTTTTCCCAGAAGCGGAATTAAAGATTTTCTTGACAGCGACACCCGAAGAAAGAGCCAGAAGGAGATTAAAAGACTTAGAAGCGCAGGGAAATGGTGGGATTAGTCTCGCAGAATTAACCCAAGAGATTGAAAAAAGGGATTATTTGGATAGTAATCGCTCCCTAGCACCCCTGCGAAAAGCCGCAGATGCGATCGAAGTTAATACCGATCATCTCACTATTACAGAAGTCACGGAAAAAATCATTGCTCTTTATCATCAAGGAGAAGAAAATCAATGGAGAAGCCTCTAGTTTTTTTAGATACTGATGTTTTGATTTCTTATCTACGAGGAGATCTTGCCAGTGTGCATTTATTTGATCGAGAAATACTCGATCGCGTTTGTCTTGCTATTAATGCGATCGTTTTACAAGAGTTATTATTTTTGGCAGAAGTTCGTAATCATCCTGAAATAGTCGATCGGATTCAAGAAAAGGTGACTATCTTGGATTTTGATTTAGTAAAACTTGATCAATATTGGCAAAATGCTAGAGATATTCGCAATATTTTGGTACACTCGAATGATGTTTTAATTTTAAGTAGTGCCGCTAATTGTGATTATTTAGTTACCTATGATCAAAAACTTAAAAAAGCCTCTAGTTATCTATATAACTCTAAACCGATGGTAGTAACACCTGAAGAATTATTAGAGGTTATCGATCAAAAAAATATAGTCCCTTCTAGCCTCTCTTGCCAAGGATATAAATCCTCAAATTTCCCCTTAAACAAGGTGATTTAGGGAGATATTTATGAAGTTAAATTATCTGAATTTATCATCTATCTGTTTAACGGTAACTTCCTTGATAATTCTTGGCAGTCCAGCTATATCTTTAGCCGATCACAGATCACCAATAACTTTAGCTGCTAGGGATTTATCAACCCAGCAACAGGGAAAAAAAATTATTCTTAATGGTCGTTCTTTGCCCGTTTCTTGGCGACAGTGGACAGCAGCAAATAGTACCAGAATCGCCATGGGTGACACGGGAGCAAGACAATTATTTGGCATGGATTTTCTTAGCACAAATGATCCAAAAAAGCAACCGATAAGCTGGTTTAATTTACAAACTTTATCGGCTAATTTAATCGACTCTGATCGCTGGCTGGATGTTACGGATATTTTACTAACAATGGGGGCAACAACCACAATTAATGGCGATAGTTTAACTATTAACTTTCCTGCTGCCCAGATGCAAGATATTCAGCTAGAAAATTATGGAGCAGTACAACGGATTATTATTCAACTTGATCGCCCGACCTTTTGGCAAGTTAGTCAGGCAAAAAATCAAGCAGTGATTACCCTAGAAGGAAATGCCCAGCAATCGCTTATCTCTAAGTTTCAACCCCAAACTATCAGCAACAGTAATCAAAATAACGATGAAGATGATCTAGGCAACTCCAATAATAACTTACCCACTCAGATCACTTCCTTAGAAAATAATGGGGTGATCAGTCGTTTAAAAATTAACCTTCCCACTGCCTACGGATTACAGATCAGCAGTGTGGATAATCCTCCCCGAATTATCATTGATTCTCGTCCCGATGCTATGGATGAAAAGCGCATTGTTTGGCAACCAGGGTTAATCTGGAATCAAAAATATATCCAGTTAGACAAAGATTGGTTTCCCGTGACTTGGTTAGAAATCGATCCTAGAAATCCTCAGATAACTATTAAACCAATTACCGCTAATTCCACCTCAATGCGCGGCACTAATCCCCTGATCACGATTAATAGCGAAAGTAATGCGGTAGCGATGATTAATGGCGGCTTTTTTAATCGTAATAATCAGTTACCTTTGGGAGCAATTCGTGTGGATGGCAAATGGTTATCTGGACCAATTTTAAACCGAGGAGCGATCGCATGGGATAATCGTGGTAAAATCAGGATCGATCGCCTTAGTTTAGAGGAAACTCTCATTACTGCCACCGGACAACGTTTTCCCCTAACCCATTTAAATAGTGCCTTTGTAGCAGCCGGCTGCAGTCGTTATACTCGCGATTGGGGAAGTAATTATCATCCCCTCACCGAGCGGGAAACCGGGTTAGTCGTGCAAGGCGATCGCATAACGGAGAAATTAAATAATCTTTTGCCACAGGATAGTATAGACATACCGGAAAATGGCTATTTAGTCATCTGCCGAAAGACAGATATTAATTTAAAGATTGGTGAGACAGTCAACCTCGATAGCGTCACCCTACCGAGAGATTTTGCTGATTATCCCCAGATTTTAGGTGCTGGCCCCCTATTATTGCAGAATGGACGCATAGTTTTAGATGGAAATGCCGAAAAATTTAGTCCGGCATTCCAAAATCAACAAGCTTCCCGCAGTGCGATCGCAGTTAGCCGAGAAGGAAAAATTTTGCTAGTTGCTATCCATAATCGTGTCGGGGGAAGGGGGGCAACTTTAGGCGAATTAGCCCGAATTTTGCTGTTAATGGCGGCAAAGGACGGTTTAAACCTAGATGGGGGTAGTTCGACTGGGATAGCCTTGGCGGGTTATCTGCTCGATCGCTCTGCCGTTACCGCCGCAAAAGTCCATAATGGAATAGGGATATTTTTATCCCCGTCTCCTTGAAAAGTGTGAAAACAATGGATAATAGCGACTGGATTAAACAACTGCTGCTGATGGGTATTGGTACTACTTCCATGGTGGCAGAAAAGATCAAAGAAGTGAGCGATGAATTAGTAAAAGACGGTAAAATCAATTCCGATCAGGCTAAAAACTTTGTCGATGATCTGATGACACAGATGAAGTCTGAACAAGGGAGCTTCGAGAATAACTTAGAACGCTATATCCGCAATATCTTGCAGGATTTAGGGGTTCCCCGACAATCGGAAATGGACGAACTGCGGGGAAGGATTGATAGATTAGAACGGCAGGTGAGAGACTTAGAGAATAAACTCTGGCGTTAGGGAACTATGAAATCAATGCGCGAAATCTTGCTCAGTTTTGCTATCATTGCGGTTTGTGGCTTATTTTTAATCGTTGCTTCACTCTTTGGTGGAGGGGAAAAAGCCAATGCGATCGCCGCAGAAATCGATCCACCCGCTATCACTCAAACTATTAATAAGGAAATCATCTCCATGGATTTAGATCAAGCAGTTACCACCGATTCGGGACTAAAATACATCGATATCGTGGAAGGAACTGGAGAAAGTCCCCAAAAAGGTCAAAAAGTGACTGTTCACTACACGGGAACCCTGACAGACGGCAAAAAATTCGATAGTTCCAAGGATCGCAATCAACCTTTTACCTTTACCATTGGAGTGGGTCAAGTGATCAAAGGATGGGATGAGGGAGTCGCATCGATGAAAGTCGGTGGGCAGCGTACCTTAATTATCCCCCCAGAATTGGGTTATGGTGCGCGGGGTGCCGGTGGGGTAATTCCTCCCAACGCGACTTTACTTTTCGATGTGGAACTGTTGGGAGTTAAATAGGTTTTTCCTCTGATTTTTCACCTCTACCCGCATCTCTTCTGAATGCGGGTTTTTTGACGTATTGCTGGAAGATAAAGGCCAAATCATACCATTTTTCTTTATTCGTGGCAGACATTCTACTCCTTTCTTGCCCCCCGATGTCGGGGGGGTGGGGGGCAAGGGTTGAGGGAAATTAACCATCTCTGCCATTACTTTAGAAAAATGGTATCAGGAAGATTTAGTAAATTCGAGACCGTTTTCGCTACCGTAACGTTCCATGAAACGCATAAAACGATCCCACTCTGCGGGAGAATTAAAAATAACCGTAGCTTTGATCGCCATGGGTTTACCGTTGATGAATTTGCCTTCTACTTTCGTGGTGACGATTTCTCCTTCCTCATCGATAAGATACATCCCCGTTATTTCCTCGGTTTGTTGATCTCCCAGGATAGTCGGTTGCTCAAAATAAAATTCTGCCGATCCCTTCTCTCCCGTTTTAGTGCGACTTAAGCGGATATTGGGAACAACCGGTTCTTTTAGTCCCCTGGAAAACTGAATTTCTGCCATTACTTTTCTTTATCCTTCTCATAAAATAGACATTTCTAGATCATCTCACACCAAGTCGCAAGTAAAAAGCAGATGGGACAGCATAAGCTCAAAATATCAATACCAATACCATTTAGCCCTATTCGTGGCAGGCCTATCCATTGGTGACATCTTTCTTAACATAAAATTTGACAAAAAGACAAAAGTGTGCAATGTGGCTCAAGTTGGTTCTCTGGGAGAACTAATTTGAGCGAATAGTTCTGGCGTTCTAGTGGGTCGTTAATTTCCATGCCCTCTATAATACAGCCCCTGTCAGGGTTCTGTCCCTTCGCAATTAAAACTTTTGGTTGCGCTGACTAATGATACTAAATCCTGTGGAAAAGGTATAGGAGAGTGGGGAGCGCCGGAGCAGGGAGCGGGTTTTTAAAGTTCGATTGGGAGTTAATCATATTATTAAAAACAGATTTGGTGTTAAGTACCTAAGCAAAATTAATTACACATCTAAGCCGTCAGCCGAACGCTTTTTCAGTGACCAGTAAACAATGAACTGAAAACTCAAATCTGATCCCTGATGGCTGTCTCCCATCTCCTGTCTCCTGTCTCCTATCTCGACTAAGAAATTAATTTTGCACGACTACTTACCTGTGCCTTAGCTTACTTGTGTCTTTAAATACTTCCTTGACTGCTTGAAATCACACAAATATTTATATAAAGGCTATACCATCATAATCGAAGTAAATTACATTGTTGCCATTGCTTACCGCCTCTCATCGAGACTGTGTTGAGATTTGTCGAAGCTAATGGCAAAGGTGATCTTTTATGTCCAATTTTTTTAAGATGTGTTAGCACGCTATGTCTATCCTAAGTGAACAAAATCTTAAGCTAGAAACTCTCATTCTGTTTCAAAAACCGCCAAAAACCAAGTTCTGGGCGAAATTTTTGGGGTGAGTATAACCAACCATCTCTGCCATTACTTTTGAAAAATAGTATTAGTAGGAAATGCAATTTACGGCCTTCTGATCCTTGCTATTTAATTAGGTATTTCGGCTGTAATAAAGCACTGTGACTTAAACAGACTATTAATGGACATACCAACTATAACTTGAAAAAAATTGCCAACTGCCTATCATGAAAAAACTTGCTTATTCATTGCTACCCCTGGGGATTACTGTTGGACTTTGCCTAAACATTGCCCCCGCTTCCGCTAGTTTGCTGGTACGAGAAGTCATTTCCAACGCTGCCCTTTCTATTGACGGTTTTGGCAGTACAACTAATACTGGAATTATCCAAGCCGATATACCAGCAAATTCTACAATTCAGAAAGCTTATCTTTATGCCGCCTCCGTCTGGGATAACCCAGTTTACGGAGTAACTTTTAATGGGAATACACTTCCCTTGAGTTCAGCAACTATTCTTGGTCCGAATAGCAACCCAGCCACCACCGCCCGTTGGGATGTCACCAGTATCATCGCTTCTTCTTTTAAGGAAGGATTACAAGACTTTAGTATCACTGAGAATGGACAAAACGATGGTGCAGCTCTTGTCGTTGCCTATAGCAATTCTTCTACCCAAGGCTTTACCTCGGTTATCCTAGACGGAGAACTTTCCACCGGGGGAGATACAATTCGGTTTAATTTTGCTAATCCTTACATTGGAGGAGTTTTTCTGGTTTCACTCGCTTCTAGTTTTAGCAAACAGCCAGTCATGGGTCAGCATCAAGTCACTGTGGTTGACGTAACTACTAATTCAACTAATAATCGACGTTTAACTAGGAGCGCAGGGGGGGCAGATGACCGCACGAGCGGGGAAAACTCAGACAATGGAAACTTGATCACTGTTGGGGGGATAGGTGATAATCCTGCTAACGTAGATCCAACCGCTCGACCTAGTGGCACTAATCCAGACGACGAATACTATAACCTTGCTCTTGGTAACAGTGCCAATACTACTCCTTTCATCTTGCCAGGAGATACTTTCCTCAGTTTAGCAACACGGAATCCCAGTGATGATGATAACGTTTTCGGAATGTTTATCACCAGTGGATTTAAGATCACTACCACTCCCATCCCCGAACCATCGATGAAACTGGGTATTTTCGGTATCGGTGCCATCGGTATTTTACTATCTCTCCTTGGTAAAAAATCCTAAGCTGCCCGCGAATTTAAATTGTTTGTGGAGATGAGGCACTCTTGCACCCTCACCCCTGGGGATGAGGGCAATTAACCATCTCTGCCATTACTCTTGAAAAATGGTCTCAATCACCCCTTCAGGACTATCCCAGTGCAATCAGTGGCAAAATCAAGGCTATGATCGATCACTGATAACCAATAACTGAGATGAGATGGTTTTATTAGAAGCGGCGGTTCATTCTTCCCTACGCGCTTTTTTACGGGAACAAGGGCGCTTTTACTGGTCTCATCATCTCACTATGGGGCGACTGGTGGCTAGAGCTTTACGCTTAAAACGTTCCTCTCTCATGCAAACTGGAACGACTCTGTCCCGTTATTGTCTCAGTTATCTCACCCCGGCTCTTTTAGGTAATACACCTGTTCTGATTGTTGCTCCAGAGTCGGAAGTAAACCTACTTTTAGAAGTGGAAATCCCCCATCTGCAAGCATGGTTACAAACTCAACGAGATATCCTCAAAAGCGATCGCTTTCCCGCTAATTTTACCGGTTTACTCCTCACCACACCCCAACAATGGTTAGAGGATAAATTGGGCAATCTCGGTCATTTTCCCCAGAATATCCCCACGATAATCGATCGAGCCGAAGATTTAGAAACTTGTCTAGTAGATTATCTCACCGTCACCATTACTCCCGAACAATGGTTCGCTTTAGGGTCAGCATATCCCCAGCATAGAGAGTTTATAGACTTAATTAAAGCACAACTTAGCCAAAGTATTCTTGGTCATCCAATAAATCCCTATAATTGCTATCTTATTGATGCCAAAGAAAAAGAATATATAATTGCTCTCCTGCAACGCTTGGATCAAGACTTAACCACTGATTCTGTTTGGCAACTTTTAGCGGCCAAAATCCCCGAGCATAATTATCTCCTCTGGACATCAGTAGATCGAGATCGAGAAGAATTTACCCTAAAAATCAGTCCTTTGGAGGTGGCTAGTTTTTTCAAACCGATTTGGCAGCAGCAACCCTTTGTTTTAATCGGCAGTTTTTTAGATAGCGAAAAATCCGCTAATTTATACCGTCAAAATCAGGGTATCGGAGAAATTTTAACTTTAAAGTTTGCAGCCGATCGCGAAAGTGAATATATTCATTTATATCTACCCGATCGCATCAGCGCCCCCAATACGCCCGAATTTCAACCGATGTTATTAAAGCAAGTGCGGGAATTAGTTAGTGCTAATCATACCAGTGAACAACCGATAGTAATCCTGATTGAAGATGTTCCCCTCAAGGCACAAATTGCCACCCAAATCGCAGCCGATTACGGTTCGCGAGTGCAAGTGGAAAAAACTGGGATTAATAGTAATACTATTCTGGTGTGTGGTTGGCAATTCTGGCAAACCCATCAAGAAAAATTTCCGACTCCCAGTTTATTAATTATCGCTACTTTACCCTTACCCTCCCCCGAAAATCCTCTTGTTGCTGGCAAAATTGCTTACTATAAACGACAACATCTCGACTGGTTTCGTGCCTATCTTTTACCCACAGCAGTAAGGGAAATTCAGCAATCTGTTCAGTCTCTCCGGGAGTGTCAAGGTTGTGTGGCTGTCCTCGATAATCGTGTCAATGCCCGCAGTTATGGCCGACAAATTCTCTCTGCTTTAGAACCCTATGCTAAAGTTAATTATCTCGATCAACAATTTTTTCAAGATAAAGATTAAATCAGTTATCAGTTATCAGTTATCAGTTATCAGTTATCAGTTATCAGTTATCAGTTATCAGTTATCAGTTATCAGTTATCAGTTATCAGTTATCAGTTATCAGTTATCAGTTATCAGTTATCAGTTATCAGTATTCAG